>JACPYV010000140.1 GCA_016195825.1 Burkholderiales bacterium | reverse complement strand
GCCGACGGCACGACGGTGGAGCTGCGCAAGCCCACGCTGGCCTTCGATGGCCCCGTGCCTGCCGCGTTCTCGCTGCGTGCGGCCCAGCCCATGATCGGCACGGGTCTGCTGGAGGCTGTGCCTGAGACCGACATCCTGGCCCGCGCCCGCAACGCACCGGACGAAGACGGTGTGAAGGGTGTGCCCAACTTCGTCTTCGACCCCGAGACCGGCGCGGTGCGCCTGGGTCGCTTCGGCTGGAAGGCGTCCAAAGCCTCGCTGCGCCACCAGGCTGCTGCCGCGCTGCTGCAGGACATGGCCGTCACGTCACCCGTCTACCCCAGCCGCGCCTGCAACAGCGGTCCGGTGGCCTGCGCGTCGGGCGCGCGCCAGCCCGGCATCTCCGAGGCCGATCTGCAGTCCGTCTCGCGCTACCTGGCGCTGGTAGCCGTGCCGGCGCAGCGCAGCCTGCCCAGCGGCTTCCCCAAGGGCGTGGCGCCGCTGGACGAGCACCGCGTGGACCCGCTGCAGGTCAGCGCCGGCGCTCAGCTTTTCCAGGGCATGCGCTGTACGGCCTGCCATGCGGTCGACATGAAGACCGGCCCGGGCCACCTCTTTGCCGAACTGCGCAACCAGGCCATCAAGCCCTACACCGACCTGCTGCTGCATGACATGGGCGCGGGGCTGGCCGACAACTACGTGGAAGGCCAGGCCAGGGGCGCGCTGTGGCGCACCGCGCCGCTGTGGGGCATCGGCTACACCGACAAGGTTATGGGCAACAGCGCCAAGGTGGGCTACCTGCACGATGGCCGTGCGCGCAACCTGACCGAGGCGGTGATGTGGCATGGCGGCGAAGCCGATAAGTCGCGGCAGCGCTTCGAGGCGCTGGGCAAGACGGACCGGGAGGCAGTACTGGCGTTCCTGAAGTCGCTGTGACGCGATCAGGCCGGTTTTCAGCCGGCCGCCAGCCGCTGCAGATCGCGTGCCAGCGCACTTGCCGCTGGCCGCATGTCGGGGTTGGCGCACAGGCTGGCTTGCGCCAGCAGCGCCATCGCGTCCAGCGCCGGCGTCTGCTCGTCACAACGGCCCTGCAGTTCATCCAGTAAGCAGCCCAGTGCGCGCACGTCCAGCGCGCGCAGCCGCGAGGCCTGCTGCGGTGGCACGCTTCCAAGGAATGACGCAGCGCCGAAATCGCCCAGCCGGGCCTGGCCTTGGCCATCGTGCAGGATGTTGTGGGCATACAGGTCGCCGTGCGACAGCCCGCGCGCATGCAGATGCGCCAGCGCGTCGGCGATGCCGGCGGCCAGTGCCAGCGTGGCCTGTGGCGCAAGGCGCAAGTCCGGGGCGTAGACGTCGCGTGTGCAGGACGCCAGGCTGGGTGGCCCGGCCAGCACGCGAAATTCGGGCCCGACCAAGGGCATCAGCAGGCCGTCCGCATCCGTGGGGTGCTCGGTCAGCCGGCCGATGGCAGGGATCAGCTGTGGATGGGTGCCTGCCTGCAGGCTGGCGGCCAGCTCGGTGACGGGTAGGCCATCGCTGGTCACCTCGCCCTTGAAGACCTTCAAGGCCATGTGAGCGCCGTCCGGCAGGCCAGCGCGGTAAATGTGACCCGAGGCGCCTTCGCCCAGCAACGCCTGCACGTCCAGCTGCGGCCACCGCAGCCGTGGCAGCGATGCCTGCTCCAGCGCCCGCGCCTCATGCGCCGCGCTGAACGGGTTGCCGCCGTGGGCCAGCCAGGTCAGCCGCGGCAACGTCAGCAGCCAGTCGGGCAGGCCTTCGAGCCGGTTGGCAGAGATCCGCAGCAACTCAAGCCCGTCGCAAGCCGCGAGGCTGGCGGGCAAGGCGCTCAGCCGGTTGCCGGCCAGCGCCATCTTCTGCAGCCGGGGCCGGCGGCCGAGCTCGTCGGGCAGGGCCTCGATGCGGTTGTCGGTCAGGATGAGCCAGCGCAGCCGGGGTGGCAGCGCGGCGGCCGGCACCTCGGCGATCCGGTTGGCCTTGAAGCCCAGCATCTCCAAGGCCTCACACCGTCCCAGTGCCTCGGGCAGCCGGGTGAAATGGTTGTTGGAACAGAAGATGACCTTCAGCCGCTGCAGCCGGTGAAGGTCCGCCGGCAGGTCTTCCAGTTCGTTGCTGGACAGGTCCAGCACCTCTAGCGTGTCGGCCAGTGCGTAGACCGCTTCGGGCAGCTCGCGCAGGCCTTCGCGCAGTGTCAGCTGCCGTGCGCCACGCAAGGCGCCGGCGCGGAGTTGCTCCAGGGTGTTCAATCGTGATCTCTCAGGCACAGGAGTGGCCACGCAGCGGGGCCGGCGCGGGCCGAGAATTTTAGGGAGCAAGGTCGCAGGGAAGGGCGGCGAGTACGCGGGCCGTTCAGACCTTGCGCACGAACTCCGACTTCAAGCCCATCGCGCCGATGCCGTCGATCTTGCAGTCGATGTCGTGATCCCCATCAGTCAGCCGGATGTTCTTGACCTTGGTCCCAACCTTCACGACGAGGGACGAGCCCTTGATCTTCAGGTCCTTGATGACGGTGACGGTATCGCCGTCCTGCAGCACGTTGCCCACGGCGTCCCTGATGACGCGGGCGTCGTCGTCCGCCACGGGAGCCGGCCCCTGCGCCGGCCACTCGTGGCCGCACTCGGGGCAGATCAGCTGGGCGCCGTCCTCGTAGGTATAGGTGGACTGGCACTTGGGGCAGGCGGGGAGCGTGGACATGGCGGCTTTCGCTTGATGCAAAGAAAAAGCCTCACAGGCTTTCGCATGTGAGGCTTTGATTTGGCTCCCCGACCTGGGCTCGAACCAGGGACCTACGGATTAACAGTCCGGCGCTCTACCGACTGAGCTATCGAGGAACAGAGCCCGCGATTATAGAGACTTTTTCGGGTGCTTCACAAGTGCACCTCAAGACTTGCGCGGAAAGTGCGCGGCGCCAGGGGGTAGAGGTAGCTGTGCTCGAACTGCCAGGGCGATTCGCGCCACGCGCGGCGGTTGGCCAGGTTGTCGACGGCCGCGCGCCAGACCCAGGTCTGGTTGCCCACGCCTTGCATGTAGCGCAGGCCGGCGTCGGCCACCGTCCAGGCGGGCACGGAGACGCTGTTGTCGGGCGTCGCGAAGCGGCTGCCTTCGTGCCGCAGGCCGAGCTGGGCTTGCAGGCCGGGCAGCAGGTCCTGGCGCCACTGGGCCTTGATCGTGGTTTGCGGCACGTTGGCCGGCACGAGGCCGTTGAGACCAGCCTCCGTGCTGCCTTCGTTGCGAGCGTGCAGGCGGGTGGCACTGGCGAACAGCCCGCCGCCGCTCCACTTGAGGTCGGCACTGGCCTCGATGCCGCGGTGGCGGGCGAAGCCATCGGCGCGACGCTCGCAGGTGCCCGGGTCGTCACAGGTGCCGATGTCGTGCCACACGGGGCGGCGGATGTCGAAGACGGTCAGCGAGCCTTCGACGCGCTGGGTACCGGTCTTCAATCCCAGCTCGGTCTGGCGGCTCTTGAGTGCAGGCAGTGCGTCGCCGGGCTTGGGCGCCGGGGCAGGTCGAAGGTAGCGGCTTCGGTTGGGAATGACCTCGCTTTCGATGCCCTGGCCCCAGCTCGCGTAGACCAGCCAGTCGCTCGAGAGCGCGTGACTGACCGCGACCCAGGGGGTCGTCACGGCCTGCGAGTAGTCGGTCGGCCGTGAGCCGTCGGTGCGCACGCTCTCGCGGTGCAGGCGCGTGTGGCGCAGGCCCAGCCAGACGTTGGTGTCGGCCGTCAATGCCACACGGTCGCGCAGGTAGAGCTCGTTGCTGCGCTCGTCGCGGTTGGTGTTCTCGTCGGTCAGGTCGGGCGCTGGCGGCGTCACGGCACTGCCGTCGATGTTGCCGGTGCCGGCGTAGTTGTAGGCCTGGCGCTGGAAACGGCTCTTGAACTGGCTGGTCAGGCCGCCCACGGTGAGGTCGTGGCGAACGCCGGCCAGTTGCACGGGGCCGCTGGCGGAGATGTCCAGCGAGGTTGTGTCGCGGTGCTCGTTTTCGCTGCGGAAGTCGTAGAGGTCGTAGCTGCCGTCGGGGCAGAAACGGTCGGCGTAGTAGGTCCCGTCCGCGGCGCTGCAACCGTAAGCATAGGCCAGTCGGTCATCGGTGCGCAGGCGCTGGATGCCGAGACTGGCCTGGGCGCGCCAGTCGCCGCTCAGCTTCTGTTGCACGCGCAGCGAGGCGTGCGTGTTGTCGAAGACAACGGGCAGGCTCCAGGGCTGATTGTTGAGATTGAGGTTGGGGTCGACCGCGTGCGGGTCCGGCAGGCGATTGCCGAGCAGGCTGAAGCCCTGCTGGCTGGGCTGGCTCTGGCGGTTGAACTCGACCTCGGCTTCGACGAGGGTGTCGGGGCTGACGCGCCAATCGGCGGCGACGGCCACGGTGTGCGAGTTGCCCTTGCTGTTGCGCAGCGTGGGGTCGAGGTGGGCCGCAGCGAGGTTCACGCGCAGGCCGAACTCGCGGTTGGTGCCGAAACGCTGCGAGCGGTCGACGCTGGCCTGCACCGAGCCGCCCTGGATGACATCCAGCATCAACGTGGTGGCGTCATCGGCAAGCGGGCGCTTGACGACGAAGTTGACCATGCCGGCCGGCGAGCTCGTGCCTGCCTGCATGCCGGAGCTGCCTTTGAGCACCTCGATGCCCGACTTGTTGACGAGCGAGAGCGCGGTCTCCCCGCTGACGGGCAGGCCGTCGCGGCGCAGGTTGAAGCGGTTGTCGAGGTCGAAGCCGCGGATCTTGAGCTGCGACCAGTAGCCGACGGCGTTGTAGGCGTCAGAGATGGAGGCGTCGAGCTTGGTGATGCCCGAGAGTTGGCTGATGCCGAGGTCGTCCAGCCGTTCGGCGGACAGGCTGAGCGCCTGCATCGGCAGGCGGGCCGGCGGCTCGTTGAAGCCGGCGAGGCTGGGCACGGCCTCGATGGCCTTGCCGGTCACGCTGACCCGGGGCAGGGTCTGGGCGCCGGCCTGGCTGGCGAACAGCAATGCCGCGGCGGCGGCAACGGTGGAGTGGGAGATCGGGTGGTTTGCCATCGAATTGCAAAGCGATGGCAGGTCGGCAAACGGCAGAGCCCAGGGGCGGGAGACGAAGATTCGGCCTGGGCTTTCAGCGTGCTTCCCTGCGCGAGGATTACCTCAATCAGGTTCAAAGGGACTGTCTCAGTCGCGCTGCCTGAATCAGGCGCAACACCCCTAGCGAAGAGCCGCCGGCACGAAGCCAACGGCAAGGTGCATTCTAAAAGCAAACGGCCCGCGAAGCTGCGGGTCGTTGTCTAGACAAGTGTCTTCGTCAATCGAACACTGGCGAGTCGACACCCAAAACCTTGTGCAGCTTGGGGCTGGTCGTCGTGTATTGCAGGTGCACCCGCTTGTCCGGGAACACGTACGGTGCCGCACCGAAGGCGGCCAGCGCGGTTTCGTGGAAGCCGCTCAGGATGAGCTTCTTCTTGCCCGGGTAGGTGTTCACATCGCCCACGGCGAAGATGCCCGGCACGCTGGTCTCGAACTTCTCGGTGTCGACGATGATCTGCTTTCGTTCCAGCGCCAGACCCCAGTCGGCGATGGGACCGAGCTTGGGGCTGAGGCCGAAGAAGGCCAGCACCTGGTCGCAGGGCACGACGCGGGTGATGCCGTCGTTGCCGGTGATCCTGAGGCCCGTGAGCTGGCCGTCGTGTTCGGCGATGCCGGTGGCCTGGCCGACGATGAACTGCATCTCCTGGGCGTCGCAGAGCGCCTTGAGCCGCGCAACGCTGGCGGGCGCTGCCTTGAACCCGTCCCTGCGGTGCACGAGGATGACGCTCTCGGCCTTGTGCGGGTTGCCGTCGTCGTGGCCAGCGCAGAAATTCAGCGCCCAGTCCAGCGCAGAGTCGCCGCCGCCGATGATGAGCAAGTTCTTGCCGGCGAACTGGCTCGGGTTCTTGACGCGGTAGTGGACCTGCGTGCCTTCGTGCTTCTCGACGCCTTCGACCTTCAGCGTGCGCGGCTGGAAGCTCCCGACACCACCGGCGATGAAGACGGTCTTGGCCACGAGCTGCGTGCCCTTGCTGGTCTCGACGATGAAGCGCCCGTCCGCCAGCTTCTGCACCCCGGTGACTTCCTGGCCCAGGTGGAAGGTCGCGCCGAAGGGCTCGATCTGTTTGAGCAGGTTGTCGGTCAACTCCTTGCCGGTGCACACGGGCACGGCCGGGATGTCGTAGATGGGCTTGTCGGGGTAGAGCTCGATGCACTGGCCGCCGGGGTAGGCCAGGCTGTCGATGATGTGCGCCTTGATCTCCAGCAGGCCCAGCTCGAAGACCTGAAACAGGCCCACCGGGCCTGCACCGACGATGACGGCGTCCGTCTCGATGGCGTCGGGCCTGATCTGTACTGCCTGCATGGGGAGAGAAAGCTCAGCGGATCAGCTCGGGCAGCTTGCCCGTCTTGTCCTTCCACTCGTCCGCGTCGGGCAGGGCGGCCTTGCGCTTGGTGATGCTGGGCCAGCTCTTGGCCAAGTCGGCGTTGATCTTGATCATGTGGATCTGATCACCGGGCACGTCTTCTTCCGGCAGGATGGCGTTGACCGGGCACTCGGGGATGCAGACGGCGCAGTCGATGCATTCATCCGGGTCGATGGTCAGGAAGTTCGGACCTTCGCGGAAGCAGTCGACCGGGCAGACGTCGACGCAGTCGGTGTATTTGCAGCGGATGCAGGCTTCGGTGACGACGTGGGTCATGGGCAGCTCGGGGAGGTGAGGGGCGCCTGGGAGGGCAATGTTTCGGGCGAATCGCTGATTTTAGTCGGCGACAGGACTTGATCCTGGCCGGCGATGGGCAAAGCGCCTGTCCCGACCGTGACGACGGTGGGGCGGCCGCGGTGCAGCAGTGCGGCGCGAGCCAGATCGGCCAGCGCGTGCTCGCTGGTGATGGCGTCGGCGCAGCCGGCGCGGCTGACGACGAGGGTCGGCGTGTCGGCCGCCCAGCCGGCGGCCAGCAGCTGGCGGCTCAGGCCGCTGAGCTGGCGGCCGGCCATGTAGAAGACCTCCGTGTCGGCCGAACGGGCGGCGCGCAGGTCGCCGGCCTCGGTCATGGCCGTCGTCAGCGACACACTGCGACCACGGCCGCGGCGGGTCAACGGTCGCTGCGCCTGGGCGGCAGCGGCCAGGGCGGCCGTGACGCCGGGCACCACTTCGCTGGTGATGCCGGCCTCGGCCAACGCGGTCAGCTCTTCTTCGATGCGGCCGAAGACGCTGGCGTCGCCGCCCTTGAGCCGCACGACGAGGGCGTGCTCCTGCGCGGCCTTGACCAGCAGCGCGTTGATCGCGGTCTGCTTGGCCGAGTGCTCGAAGCCGCGCTTTCCCACCGAGATCCAGCGGGCCTGCGGCGCCAGCTCGCGCAGAGCAGGGTCAGCCAGCGCATCGGCCAGCACGACGTTGGCCTGCGACAGCGCACGGGCGCCGCGCAGCGTGATCAGGTCGGCGGCGCCGGGGCCGGCGCTGACGAAGATCACGCGGCCGGTCATGGGTTCACCCTTCGCACGTCGAGATTGCCCGGTCGACGGATCGGCCGAGCTTGCTTAAGGTGCTCCGGCGCGGCGCTCATCACCAGGCCTCTTCCGCCGGCGCGGCAGGTTGCGCGTCCACCAGCAGCGCGCCGCTGGTGCGGTGGCTGGCCGGGTCGACGACGATCAGCGCGCCGCCGAGGCGGTTGACCGCGAAGGGCTCGACGGGCAGCTCATGCTGCACTTCCATCTGCACGCGGCCAATCGCGTTGACGGGCAGTTCGTGCGCGTCCTGCGGCTGCAGCGTGTTGATGTCCAGCACCGAGTCGATCGCAGAGATGCGCGCCTGCACCCAGCGGTTGCCGTGGCGCACCCAGTACTTGCGGCCAGGCTTGGCCGCTTCGGTGTCCAGCCAGGCGAGCGTCGCCGGAAAGGTCTTGGTGGCCGTGGCGCTATTGGGCGTGACGATCCAGTCGCCACGGCTGACGTCGAGCTGGCGGTCAAGCACCAGGCCGGCCGAGTCGCCCGCCTCGGCGCTGGCGACGGTCTCGCCGGCCAGGCGTACCTCGGAGACGACAGCTGTCTGCCGAGACGGCAGCACCTCGATGGTGTCGCCGGCCTTCACCGCGCCGTGGGCGATGCGGCCCCACAGCACGCGCGGCTGCACGCCGGTGCCCTTGGATTGGTAGGCGTCCTTCTGGACGTACTGCACGGGAAGGGACAGCGGTGCATCGGCGCGTTCGCTCAGCGTGGGCAGGCGCTCCAGCACCTGCAGAAGGCTCTCGCCGTTCCACCACGGCGCGTCCAGCGGCTGGGTGACGTTGTCGCCACGCAGCGCGCTTACGGGCACGGTGGCAGCCACGTTCAGGCCGGCAGCGGCGGCGAACTTGTCCAGCGCCATCTTGACCTTCTCGAAGCCGGCGCCCGCATCGTCCAGCGCGTCGATCTTGTTGATGGCAAAGACGATGCTCGGCACACGCAGCAACTGGGCCAGCAGCGAGTGGCGGCGCGTTTGCGGCAGCAGCGTGACCTCGGCTTCGGTCAGATCGAGCTTGGTGATGTCCACCAGCACGACCGCGGCATCGCTGCCGGCGGCGGCCGTGACCATGTTGCGCGTGTACTGCTCATGGCCCGGCGCGTCGGCGATGATGAACTTGCGCGTTTTGGTGGCGAAGTAGCGGTAGGCCACGTCGATGGTGATGCCTTGCTCGCGCTCGGCCTCGAGGCCGTCGGTCAGCAGCGACAGGTCGATAGGCCGGCCGGCGGCGCGGCGCTCCAGCGTATCGAGCTGGTCGGCCAGGATGGCCTGGCCGTCGAACAGCAGGCGGCCGATCAGCGTGGACTTGCCGTCGTCGACGGAACCCGCGGTGAGGAATCGCAGCGCCTTCATCAGAAATACCCTTCCTTCTTGCGCTTCTCCATGGAAGCTTCACTCGTGCGGTCGTCCATGCGGGTGGCGCCGCGTTCGCTGACGGTGACGGTCAGCGTCTCGGCCACGACCTCGCTTGCATTGGCGGCGGGGCTCTCGACCGGGCAGGTGCAGGTCATGTCGCCCACGGTGCGGAAGCGCACCTGGGCGGTCTCGACGGTCTCGCCAGGCTCGGGCGGCGTCACGTCGGTCAGCGGCACCAGCAGGCCCTTGCGGCGGATGACCTGGCGCTCATGCGCAAAGTACATCTGCGGCAGCGGGATGTTCTCGCGGGCGATGTAGAGCCACACGTCCAGCTCGGTCCAGTTGCTGATGGGGAAGCAGCGGAAATGCTCGCCCGGGCGGATGCGCGTATTGAACAACGTCCACAGCTCGGGGCGCTGCTCCTTCGGTTGCCATTGGCCGAACGAGTCGCGGTGGCTGAAGATGCGCTCCTTGGCCCGCGCCTTTTCTTCATCGCGGCGGGCGCCGCCGATGAGTGCGTCGAACTTGTGCTCTTCGATGGTCTCCAGCAGTGTCACGGTCTGGTGGCCGTTGCGGCTTTCCAGTGGGTGGCTCAGGCGGATGGTGCCCTTGGCCATGCTGTCTTCCAGATGGCCGACGATCAGGCGCTCGCCCATGTCGGCCACGCGCTGGTCACGGAAGGTGATGACCTCGGGGAAGTTGTGGCCCGTGTCGATGTGCACCAACGGAAAGGGCAACTGGCCCGAGTAGCCACTCGGATGCGCCGCGTTCTTCATCTTGAAGGCCTTCTCGGCCAGGCGCAGCACGACGCAGGAATCCTTGCCGCCGGAGAACAGCAGGGCGGGGCGCTCAAAGCTCGCGGCCACCTCGCGCAGGATGAAGATGGCTTCCTCTTCCAGCGCA
Organism: Burkholderiales bacterium; assembly: GCA_016195825.1. Taxonomy (GTDB): domain Bacteria; phylum Pseudomonadota; class Gammaproteobacteria; order Burkholderiales; family Burkholderiaceae_C; genus Pelomonas. Next base: position 9,315 of record JACPYV010000140.1, on the reverse strand, counting down.
TCCAGATGGGCGTGGTCGACGTCGGCAATGAGTTGTTCGGGTTTCACAGCAGCATTCATGATTTGGCGTGCAGGCCGCACTCTTTCGTGGAGTCCTCCCACCACCAGCGCCCGGCGCGAAAGTCTTCACCCACGGCAATCGCCCGGGTGCATGGCGCGCAGCCGATGCTGGGCATGAACTGGTCATGCAGCGGGTTGTAGGGGACGTCGTACTTCTCGACGTAGGCCCAGACCTCGGCCCAGGTCCAGTCGGCGATGGGGCTGATCTTGCGGCGGCCCTGGCCGTCGTCCTCGTCGAAGGCCACGTCGCCGCGGGCGCCCGACTGCTCGCGGCGCAGGCCGGTAATCCAGGCCGAGCGGCCCTTCAGCATGCGACCCAGTGGCTCCATCTTGCGCAGGCCGCAGCAGGCTTTGCGCAGCTCGATGCTTTTGTACATCGCGTCCTCGCCCTCGCGGGTGACGAACTGGATGACCGCATCGGCCACGGGGTTGAAGACTTCGACGTCGAAGCCGTAGCGGTCCTTGATCTTTGGCAGCAAGCCCAGCGTCTCGGTGTGAAGCTTGCCGGTGTCCAGCGTCGAGATCGAGACGGGTAGCCCGGTGCGGGCGATCAGGTCGGTGATGACCATGTCTTCCACACCCAGGCTGCTGCTCTGCACGAGGCCGTCGCCGTGCTCGATGTTGGCTTGCGTCAATCGCTGCAGCGCAGCGTCGATCTTGGCATCCAGCGCCGGCGTCCACTTTGCGTACAGGCCAATGGCATTGCCGGCCGCTGGCGCGGTGGCCCAGGGCAGGCTGCTGGTCTCGCTCATGCGGCCGCCTTCGCGCGCTGGAACCAGGGCCGCGTCTCAGCCACATCGCCCTGGTAGAAGCCCACGGTCGAGAACAGTTCCAGCGCCTTCTGTGCGGCGGCCTGGGACTGGTCGCCGCGCATGACGACCTCGTCAAAGCCGGTGCGGGCCAGCAGCTGCATCATGTCCACCAGGACCTCGCCGCGGGCACGGATGGCGCCCTGGAACTTGTAGCGGGTGCGCAGCAGGTGGGCCTGGCTGTAGGCGCGGCCGTCGGTCCACTTCGGGAAGTCCAGCACGATCAGCGCGATGCGGCCGAGATCGGGCACCAGTTGCGTGATGTCGGCGTCGTTCGGAAACTCGATGGCGACCGGCACGTCTTGCGGCCAGTGGCTCTTCACGGCATGCCATTGCTCCAGCGATAGCAGGCGGTTGGGCGCCGGATCGGGGTCGGGCTTGGGGCCGTCTTCGCCGACGGCGTGCTTCCAGGCGCAGGTGGTGGCGTTGATGAACTTCATGCTTGGGCCTTGGCAGTGGAGACGCGCACGGCGTTGGCAGCGGTCTTGAAGGGGTCGAGGCCCAGGCGGCGCACGGCGTCGATGAAGTGCTCGCCGGCCAGGCGTTCACGCGTGTAGGTCTCGATGACGGCGTCGATGGCGTCGGCGATCTCGTCGGCGGCAAAGCTGGGGCCGATGACCTTGCCCGGCGTCGTCGTGCCAGACAGCGTGGAGCCGTCGCTGCCACCCAGCGTCAACTGGTACCACTCGGCCCCGTCCTTGTCGACGCCCAGGATGCCGATGTGGCCGCTGTGGTGGTGGCCGCAGGAGTTGATGCAGCCGCTGATGTGCAGGTCGATCTCGCCCAGGTCTTCCAGCTCGTCCTGGTCCTGGTAGCGCTCGGCGATCTCGGCGGCGAGCGGCAGCGAACGCGCGTTGGCCAGCGCGCAGAAGTCGCCGCCGGGGCAGGCAATCTGGTCGGTCAGCAGGCCGGCGTTGGGCGTGGCGAAGCCGGCGGCGCGGGCAGCCTGGAACAGCTCGGCCAGGTCGGCCTCGCGCACCCAGGGCAGAACCAGGTTCTGGCGGTGCGTCACGCGCAGCTCGCCGTGGCTGAACTGGTCGGCCAGCGCTGCGGCGTTGTCCATCACGTCGGCCGAGGTGTCGCCCGGGGCAATGCCCACGCGCTTGAGGCTCAGCGTGACGGCGCGGTAGCCGCTCAGGCGGTGGCCGTGCACGTTGCGCTGCAGCCAGCGGGCGAAGGCGGGATCGCTCTCGTCCAGCGCGAAGGCCGGCTCGGCCTTCACGCCCGCTGGGTCGACGAAGCTGGCCGCCACGCGGTCCAGCTCGGCCTGCGGAATGATCTGCTCGTGGCCGCCGGCGTCGTCAGCCAGGATGCGCTTGAACTCTTCATTCACGGCGTCGAAGAACTTCTGGCCCTCGGCCTTGACGAGGATCTTGATGCGCGCCTTGTAGAGGTTGTCGCGCCGGCCGGCCAGGTTGTAGCAGCGCACGATGGCCTCGATGTAGACGAGGATCTGCTGCCACGGCACGAAGGCGTTGATCTCCACGCCGGGGATGGGCGTGCGGCCCATGCCGCCACCCACGAAGACCTGGAAACCGACCTCGCCGGCGGCGTTCTTCTTCAGCTGCAGGCCGATGTCATGCCAGCCGATGGCGGCGCGGTCCTCGGTGGCGCCGGTGATGGCGATCTTGAATTTGCGCGGCAGGTGGGCGAACTCGGGGTGCAGCGTGCTCCACTGGCGCAGGATCTCGCAGTAGGGGCGAGCGTCGATGAGCTCGTCCGGCGCGATGCCCACGAAGGCGTCGCTGGTGATGTTGCGGATGCAGTTGCCGCTGGTCTGGATGCCGTGCATGTCGACCTCTGCCAGCAACTCCATGACCGTGGCGCTGTCCTTCAGCGGAATCCAGTTGTATTGCAGGTTCTGCCGCGTCGTGAAGTGACCGTAGCCACCCTGGCCGGCAAAGGGGCCGTCGGGCTGGCGGTCGTACTCGCGGGCGATCCTGGCGAGCTGGTGCAGCTGGCGCGAGGACAGCTCGCCGTAGGGCACGGCCACGCGCAGCATGGGCGCGTGGCGCTGGATGTACCAGCCATTCTGCAAACGCAGTGCGCGGAACTCGTCGGTGCCGAGGGTGCCGGCCAGGTGGCGTTCGAGCTGGTCGCGGTATTGCGCAGCGCGGGCGTGGACGAAGCGGCGGTCGAAGTCGGTGTACTGGTACATCGAGAGGTCTTTAGTGAATCACTTTCCAGCCTGCCATCAGCAGCGAGGCGCACAGCAGGCTGCGCACGACGCCATCCGGCAGGCGGCGGGTCAATTGGGCGCCCAGCCAGATGCCGGGCAGGGAACCGATCAGCAGGGACACGAGCAGCAGCCAGTTCACGTTGCCGAGGCTGGCATGGCCGATGCCGGCCACCAGCGTCAGCGGCACCGCGTGGGCGATGTCGGTTCCGACGATATCGCGCGCCTTCATGCGCGGGTAGATCAGCAGGATCAGCGTCGCGCCGATCGCGCCTGCGCCGATGGAAGACAGCGACACCAGCACGCCCAGCAGCAGGCCCAGGGCCACCATCAGCGTCGGCTTGCGGGACTCTGGAATCCAGCGCTCCAGCCTGAGGCCCAGCGGCTGCCAGCTTTGCTTGAAGGCGACGACGACAGCCGTCAGCAGCAGCGCGATGCCCAGCGAAAACGTCAGCGCCGACGCCCAGCCCTTGGTGAGGCCGGTCAGGTGCATCATCGCCACGGTGGCGATGGAGGCCGGGATGGAACCGCTCAGCATGCGGCGCACGATGGCCCAGTTCACATGACCGTGGCGCGCGTGGGCGATCGAGCCGCTCATCTTAGTCAGGCAGGCAAACCACAGGTCCGTGCCGATGGCGACGGCGGGGCTCAGCTTGAAGACGGACAACAGCAACGGCGTCATCAGTGAGCCACCGCCCACGCCGGTGATCCCGACGATGAGGCCGACGCCCAAGCCACTCGCAATTGCAATTCCGTCCAGCACCCGCGCTCCCATGGACGGCACGTGCCACCCGAGGGCGCGACTCTAGGGAATGTTGCGCTGCGGCAGAACTACAGATTTCTTGGGGCTATATGCCTATCCTGAATAAGCAACTTCAGTTTGTGGCGAGAAGCCGCAGCACTTCGACTTGTTCGGCGATGCGGGGCGGCACCGCCTCGGCGCCCGCCAGCATGGCCTGGATCAATGCGGCGTTCTCGGCGGGTGCGCAGGCGGGGGACAGCGGCCAGTCCAGATCCGTCGTGTCCGCCGGGTGTAACGGGGTGGTCTGGCCGTCTTGGAAGCCGATCAGATGGGCCTTGCGGCGCAGGTGGGCGTAGGCCTCACCTTCGCTGGCGCGCATCAGCAGCGCCCGGCCGCCGGTCGCCGTCAGCGTCGGCAGGGCCTGGCCCATGCTGTCCAGGTACTCCGGGTGCGTCACGGCGACAACGCGCACGCCGCGGCCGACTGGGAAGGGGTCCAGCAGCTTGGCCAGGCTGTGCGAGCTGTTGCGCACGCCCAGCCGTGGGCGCAGCGCCATCAGGTTGTTCAAGCCAGGGTTGAGCATCTGCAAAGGCAGCACGGCCAGCCGGTGGCCCGCTAGGCGCGCTTCGGCGTCGGCCAGCGTTGCGCTGGCGCGCAGGCCCAACGCGTCCAGCAGTTCGAAGGGACTGTGGCGGCTGTCGAAGTCATGCCGGCCGAAGACCAGCACCGGCACGCCTTCGCGCGCCAGCAGACTGGCCACCAGCGGCATCAGGTTGGCCTGCTTGCGCGCGCCATTGAAGCTGGGTAGCAGCACGGTGCGGGGGCCGTCGGGGGCTTTCAGTACCGCCGTGCGTGCCTGCATTGCGGCCAGGAAGCCGGCCACCTCGTCGGCGCTCTCGCCCTTCACGCGCAGCGCGATCAGCATGGCGCCCAGCTCCATGTCGGGCACCTGGCCGTCCAGCATCGCGCCAAACAGGGCCCGCGCGTCCTCGCGCGACAGGTCACGGGCTCCCCGGGCGCCGCGCCCCAGTTCCTTGATCAGTGCTGCGTAGTTCATGCCGCCAGTGTAGGAACGACAAGGGCCGCACATGGCGGCCCCGGGTGCAACGGGATGGCGATCAGAACTCGAAGCTCATGCCCAGCCCGATCAGGCGCAGCGTGCCCTTCTCGCCCGCGAACTCGGCCTGTGTCGAGTCAACGCCCAGCTCAAGCTTTACGGTTTTGCTGATTGCATAGCTGGCGCCCAGCCCGGCATAGAGCTTGGCCTTGCTCTGGGAATCCGACCCGACGATGGCGCCGGAGCTCGCCGTGATTCGGGTGCGCACCTGGGCCGCGCCGAGGCGCGCGCTGACGGCCCAGTCGCTGCCCAGCGGCAGCGTGAAGGCGGCAGCCAGCGTCACAGCGCTGGGCTTGACCGCCAGGTACATGCTGTCGTCGGACGCCGTGAACTTGCCGAACTGGATGTAGCCGGCCTCCAGGCTGAGGCCGTTGCCCAGCGCATAGCCTGCGGCGACCTTGAGGCCGCGGTCGCTGCTTTCGCAGGTCTTGGCGCCCGTACAGTCCAAGCTCAGGTGCGACACGCCGGGGCCAAACATCGCGTAGGCGTGGGGTTGTGTCTGTGCCTGGGCGGCGATGGCGGCCAGCAGCAGCGCAAGAGCGGCGGCATGTTTTTTCAATTCGAAGACTCCCTGTTGTCGTCCACGGACCTGGCGGCCGCCCGGCCCGTCGACACGTTGAAGGGGCTGCATGCTAGTCAGCCCACTTCGCCGTGTGTCGCGTGAACACGACGTCAGCACCCGGGGCTGGTAGGTGAGGATTACCAGTGGGGCAGGCGCGGAAAGGGCTGCGCGGCCACCATGCGCCGGCCCGTGCCGAGCGCGCCGGACTGACGCGCAGGCCCGTGGCGCCAGCAACTGAAAGCAAGGTGTGATGCAGCGCGTGGATACTGCAACGCCATGCCGCATCTCAAGCCCAAGACGCTCTACATCACCCTCAGCGCCCTCATGGTGGGCCTGGTAGCTTTGGTGTACGGCGTGCTGCTGCTGCATGAGTTGTCTCGCAGCGACGCATTGATGCTGCAGCAGGCCGGCGCCGCCGCCAAGCGCATCGGGCGCGAGGCCGCGGCCACGGTCGAGAACGAGCTGCGGCCCGCCCGGGTCAGTGTGGCGCAACTGGTGTCGGGGGCGTTGGGCAGCGCGGCCAGCGAACCCGCGCGCCTGACGGCGCTGCCCCAGCTCGCAGCGGCATTGCGCAGCAACGCCGCGGTGTCGGCGGTCTACGTGGGCACGGCGCGCGGCTCCTTCCTGTTGCTGCGCCGGATGGGCGACGCGCCATCACGCAGCCGAATGGGCGCTCCGGCCGACGCGGCCTATGCGTTGCAAAGCGTGGACCGCGACGCTGGTGCGCCGCGCGGCAGCTACCGCTTCTTCGATGCCGGCCTGCACGAGCTGCAGCGGCTGGACAGGCCGGACTATGTCTTCGACCCGCGCACCCGGCCCTGGTACGAGCTGGCGCGCCGTGCGGGCGACGGTGTGGCCGTGCAGTCCGAGCCCTATTTGTTCTTCACGACCGGCGAGCCGGGTGTGACGCTGGCCGAGGCCCGTGGCGACGTGGTGGTCGGCGCGGACGTGAGCCTGCAGGCGCTCGGCGAGATGCTGGCCCGGCCGCAGATCAGCCGCTCGGCGGAGCTGCTCATCGCCACGGCCGGCGGCGAGATGTTGGCCCAGGCGCGCCGCGAGCCGGCGCCACCGCCCGTGGCCGGCGGGCGAGGCCTGCCCAAGCTGGACGAGGCCGCCACGCCGCTGATGCGCACGCTGTGGGCGCGGCGCGATGCGCAGGGCCGGCTGGACCCGGTACAGCAGGTGGGCCAGCGCGAATGGGTCGCCCACGCGCTGCCGCTGGCCGACGGCCAGGCAACCGGCGCCGCGCTGACGCTGCTGATGGCCGCACCGCGCGACGAGTTGCAGGCCTTCCAGATCGAGAGCCGGCGTCACGGCTTCTACATCTCGCTGGGCTTGATGCTGGCGCTGCTGCCGCTGGTGCACCTGCTGGCGGACCGGGTGTCGCGGCCGTTGCGCGAGCTGGCCCGCCAGGCCGAGGCGATCCGCCATTTCGAGTTCGGCGGGCCGGACCCCAAGCGCAGTTTGATCCGAGAGGTGGACCGGTTGGCGCTGGCGATGACGTGAAGACACCGGACAGTTTGGCCGCGCCGGTCCAAGCGCTCCGCGCCGACGGGCCGGTGGAGGTGGACCTGAGCTGGGACAACCCGGGGCATCTCACGGCCTACGAGCCGCTGTTCGCAGCCCTGAGCGCGGCGCGCGTGCGCCTGCTGTCGCTGCCGCTGAAGAACCGCCAGGACGAGACCATCGGTACGCTCACGCTGAGCTTCGTGCTTCCAGCCAAGGGGGAGGGCGAGCCGCTGGGCGCGGCGCGCGTGGCCTTTGTGCGCGCGTTGTCGGGCACGGCAGCGCTGGCCATCGACAACAACCTGCTGCTGCGCGCCCGCAAGGAGCTGCTGGATAGCTTCATCCAGCTTGTGGCCGGCGCCATCGACGCCAAGAGTCCCTACACCGGCGGCCATTGCCAGCGCGTGCCGGAGCTGACTCGCATGCTGGCCCAGGCGGCCTGCGATGCGACCGAAGGCCCTTACGCCGGCTTCGCCATGACCGCGGATGAATGGGAAGCCCTGCACATCGCCGCGTGGCTGCACGACTGCGGCAAGGTCACGACGCCGGAGTACGTCGTCGACAAGGCCACCAAGCTGGAGACGCTCTACAACCGCATCCACGAGATCCGTACCCGCTTCGAGGTGCTCAAGCGTGATGCCCTGATAGAGCGCCTTCAGCAGCGGCTGGGGGTGGACGGCACGGCGCTGGCCCAGGCCGATTCGGCCGGCGTGCTGGCGGCGCTGGACGCCGACTTCGCGTTTGTGGCGGGCTGCAACCAGGGCGGCGAAGTGCTGAGTGCCGAGCACCTGGCGCGGCTGCACGAGATCGCCGCACGGCGCTGGCAGCGCACGCTGGATGACAGCCTGGGCCTGTCGTTCGACGAGGCCCGCCGGTTGCCGCGCCCGCGCCCCGCGCTGCCGGCGGCTGAGCGTCTGCTGGCCGACCGGCCCGAGCACATCCTGGCGCGGCCGGCCGGCGACAAGATCGACGACGGCAACCGTTGGGGTTTCCGCATGGCACAGCCCGAGCACCTGTATCACCGTGGCGAGCTGCACAACCTGGCGGTGTCGCGCGGCACGCTGACGGACGAGGAGCGCTACAAGATCAACGACCACATCGTGCAGACGCTGAAGATGCTGGCCGAGCTGCCCTTTCCGCGGCACCTGCGCGCGGTGCCGGAGATCGCTGGAAGCCATCATGAGCGCATGGATGGCAAGGGCTACCCGCGCCGCCTGACGGGTGAGCAGATGAGCCCGCAGGCGCGCATGATGGCCATCGCAGACGTCTTCGAGGCGCTGACCGCCGACGACCGGCCCTACAAGCCCGGCAAGCCGCTTTCCGAGGCGCTGACCATCCTGAGCCGCATGGCGCGTGAGCAGCACCTGGACGCGGAGCTGTTCGAGCTGTTCCTGCGCTCCGGTGCCTGCATGGCCTATGCGCGGCGCTTCATGCCCGCCGAACTGATCGATGTAGAGAACGTCGGCGCCTACCTGTCGTGACGGTTCACGCTGAACTTGATCGGCGCGCCCTTGAGCAGCGGGTTGCCCGCGCCGTCGTGCAGCGTGACGACGACGTCGTAGTCGCCCAGCGGCAGGTCCACGACGGCCTCGGTGCGGCCGTCGGTCAGGGCCTGGCGCTGCACGGTGTTGCCCTTCTGGTTGAAGGCCAGCCGGAAGTGGCCGGTGTCCTTGATCTCGGTGCCAGCGGGCGCCACGCCAAGCCCTGCGCCCAGCACCCCCAGTGACAGCGTGAAGGGGCTGGAGACGACCTCGTCTTCACGCAGGTTCTTCACGTAGACCTCGCGGCCTGACGAGGTGCGCGGCGTCGCTCGCGCGTCCTCGTACCAGGCCTCGCAGCTATCGTGGAAGTCCGCGCCGGAGGCGACCTTGGGCGCCGGCTCGCTGCGCTTGCCAGTGACCTCGATGGCGATCTCGTTGCTGAAGACGAAATAGGGCTTGTGGGCATGGTCCGCGAACAGCAGCCGCAGCGTGTGCCGGCCCGGCGGCAGGTCGATCTCGGTGCCGGTCTGGCCCTTGCCGAAATGCCTGTGCGTGGCCGAGAACGGGATCGGCGCTGTGTGGTCGCGCGGCAGCGGCGTGTCGACCAGGATGTGGTGGTGGCCGGCATGCTCGTTGGCGTTGCCGGCCGGGATGACACCCATGCCGCGCACGCCGAATTCGACCCAGAACGGCGTGCGCACGCGGTAGCCGCCCTTCAGGTTGCTGAAGTGCACGGAGACCGGTTCACGCAAGTCCACCGCTGTGCGCTGGGCCGTGTGGGCCAGCCAGCACTGGCGCTCCAGCGGATCGGCGGGCAGCGGGTCCGCGATGCCCAAAACGGGCGCCAGGCCCAGGGTCCAGAG
>JACPYV010000142.1 GCA_016195825.1 Burkholderiales bacterium | reverse complement strand
TGCGGTCGTTGAAGTTGAGATCGAACACCCGGTCGACGCCCTGCACGTACATGGCGAGGCGCTCCAACCCGTAGGTGATCTCGCCGGCCACGGGATTGCAGTCGAAGCCGCCGACCTGCTGGAAGTAGGTGAACTGCGTCACCTCCATGCCGTTCAGCCAGACTTCCCAGCCCAGGCCCCAGCAACCGAGCGTGGGGTTCTCCCAGTCGTCCTCGACGAAGCGCACGTCGTTCTTCTTCAGGTCGAAGCCCAGCGCCTCCAGCGATCCGAGGTACAGCTCCAGGATGTTGGCCGGCGCGGGCTTCAACACGACCTGGTACTGGTAGTAGTGCTGCAGGCGGTTGGGGTTCTCGCCGTAGCGGCCGTCCTTGGGGCGGCGGCTGGGCTGCACGTAGCCGGCCTTCCAGGGCTCGGGGCCGAGGGCGCGCAGGAAGGTGGCGGTGTGGCTGGTGCCGGCGCCGACTTCCATGTCGTAGGGCTGCAGCAGCGCGCAGCCTTGTTGGGACCAGTAGTCCTGCAGCGTCAGGATGATTTGCTGGAAGGTCAGCATGTCAGTGGCGCCCGACCGCCCGAAGCCACTGGCCACCCCCTTGGGAGGCAGCGAGCATTCGCGAGCGTGGGGGCATGTTGGTTGTGGGGGGCGCGAGAGCGGGGGATGGTCGATTCTATGGGGCGGCCCTGCGCGCGCCCGCCAGCGCCAGCAGGGCCAGCAGCCACAGCGGCCACAGGCCCAGCGAGTTCAGCCAGCGGGCATAGGGCGTCGAGCCGCTGCGGCCCTCGACGCTGGCCTCCAGCACGCCACGTTGCAGCGCCGGCAGGCGTGCGGTGACCTGGCCGCGATGGTCGATGACGGCCGTTGCGCCGGTGTTGGTCGAGCGCACGACGGGCCGCTGGAATTCAAGCGCGCGCATTTGCGAGAACTGCAGGTGCTGGTCCTGGACCATGACGGTGCCGAACCAGGCCAGGTTGCTGACGTTGACGAACAGGGTGGCTGCGTCCGCGCCGACGGCACTCTGCACGAAGTCCTCGCCGAACAAGTCCTCGTAGCAGATCAGCGGCCGCAACCGTTGACCACCTACCCGCCAGGCGCGCTGATGATCGCCGCGGGCCTGGTTGTCGAGAGGGATGTTCATCGCATGCACGAACCAGCCGAAGCCAGGCGGAATGAACTCGCCGAAGGGCAGCAGGTGGCGCTTGCCGTAGTCGTACCTGGCGGAGCCCAGTGCGACGACTGAATTGACGAAGCCCTCGTCCTGGTTGCCCAGGAAGGAACCCAGCAGCACCGCATGGCCGGGTGACGCCAGCGCGTCTATCGTGGTGACCGGGGTCTCTGCCAGCGGGACGGGCACGACCGATTCGGGGGTCACCACCACCGCGCCCTGTGCCGAATGGATCAGCTCCGCAAGGATCTGCCAGTTCTGCGCGAAGAGTTCGGGGTCGAACTTCTGGCTCTGGGGGATGCTGGGTTGCACCAGCGAGATTGACAGCCGGCCGCTGGACGCCGTGAAGTCCTGCGGCAGCAAAGCACCGGTCAGCGGCAGCAGCAGGGCCAGTGCCGCGATGGCCCAGGCCCGTTCGCGCAACAGCGCGATGCCAGCGGCGGCCAGCGCCGCGAGCGCCGTGATGCCGTAGACCCCCACCCAGGGCGCCCAACCCGACAGCGGCCCGACGCTGTGTGCATAGCCGGACGCGACCCACGGAAAGCCGCTGAACCAGGTGGCCCGCGCCAGCTCGGCCAGCAGCCAGGCCGGCACCAGCGCCAACAGCCGCATGCGGCCGGGGGCGATGCCCCTGGCCGTCAGGCCCAGGGCCAGCGCGTAATAGCCCGCCAGGAAGGCTGCCAGAAGCCCGACGGCCAGCGCCGCCAGCAACCAGGGAATGCCGCCGAACTGGTGCATGCTGATGTGCAGCCACCACAGGCCCGAGGCCAGCCAGCTCCAGCCGAACAGCGCGCCGCACAGCGCGGCAACGCGCGGGGTGGCGCGGGACGCCAGGCCAAAAAGCACGGCCAGCGCGGCGATCTGCGCCCACCAGGCGCCGGTGGGTGCGAAGGATGCCGTGTGAAGCAGCCCGGCGGTCAGCGCCACGGCCGCGCTCACTGCGGTCCTCACGCTTCGGACTCGCCTTCGTGCGCGCGCGTGACCTTGAACCAGCGCACTGCGCCGCCACGGGTCAGCATGACGGCGAAATTCAGCCCGCCGATCTTCACCGATTCGCCCCGGCGCGGCACGCGGCCGTGTTCATGGGCGACCAGACCACCGATGGTGTCGAAGTCGTTGTCCGGCAGTGCCAGGCCGAAGGCGCCGTTGACCGCCGCGATCGTGGTGTCGCCGGCCACCCGCTGGCTGCCGTCGGCCAGCGTGTAGAGACCGGACTCGCCGTCCTTGTCGTCGAACTCGTCCTCGATCTCGCCGACGATCTCCTCCAGCACGTCCTCTATGGTGATGAGGCCGGCCGTGTTGCCAAACTCGTCGATGACGATGGCCAGGTGGTTTCGGTTGGAGCGGAAGTCGCGCAGCAGCTCGTTCAAGCCCTTGCTCTCCGGCACGAAGACGGTCGGGCGCAGCAGCGCGCGCAGGTTCAGCTCGGGGGCGCGCTGCATCTTCAGCAGGTCCTTGGCGAGCAGGATGCCAATGATGTTGTCGCGGCCTCCTTCGTAGACCGGAAAGCGCGAGTGGCCGGTGTCGATGACGCCGGCCAGCAGCTCGTCATAGGGCGCGTCGATGTCCAGCAGGTCCATGCGTGGTGCGGCCACCATGGCGTCGCCGGCCGACAGCTCGGCCATGCGCAGCACGCCTTCCAGCATCTGGCGCGACTCGGGCTCGATCAGCTCGCGCTGCTCGGCATCGGCCAGGGTTTCCATCAGTTCGGACTTGGAGTCGGGGCCGGGGTGCAGGAACTCCAGCATGCGCTCCAGCAGGCCACGGGCCTCGGGCGGTTGTTTGGCGGCCCCGCGAACTGGGGGCCGGCCTGAATGCGGTTCGCTCAAGGGGAACTGTCGGGATATTGCGGAAGGGACAGAATAGCCGATTGGTTTGACAACACCTTGTCATGGGACGCTGAGTCCCCATATCTGCTGCCTTCTCGAAAAACGGTCCTCATCATGTCCAAGCCCCAAGGCCTCATTCCCGCGACCATCCTGACCGGCTTCCTCGGCGCCGGCAAAACCACGCTGCTCAAGCGGGTGCTGACCGAGGCTCATGGCCAGAAGATCGCCGTCATCGAGAACGAGTTTGGCGAAGAGAACATCGACACCGACATCCTCGTGTCGGACACCAACGAGCAGATCATCCAGATGAGCAATGGCTGCGTCTGCTGCACCATCCGCGAGGACTTGCGCACCACGCTGGCTGACCTGGCCGCCAAGCGCCGCAAGGGCGAGCTGAGCTTCGATCGCGTCATCATCGAGACCACCGGCCTGGCCGACCCCGGCCCCGTCGCGCAGACCTTCTTCATGGATGACGAGATCGCCGAAAGCTATCTGCTGGATTCCATCCTGACGCTGGTCGACGCCAAGCATGCTGACACCCAGCTCGACACCCGCCAGGAAGCGCGCATGCAGGTGGGCTTCGCGGACCAGCTCTTCATCAGCAAGAGCGACCTGGTGGAGCCGGCCGCCGTGGAGGCCCTGGTGCATCGCATCAAGCACATGAATCCGCGCGCGCCCATCCAGACGGCCCATTTCGGCGAGGTGGCGCTGAGCCAGGTGTTCGACCTGCGCGGCTTCAACCTGAACGCCAAGCTCGAGATCGACCCCGACTTCCTGAAGGCGGACGACCATGACCACCACCATCATGATCATCACGACCATGAGCATGGTGAGCATTGTGACCACCCCCACCACCATCATCACGACGATGATGTGAAGAGTTTCGTGTTCCGTTCCGACCGGCCCTTCAACCCGGCCAAGCTGGAGGATTTCCTCGGTGCCATCGTGCAGGTCTATGGCCCCAAGATGCTTCGTTACAAAGGCGTGTTGAACATGAAGGGCACCGACAAGAAGGTCATCTTTCAGGGGGTGCACCAGATGATGGGCTCCGATCTCGGCCCGAAATGGATGCCGGGAGAGAAAAAGCAGAGCAAGATGGTGTTCATTGGCATCGATCTGCCAAAGGATGTGTTGATGCAAGGTTTGGAAGGTTGCCTGGCGTGATGTTTTTGGCCCCCTGGCACATCGTTTCAGGGGGGCGCCGGTGACAGATTTCTCATGGCTACAATCCGCCGCGCTCAAAATTGGGCAGGCGGCTGAAAAGCAGTGGGATCAAGGTCTGACACCGCGCCGACGCACACCCAGAGCGAGGAGAAGACAGTGAGCAAGACCCAGGCCCCTAAAACCGCCGCCGCGCCCAAGGGCACCAAAGCGGGCAAGACCGACGCTGGCGCCGACGTCGCGACGCTCGACGCCCCGGCACCCACTAACCGTTTCGCCGATCGTTTCGCCCCGCCGAAACCGCCCGCGCGAGGCGCGGTCGTGGCTGACGAGACGCCGCGCATCGCCGCCAAAGGCGACCCCAAGTTGGTCAACGCCTGGAAGTCCAAACCGGGCGCCGAGCTGACTGACGCCGAGGTGCTGGCCATGCCGGACTCGGAGTACATGAATGCCAAGCAGATCGAGTTCTTCCGTGCCAAGCTCACCGAGCTGAAGGACGGCGTGTTGTCCAACGCGGGCGAGACGACCGAGCATTTGCGGGAGGACACCACGATCGTCCCCGATCCGGCCGATCGCGCGACCATCGAGGAAGAGCATGCACTGGAACTGCGCACGCGCGACCGCGAGCGCAAGCTGCTGAAGAAGATCGTGCAGTCCATCGCACGCCTGGACAGCGGCGAGTACGGCTACTGCGACGAGACCGGCGAGCCCATCGGCCTCGGCCGCCTGATCGCCCGGCCCACCGCCACGCTGTCGCTCGAGGCGCAGCAGCGCCGCGAGCTCAAGCAGAAGATGTTCGGGGATTGACCCCCGTCGCCGCCCGATGACCGAGTCCAAGCCCGCAGATCCCAAGGAAGGCGACAGCTTCTTCCGCAAGGTTGCGCGCTTCGTCGCCAATCCGACGACCGATTGGGCGGAAATCAACTCGCGCCAGGACGACCCCGAGGGCGACCTCGCCAAGGCCGAACTGCGCGCGATGGTGGAGCGCAAGCGCCGCAACGACTTCGTGCGCAAGCGTGAGCTCGACATGCTGCGCCGCATCCGCCGCGAGGGCTTGACGCCCGAGCAGCTTGCGGCGCTGGCCTCGTCGCCGTCCCGGCTGGGTGACGACGAGCGCGCCAGCGAGCCCAATTCCAAGATCGACCTTGGTGTGAAGGCCAAGATCGACGAGATCGAGCAGCAGATGGTGGGCGAGAGCTTTGCGACGACGCAGGCCGTGCCCAAGCAGCAGCCTGGGTTCTTCGAGACCAGCACGCGCCCCGTGGCCTTCGCGTCCACCGTGGCCGCGCCGCCGGTCATGGAGGCGGGCGGCCGCGTCAGCGAGTTCTCCAGCCCGCAGGAAGTGCAGCGCCTGTCTGCGCCGACGCCGCCGGCTTCGGTGACCATGGGCGCGGCCATCCCGCCGCTGTCCGACTCGCCGCCCAGCCTTTTGCCCGACCTGCCGCCGCTGGACATGCCGCTGTCGTTCACGATGGCGGAGTCGGGCGCTCCGCTGGAGGTGCAGGAGGTCGTGCACGACCCGGACCTGGACGAGGCCGTCATCGCCTTTGCCAATGCCGACTACGACAACAGCGAAAGGGCGCTGACCGACCTGGTGCGCCCCGGTGGCAGCCGCAACCTGCACGGCGAGACTTGGCTGGTGCTGTTCGACCACTACCGTGCCACCGGCGCGCAAGGCAAGTTCGAGGCGCTGGCGGTCGAGTACGCGCAGCAGTTCGGCCTGTCCGCGCCGCAGTGGTTCTCTATGCCCAAGCTGGTGGCCGAGTCGGCCCGCCAGGCCAGCCGCCTGCCCATGGGCAAGGCCGGCCAGGTCAGCTGGACCGCACCCGCCACGCTGACCGCTGACGACGTGGCCTTGCTGCAGAAGCGCAGCGAGACCCTGCCCATGCCCTGGGTGTTCGACTGGAGCGTGGTGGATGAGGTCGACATCGACGCCGCCATCCAGATGCGCGGCCTGTTCCGCCACTGGGCCCAGCAGCAGGTTGACCAGCGCTGGGTGGGGGGCGACCGCTTCCTGAACCAGCTCAAAGAGCTTGCACCCGTCGGCGAACGCGACACAGACCCGGCGCTGTGGATGCTGCGCCTGGAGGCGCTGCGCCTGGCCAACCGGCCCGACCAGTTCGACGAGGCCGCCATCGACTACTGCGTGACCTACGAGGTCTCGCCGCCGTCCTGGGAGCGCGCCAAGTGCCGCGTGCGCATCGGCAGCGATGGCTTGTCGACCAACAGCCCCGCGACCAGCACGATGCAGAGCGAGGCGCAGTCGACCTTCCTCGACACCGGCATTCCCGACCCCGCCAGCGTGGCCGCCCAGCTCGAGCTCCAGGGCCAGCTCAGCGGTGACATCTCTGACCTGCTGACCCGCCTGTCCGCCGAGGTCGGCGAGGCCAGTCTCATCAACATTTCCTGCACCCGTCTGATCCGCCTGGACTTCATGGCTGCCGGCGACCTGTTGAACTGGGTGCTGCAACGCCGCAGCGAGAACCGCTCGGTGGTCTTCCTCGATGCGCACCGGCTGGTTGCGCTGTTCTTCGGTGCCATGGGCATCAACGAGCACGCGAAGGTGAAAGTCAGAATCAACTGACTTGACCGCGTGCTTGTCGGCCCCAAGTGAGGCCTCTATGTCTTCCGATTCCTCTTCCGCCGTCTACCACGGCACCACCATCATCTCTGTGCGCCGCCAGACGCCCGCTGGCTGGCAGGTCGCCATCGGCGGCGACGGGCAGGTGACCCTGGGTAACACCATCGTCAAGGCCAGCGCACGCAAGGTGCGCAAGCTGTATCGCGACCAGGTGCTGGCGGGCTTCGCCGGTGCCACGGCCGACGCGTTCACGCTGTTCGAGCGCTTCGAGGCCAAGCTGGAGAAGCACCAGGGCCACCTCGTGCGCGCTGCTGTGGAGCTCACGCGCGACTGGCGTACCGACCGCGTGCTGCGGCGCCTGGAAGCCATGCTGGCCGTGGCCGACCGCACCGCGTCGCTCATCATCACCGGCAATGGCGACGTGCTGGAGCCCGAGCAGGGCATCGTCGCGATCGGCTCCGGCGGTGCCTATGCCCAGGCCGCGGCCAAGGCTTTGCTCAACCACACCGAACTGGGTGCGTCCGACATCGTCAAGCGCTCGCTGGAGATCGCCGGCGAGATCTGCATCTACACCAATCAGAACCACACGCTGGAGGTGCTGGAGTGAGTTCCATGACGCCTCAAGAAATCGTCTCCGAGCTGGACCGCCACATCGTCGGCCAGCAGGCCGCCAAGCGTGCCGTGGCGATCGCGATGCGCAACCGCTGGCGCCGCCAGCAGGTCGACGAAAAGCTGCGTGGTGAGATCACGCCCAAGAACATCCTGATGATCGGCCCGACCGGTGTCGGCAAGACCGAGATCGCGCGCCGCCTGGCCCGGCTGGCCGGGGCGCCCTTCATCAAGGTCGAGGCGACCAAGTTCACCGAGGTCGGCTACGTCGGCAAGGACGTGGACTCCATCATCCGCGACCTGGTTGAGGTGGCCGTCAAGCAGGAGCGCGAAGTTGCGATGCGCCGCTGTCAGACCCGCGCCGAGGATGCCGCCGAGGATCGAATCCTGGACGTGTTGCTGCCCGGCACCGGCTCGGACAGTGACAACGCGACGCGCCAGACGCTGCGCAAGCGCCTGCGCGAGGGCCAGCTCGACGACAAGGACATCGAGCTGGACCTGCTGGCGCCCAAGCCCAGCCTGGAGGTGTTGACGCCCTTCGGCAACCAGCCGGGCATGGAAGACATGGCCGAGCAGTTGAAGGGCATGTTCGGTCAGTTCGGCGGTGCGCAGAAGAAGACTCGCAAGCTCAGGATCGCCGACGCACGCAAGCTGCTGGTCGACGAGGAGGCCGCCAAGCTCGTCAACGAGGAAGAGATCCGCGCGGCCGCGCTGAGCCATGCTCAGGAGATGGGCATCGTCTTTATCGACGAGATCGACAAGGTGGCGTCGCGCAATGAGCATGGCGGTGCGGAAGTCTCGCGCCAAGGCGTGCAGCGCGACTTGCTGCCGCTGGTGGAAGGCACGACGGTGTCGACCAAGTACGGCCTCGTCAAGACCGACCATATCCTTTTCATCGCCAGCGGCGCCTTCCACCTCGCCAAGCCCAGCGACCTGATCCCTGAGCTGCAAGGCCGGCTGCCCATCCGGGTCGAGCTGGACTCGCTGTCGGTGGCCGATTTCGAGGCCATCCTGACCAGCACGCACGCCAGCCTCGTCAAGCAGTACCAGGCGCTGCTGGCGACCGAGGGTGTGACGCTGGACCTGCAGCCCGACGCCATCCGCCGCCTGGCGCAGATCGCCTTCGAGGTCAACGAGCGCACCGAGAACATCGGCGCACGGCGGCTGGCGACGGTGATGGAGCGGCTGCTGGACGAGATCAGCTTCGACGCGCCCAACCGCGCCGGTCAGACGATGTCGCTGGACGCTGCGGCGGTGGATGCCAAGCTGGCGGCGCTGGCCGCCAACGAGGATCTGAGCCGCTTCATCCTCTGAGGCAGGGCTCAGTGCGGCAAGGCCTGTGCGCTGCCGGTCCAGCGCAGCAGTTGCATCAGGCTGGGCGCCTGGGTCTTGCCGAGCAGGTTGCGCACGTGGCTGCGTACGGTGCTGACACACAGCCCCAGGTGGCGCGAGGTCGCGTCTACCGGCTCGCCATCGGCCAGCAGCAGCAGCACCTGGCGCTCGGCCTCGCTGAGCCGGCAGTGACGCGTCAGCGCGTCGATGCGGGCTGCCTGAGTCAGGGTCGGCTGGTCCTGGTGAACGGCAAGCAGCACGCTCTGCAAGGGCCAGTCCGACGCCCGCGAGATCGCCGGCGCCAGCGGCGCTGCATGCAGCCAGCCCGTCGCCAGGCTGGGCGTGAACCACAGGCCGGTGCGCGAGGGCGAGCCCGCTGCAGCCAGGGCCAGCAGTTCGCCCAAGCGGGGCGCGTCAAGTTGGCCCAGGCCCATCAGATGGCCTGAGCGCGTCTGCCCCAGGCCCTCGGCCAGCAGATGCTCGGCGCTGGCGTTGGCGAACAGCAGGCGCCGGTCGGGCAGCAGCACCAGCAGTGGCTGAGGCAGGGCGCCGAGCACCAGATGCGGCTGGGCATCCAGAAAACGGGACGAACGGGCCGACATGTCGGACGGAACGGTTTGCAGCATGGAACCTCCTGAGGCGTGCGTCGCGGCAGGGGCTCATCCCTGGGCTCGTGACGAAGATGGTGATGGGCTCTCAGACGTGTGTCATGACGCCTGTGCGCGGGCCCCGTCGGGCGACATGACCCCGGTCCGCAGAGGTGGGCTTCGCAGCACGCTGCTCATGGGCGGCAGCCCGGCGGCCAGGCGAACGAGGTCTTCCAGCCGGCCGGCGCCGAGCTTCTCGCGCAGCGAGCCCACCTGCGAGCGCAAGGTCGCGATCGTGACGCCGCGCTCGCAGGCAATGGCCTCCACGCGTTGCCCGGCCAGCAGGCCGACAAGGATCCGCTGCTCTGCGCTGGTCAGTGCATACAGGCTGCCCAGCATCTCCACTGCCAGGTCCGGCGCAGGCTGGCGGCGGCCCAGCATCACCAATGCCCATGGGTGGGTCTGTCCCAGAGGCATCACGGAGACCATCAGCCGCTGGGGGCCGTCGCTCAGTGCCAGCATCTGGCGACGCCGGGTCAGCGCGGCGGCGCGCAGCGCGGACTGCCATTGCGGCAAGGCCGCCTGCGCACCTGGGGCCAGGCAAAGCCAGCCTACGGCATCGACGGCCAGCGGGTGTCCGCCCAGCAGTTCGCGCCGAGCAGCATTGTTGGCAAGCTCAAGCCGGCCTTCAGCACTGCAGACGATGACGCCGGTGTCCAGTTCCTCCAGCATCTCGGTGAATTCGGCGGCGTCCAGCCGGGCCGGAGTCGCATCGTCCCGTGTGTGGCCCAAGGGTGTGCCGCAGGCCAGCGCGGCGCGACCCGAACGGAATTGTGCTGTCGAGGCGGCGGAGCCGTTGGCGGTGTGGATCGACTCGAGCATGCAGTTCTCCTACCAGTTGTGCATGCAGTCTCGGAGTCCACGCCCGAATAATCCTTAGGCGGTTGCTAAGGCGGCTCTAAACGTTGCTAATTGCAAGTGAAGGTGAGTGCAGGGAGACCCCGATGACGAAGGCATATGCCAGTGGCCCAGTCTCTGTGGGCGGTTCCCCGCCCGCGGACGCGTTTCATGTCGAGAAGGTTGTGGACCCCTTCACCTTGAAAGAGGTGGTGGGCATGGTGCGGCACCCGGCAAGGCCCTGGGAAGCCCAGTTGCCTCGACCGCTGTCGAAGATGCGCGACGCGGACTGGCAGTCCTTGGGCCGGGACTATCTGGACGCGCTGAAAGCGGCGCTACGTCCGCGCGACCAGGAATGGATCCACGCCGACATCCGCAGCGCGCTCGGGCGGCGGCGCATCAAGCAGCAGCGCAGTTTCGGCTGGCTGCCCATCACTTGGCACGGTGCGCCACCCGACCCGGCGCCTGCTGGCGTGCGCCAACCGCTGGGCTCCTTCTGGGTTGACCGTGAGGACGAGGGGAAGCAGCTCATGCCGCGCCTGCTGGTGCTGCTGGCTGGCTCCGTGGTCACGGAACACCAGTTGCAGATGGGCAGCGACATGGGGCTGCGCATTGTGTTTCACGTGCATGCCGGCCGCGTGAGCGCCCACGGTCTGACGATGTCGGGGTTGAGTACCGACCGGGCGCTGAAAGTGGTACCCGAGCCGTGGCCCAGGAAAGCCAGGATATACAGCCTCGTGGAGCAGGTGCGCGACAAGGTGGGCAAGGCGCTGGACTGTGGCCGCAGCGTGTGGGTCGGCAACCTGGAGAAGGTCCAGGAGGGCGCGATGCCAACGACGTCAACGTCGAACGAACGCCTCATCGCCACCGGCTTTGCGCTGCGCTGGCGCCGGACCCGGGCTCAGGCCGTGGCCCAGGCGCGGGCCCGGCCCGGCACCAAGGCTGGCCACCTAGCCAAGACGCCGCCCCGCTGGGCCGCCCCCACGCGGGCACGCATCTACGACTTTCGCGTCGAACTCGACCTGGACCGCGCCACCGGCGACCTGAGCGTGGTGCAGGTGCACCGGGACTTCTACGTCAACAGCGGCGCGGCTCCGCCCGCCGTGCCTGTCGACCGGCCCAGGCGGCTTCGGGCCTTCGTACAGGATGCGGCGTCCAAGGGCTCGCCGGGCACGCTGTCCGAGCGCCGCTGCACGCTGAGCGACGGGGATCTGGACAAATTCCGGGATGACATCGAGGCTGAGCTGCCCTTGGACAAGGCGCTGCGGTTCAGCGACGTGGGCAGCGGCGCGCTGTTTGAGATGCGCGGTGCCACGCGCGAGGGCAATCTGCTCGGGGGCACCACGGTGGCCCGCAACAAGGCCGGGGTGGTCAAAGCCCGACCGCCTGAACTCTCGCCCGCGGCCCAGGGTTCGGCTCCGGGGCAGGGCGTCTCGCTGGGCGAGCCGGCGCTACGGTCTGACGAGCAGGCCTCAGTCGATGCCCACCTTCGCAGCGCCGAACTCTTCGGCCGCATGCTGGCCTACGGCATCAATCCCCATGCCTATGTCCGGTTCGCAAAACTTCCGCTGGTGCAGCGCGCACGGCCGGAGATGCGCTGGGCGCCGGACGGCGAACTGCCCAATGCTGAGGTGCGTCCGTTCTTGGGCGATGCTGAGGCCGACGAGGCCTCCAAGTCGCCCCTGCCCAAAGCCCGCGACCCGTTGCAGCTGCTGGTGAAGTACGGTTCCGCCGACCCGGTGCACCGCCGCAAGCTCCCCTTTGTCAAAAGCGCCCAGGGCCACGGGCGTGGCGACGGGCGGCTGAAGTCGCAATACCTCAGCGTGGCTTGCGACCCGCGCTGGGCCTGGCACGAGTTCGGCCATGTGCTGGCCTTCGCCAGCACCGGCGAGCTGGAGTTCCCGTTCGCGCACAGCCCCGGCGATGGACTGGCGGCGATCGCGGCGGACCCGATCTCCGGGTTGGCCACGGCAGACGATCCCGACGCAGAGATCCGCCACGTCACCTTCCCGTGGATCGAGGTGCCGGGCCGCAGCCACGGCCGCTCCGCGACGCGCGGCTACGGCTGGTGCGGCTGCCGCAACCTCACGCGGCTGGATTTCACTGCATCGCTGGAGCGGTATCACCACAACTACTTCGGCGAGCAGATCCTGTCGTCGTCGCTGTTCCGCCTGTATCGCAGCCTGGGCGGGGACACGCGCGGTGCCGACGGCACGGCGACCGAGGACGAGGCGATGCGCCTGTCGGCTTCAGACTACTGCATCTATCTCATCATGCGCGGTGTCTCGCTGCTGGGGCCCGACAGCGTGGCGCCTGCGCGCACGCCGGACCAGTTCGTCAGCGCGCTGATCGAGGCCGACCTGGGCACCGGTGACTGGCAGGTGACCGCCACATGGCCCTTCAATCGCGATGAGCGTTATATGAGTCGCCGCGGTGGCCGGGTGCACAAGGTGATCCGCTGGGCCTTCGAGCAGCAGGGGCTCTACGCCACCGACGACCCGACCACCACGAGCGAGGAGGTCGGCAGGCCGCCGGCGGTGGACGTGTTCATCGATGACCGCGCAGGCCGTGGCGGCGGGTATGACCCGCTGGCGCTGCGCCATGGCATCGACGACCCCGAGCCCTGGCATGCGAGCGACGACGGGCTGCGGCGCCAGGGCGGCAAACTCATCGTGAGGGTGGGCAACCGCGGCCATCGGACGGCCCGGCAGACGCGGCTGCGGCTGTGGTGGGCGCCCTCGCCGCCGGACGCCACGGTGCATGACGCAGTCGCTTGGCGGGAACTGCCTGCCGTCGCTACGCCGCACAACATCCTCGGCGGTGCCGCCGCGACCTACAAGCTGGCCGCTCCAGTCGCCGATACCGCGCGGGTCTGGGTGCTGGTGAGCGCGGATGCGCCGGCCGATCCTTCCAACCTCGCCGACAAGGTCCCGCCGCCGTCATCGTGGCCCGAGCTGCTGGAGCTCGTGGCACACGACAACAACCTGGCCTTGGCTAAGCTTTAGGTCCGGCGAGCAGGCCTTGTCGACCTTGCAGGCTGGACCATCGTCGCCGGCTGCGGTGTCTGGGCCGGGTCGAGGAGTCTGGGCCATTCGGCCCGGGCCCGCGTCAGCACCATCTGCAGCGCCGGGACGTCGATGGCATCCGCCGTCCGCGGCGTTTCGTTCAGGCACATTTCCCAGACCTGGGCCGCCAGGTAGCGACCTGCGGCGCTGTCACTGGGGTAGTGCACGCCCAGCCGCTCGCGGCCCTTCGCAATGCGCCAGGCCAGCCAGAGCAGCGGCGAGCGCTGGTCCTGGCCGTAGGGGACGTCAAAGTCGGCGATCACGAGTGGCCTGCCGACGGTCTCGCTCGTGTCGGTGGTCTTCTTGAAGATGCCGAAGCGCTCGGCAATGCATTCCACCGATAGCAGCAGCACCGCCGTCAGGTGGGCCACTGTCGAGTGGCCGCTGGGGAAGGCGGGATGCTGCGCCGGCCCCCAGGGCGGTGTGAGCCCCGGGCACAGCACCGACGGCCGCACGCGCCTGTAGTGCGACTTGTATTGCATCTTCACCAGGTTGCCGATGGCGGTGGCGCAGTTCATCAGCTCCATCGTCCAGGGCTTGGTGGCCGGGTTGAAATTCATCAGGTGCACGAAGTAGGGTGCTGCCTGGCTGGACTGCACCGCCAGTTCGTCCACGTAACGCATGCGGTCGTCGCGCATCAAGTCCACCAGCTCGTCGAGCTCGCGGGTGATGGACGCCCAGGCCAGGCTGGGGTCCGAGCCGTTCCAGTTCAGCAGGCCGATCCCATCCTCGAACCGCTTGTGCAACGTCGAACGAGGGTTGGTGCCCGCCAGCCACTTGCCATGCGCTGCCGCGAACTCGCGGGCCGCCATCACCGAGGGCGCAGCCAGGTTGACGTCCTGCAGCCACTCGGTGAGCTGGGGGTCGAAAGGCAACGTCCAGAAGCGCAGCGCGGGGTCCCAGTCGCTGTTCTCCCACTGGAGTGGCTTGGCGAAGCGCGTGTCGTAGGGGTTGATGCGCTGCTCGAAGGGGAACGAAGGCCAGCCGTCACCCTGCGCGAAGTCCATCACCCAGGGCAGCGGCGAGAGCGCAGCCGGCGTGGCGTACTCGAAGCGCGCCACTGGTCCGTAGCCGCCCATGAAGCCGGCGCCACTGCTGCCGCCCGCGCCGGTGGCGGGCGCCGCCCCCATCACGGCCACCGGCGCTGCCGCCGCGGGATACGCCGTCCAGGCGGGCGTGAAGTTGCCGGAGAAGTTGGGCGACGCATGGCCAGAGAAATTAGGCGAGGCATGACCCGAGAAGTTCGGTGCCGCATGGCCGGAGAAGTTGGGCGAGGCGTGGCCCGAGAAGTTCGGTGATGCGTGGCCCGAAAAGTTGGGCGAGGCATGGCCCGAGAAATTGGGCGAGGCATGGCCCGAGAAATTGGCGCTGTACGGGCTGTTCTGAGCGTTCCAAACCATGTTGTTCCTCCTTGGCGTTGAAGTACCGGTCCGACGGTGCGATCAATCAGGCAGCCCCGCCAGGCGCAATGCCGACATCAGGTCGTCGAGATGGGGGCGCTGCATCGGTGACCATTGCCCGAACTCTTGGACCGAGAATTTCGGGCAATCGATGAGGAACTGCTCGGCCAGCGCGCGTGCTTCGGCCAATTCGCCCGTGCGCACGAGTGCGGCAATCTGCAGCCGGCGGGCACCGTTGAAGCCAGGGGTCAGGCGCAGAGCCTTGCCCAGCCAGCCGGCCGATTCGTCGTAGCGCCGAGCGACGAAGCTGGCGCCACCGCAGATGGTGAGATGCCAGAACATGTGCTGGTCGAAGGGGCTCAGCCGCATGGCGCGGTCCAGGCGCGCCAGAGCCTCTTCGGCCCGGCCCACGTAGCACAGCGTGGCTGCGCTGCGTGCCCAGGCCGCGGCGCAGCTGGGGTTCAATGTCAGCGCCCGATCGAACAAGTCCAGTGCCTCGTCGTGCTGCTTCTGCAGCGACAGCATGTAGCCCGCCACGGACAAGGCCCAGGCATCGCGCGCATCCAGCCGCACCGACTGCAGCGCGTGGTCCAGCGCAAGGCGCCCTTCCTGGCCATCGGCGCTGGATAGGCCGTCGAACTGCCGCAGGCTGTACCACCAGGCCAGATGCGCATGGGCCTGGGCGTAGCCGGGGTCCAGCGCCACGGCACGCGTCAGCAGCTGGCCTGCGGCGTCAAACTCCGGCGTGCCCAGCTTCACCATGCCGGCCAGCGCGCGCAGCACGCAGTCGTAGGCGTCGTGGCTGTCCGTGGGGCGGTGGCGGGCCTGGGCCACTTCCTCGTCCTGCACCTGCGGCGCCACGGCGGCGGCTACTTTCGCGGCAATCTCGGTTTGGAAGGCGAACAGGTCTTCGACGACGCCGTCGAAAGGCTGCTGCCAGATGACCCTCTGGTCGGCGGCATGGATCAGGCTCACGTGGATGCGCACCTGCGACCCGGCGCGTCGAACGCGGCCCGTCACCAGGTAGCGCACCCCCAGCTCCGCGGCCACGGCAGCGGGGTTCTGGTCGTTTCCGCGATAGCGCAGCGTGGAGCCGTGGGCGATGACGAACAGCGCCCGGTTCAGCGACAGCGCGGCGATGATTTCCTCTGTGACGCCTTCGCCGAAGTAGGCGTCGGTGGCCGGGCCCTCGGTGGCGAAGGGCAGCACCGCCAGCGAAGCCAGGCGTACGCCCACGGGGCGCAGCGCGGTCACGGCTCGGTGTCGCGCACCGGCGACCACGCGCAACACGTGCAGCGGGCGTTGCGACTTCTGCATCACGCGCTGGCCCAGCGGCTCAAAGCCCACCGCGATCTTGTCGGAGACAAAGTCGCTGACCTTCTGGGTGGTGAGGATCTCGTCGTGCACGGCGCTCAGTTGCAAGTCGGCCGCCACGTTGACGCCGTCGCCCACCAGTTTGCCGTCGTCAACGATCACGTCATCCACAGCAATACCGATGCGCAGATGAAAAGCCGGGTTTTCCGACGGGTCCGCGGCCTGCCGGCGCTCGGCCAGCAACTCCTGCAGCTCCACCGCCCAGGCGACAGCTTCCACGGCACTGCCGAACTCCAGCTGCAGCCGCTCGGCGGTGAGTTCGATCGGCCGCCCGCCGAACTGCGGCAGGCTGCGTTCGATCAGGTCGACGCGGATGCGCTTCCAGGTGGTCGCGGCTCGGGTGGGGTCGCGCGCCACCAGGCGTGACCAACCCACCACTTCGGCCTGCGCGATGACTGCCAACCGGCGCTGCAGACGGGGGGCCGTGTCGTCGTTGACGGCCAGTGCGGGCTCCGTCGGCGCTGGCGCATCGAGCGGCGTGGCCTTCAGCCGATAGCCGCGACCAGTGACGGTGACGATGGTCTCGTGGCCCAGCACGCGGCGCAGCGTGGAGATCTGCACCGTCAGGTTGTTTTCCTCGACGACCACGCCGGGCCAGGCCAGGTCCAGCAGCTCGGCCTTGCTGACCACGCGCTGCGAGCGTTCCGTCAGGGCCAGCAACACGTCGAACGCGCGCGCCCCGATGCTCACCGGCTGCTCGCTCACGAGCAGTTGGCGCGTCTCGGGCCTGATCTCGAACTGCTGGAACACCCTCGCCTGTGTCAACCGACGGCTCCTAAAAGGCTCTTGTTCGCTGGCCTGCCACTGTGCCGGCGTTTGTGCGTCATCTGCGGTGCAGATGACGCTGGACTTCGGCACGCATAGCTTAGGTCATCGCGCCGACCGGGATGTGGCAGGCGCAAGTACAACGACAGAGACAGGAGGACCCCACCATGGCGACACTGACCCCACACGACCCAGCCGGCGCCGGGGGCGTCACGATGACGGAAATGCTCTCGCTCGACCGTCGGGTCATCCTGTATGGCATGCGCATCACCGACTTGTCACCGCGCGGAGACCTCGGCCTCGGCCTCGACCCTGAAGGCCCGGTGGGCTTTGCACTGGTGCGGGGCTATCGCCGCAACGGCCTGTTCAGGCAGTTGGACGAGGCCCTGGTGCTGAGCGTCTTCGGCGAAGGTCGCGCCCGAGACCCGGCGGACCCCGATGCACTGGACGGCGAACGCGTGTGGGAGGCGGCGCTGGCTGACCGTCTGTTGCGGCTTGAGCTGCAGCAGGGCAGCCTGGCGGCGCTGCTCGACGTCGGATAGCCGTTGCGAAACGGCTGGCGCGATTAACCCCGCGCAGCATTCATGGCCAGCAGGCCGTCGAAGATGAGACCTTCGATGAGTTCGTGCGGCGCGTGCAGGGCCGGCGCCACCTTCCAGCCGGCGCCGCCGGTCATCAGCAGCAGCGGTTCGCGCCCTTCGCGGGTCTGCAGCAGCCGGTGCATGTGCTCCACGGCGCCGGTGATGGCGAAGGTACCGCCGGTCGTCAGCGCATCGCTGGTGTTGGTCGGGAAGTCGCGCACCTCGCCGGTGGGCACGCGCAGGCCGGCCGTGCCGCCTTCCAGCGCGCGCAGCATGATGCCGTGGCCGGGCAGGATGAGGCCGCCCAGGAACTGGCCGTCGCTGGACAGAGCGTCCACCGTGACCGCCGTGCCGACCATGACGGTCAGCACCGGCCCGTCGAAGCCACGCTTGAGCGCATGGGCGCGGGCACCGATGACGGCGATCCAGCGATCGGCGCCCAGGCGCGTCGGGTGGTCGTAGCCGTTCTTCACGCCGGCCGCCTCGGGAGCGGGCACCACCCAGCGCGGAACCAGGTCCCAGTGCTCCATCTGCTCCTCGACGCGGCGGCGGACCGCGTCGCCGGCCACGTTGCTGCCCAGCATGCGACTGGGCGTGGCCAGGCCCTCCCAGTCCTCGTCGGCGAGGCGGTCGATGTTTTCCAGGAAGACGGCGCCGTGCTGTGTGGGCGGGCTGCCGGGTTCGGCGCCGTCCGGGTAGACGGCCCACTTGAGCCGGGTGTTGCCGATGTCGATGGCCAGAAAGCTCATGGTGGGCTGTGGCGTGAACGATGCCGCGAGCCTACCAGCGCATTTGTATCTGCCTGTGCGGGTTTCTGCTTCAATCAGCAGTCACCCTCGGCCGCCCCTTCCCCCAGGAGATATTCATGCTGCGACGTCTGCGCATCCAAGCCCGCCTCTGGCTGGCCTTCGGCATCATCCTGGCGATGACGGCGCTGCTGGTGGCTGTGGGCGGCTTCGGGCTGAACGTGTCGCAGAAAGCCATTCAGGGCATCACTCAGAAGCTGATCCCCTCGTCCAACATCACCGTGTCGGCCCGCAGCCACCTGCTGCAGAGCAAGACGGCCACCTCCACGCTAGTGGCCTCCATCTTCAACAAGGAAGGCACGGCCCGCGCCAGGAAGGAATGGGACGCGGCCCAGGCCGGCCTGGACAAGGCCATGGATGACTTCGGCGCCTTCGCGACCGAGGACAAGAGCAAGGAAAACCTCGCCAAGTTCCGCACCCTGATGGCCGACTACCGCAAGGTGGTGCGCCCTGTGGCCGACAAGCTGGCGGGCGACAGCTACCCAGACGCCCAGACTGCGCTCGAGGACATGAAGGCGGCCGACGCGAGCTACGACCCGGCGATCGCCATGCTCAACGGCATCGAGGCGGACCTGAAGAAGCGCGTCGACGAGATCTTCCTCAAGGTGGACGGCCTGGTCAGCAACCTGTTCACTGGCTTCCTGGTCACCTTCGCGGTCTGCGTGATCATCGGCGGCCTGTTGGCCGTCAACATCTCGCGCTCCATCATCGGCCCGCTGATGGCCGCCAAGCGCTTTGCCGAGCGCATGGCCGACGGCGACCTGTCCCGCGCGCCGCAGGTGCTAGGCAGCGACGAGTCCGCCGAGATGATGCAGGCGCTGGCCGCGATGCAGCAGTCGCTGTCCGAGATCGTGGGCCAGGTGCGCGAGTCGGCCGAGAGCATCCAGGTCGCGTCAGCCGAAGTGGCTACGGGCAACATGGACTTGTCGCAGCGCACCGAGCAGACAGCCTCCAACCTGCAGCAGGCCTCCAGCTCCATGACACAGCTGACCGGCACGGTCAGCCAGAGCGCGGACTCGGCGATGACGGCCAAGCAACTTGCCGGCGCTGCTGCCGAGACTGCGGGCCGGGGCGGCGCGGTCGTGTCGCGGGTGGTCAGCACCATGGGTGAGATCAACACGGCCAGCCGCAAGATCTCCGACATCATCGGCACCATCGACGGCATCGCCTTCCAGACCAATATCCTGGCGCTGAACGCGGCCGTCGAGGCGGCGCGCGCGGGCGAGCAGGGCCGCGGCTTCGCGGTCGTGGCCGGCGAGGTGCGCTCGCTGGCACAGCGCTCGGCCGAGGCCGCGCGCGAGATCAAGGCGCTCATCGGTGCCAGCGTGGAGCGAGTGGAGGCCGGCACCATCCTGGTCAATGACGCCGGCGCGACGATGACCGACATCGTCGGCTCCGTGCAGCGCGTGACCGACATCATTGGCGAGATCAGCGCCGCAGCCGTCGAGCAGAGCCAGGGCATCGCCCAGGTCAACGGCACGGTGACGGAGCTGGACCAGATGACGCAGCAGAACGCCGCGCTGGTGGAAGAGTCCGCCGCGGCGGCTCAGTCGCTGAAGGAACAGGCCGTGCGCCTGGCGGGCCTGGTCAGCAGTTTCAAGCTCAGTTGAGGCTCATCACAGGTAGGCCCCGCACAGGTGAGGCCCTGCGGGCGTTGCGGCAGGCTTGAGCCGGGGCAGTTGCAGCGGTGCATGGCCGCGCAGGGTGGTGGGCGTGTTGCTCGGGTCGAGCGAGGGCGCCAGGTCGGTCGAGGAAAAAGCGGTGCCGTGGCAGCGCGCGTCGAGATCGATCTGGGCCTGGGCAGCGCCGCTGAGGGCGGCTGCGTCAGGCAAGGGCAGCTTCATTTGGGCCTCCATGTGATTGGGGCCGGCAGTGTGCGTCGCGCCGCGCGGTGATGCCATCCTCGGCTGGGGGATGAAGGCGTGTCCGGTTTTACATGGCTGTCCCTGAACGGGGACAGTGCGGCGGAACCGGCCATCACTTGGGTTCAACCCACCATAACCTCAGGCCATGACAGCGTCGCGGCTGCGTGCCTTGCTACCTCGCCGACGACCAGCAGGGCCGGGCTCTTCAGGCCTTCGCGGGCGATGCAGTCCGGCAGGCCGGCCAGCGTCGTCACTGCGTGGCGCTGCTGCGCCGTGTGGGCAGCACTGACGACGGCCGCGGGCAGGTCGGCCCGCAGGCCGGCGGCCATCAGCTTGGCCGTGATGTCGGCCGCGCGGGCCACGCCCATGTAGATGACCAGCGTCAACCCGGTGCGAGCCAGTGCGGCCCAGTCGGGGTCGGTGCGGCCTTGGCCTTCCGATTCAGCGGGGTGGCCGGTCACGAGGATGACACCGGGCGACGCGCGGCGGTCCGTCACGGGGATGCCGACGGCCGCGGGGCCAGCGATGCCGCTGGTCAGGCCGCTCACCACTTCGACGGCCAGCCCGGCCTCGCGGAGCGCGTCGACCTCCTCGCCGCCGCGGCCGAAGACAAAGGGGTCGCCGCCTTTGAGCCGCACCACGCGGTGGCCGGCCTGGGCCTCGCGGATCATCAGCGCGTGGATGAAATGCTGGTCCGTTGAAACGCAGCCACCACGTTTGCCGACGCGCAGCAGCCGGCCCTTCACCAGGGCCAGCACGCGCGGGTCGATGAGGTCGTCGGCCAGCACGACGTCGGCGGCCTCGATGCGCCTGAGCGCACGGACGGTCAGCAGTTCGGGATCGCCGGGACCGGCGCCGACGAGCGAGACAACATGGCTCATGCGGGGACCTCTTCGGGGGTGGTATTGACCAGGCGGCGCAGCGTCGGCAGGCAGGAGCCGCATTGCGTACCGCAGCGTTTCTCGGCCTGCAGCCGGGCCAGGCGTTCGGCGGGCGTGCCGCTGCAGCGCGCCAGCGTCAGGCGGATGACGTCCTCGCGCACGTCGAAGCAGTTGCAGACCTGCGGGCTGGCCACTGCGGTGTTGGTGGGTGGCGTGCCGGGCGACAGCAGCCAGCGGCCGACGGTGGACGCCGCGGTGCGCTCGCGCCACAGATCAACAAGCCAGGCGCCTTCCTCGTGCTGGCCCACGCGCAGCAGCGCCTGCAGCGGCGCGGCCTGCAAGTCGTCGCCATCAAGGTTGAGCAGCCGCAGTCGACCACGCTGAGCGTCGGCATAGCG
The DNA here is from genome assembly GCA_016195825.1 of Burkholderiales bacterium. GTDB lineage: Bacteria > Pseudomonadota > Gammaproteobacteria > Burkholderiales > Burkholderiaceae_C > Pelomonas. The sequence continues at coordinate 17,077 of JACPYV010000142.1, read as the reverse complement.
CAGCACGGCCGGGCTGTTCAGGCCCAGCACGGTGGCCAGTTCGTCGACCAGCGAGGCCGCTGGCGCCTCGGCGCAGGCGGCCTCGAAGGCCCAGCCGACCTGTTCTCCGTGGTCGGCTCTTGCGGGCTCGGGCAGGCAGTGTGCATAGCCGAATCGCGGCATCAGCGCGCGCAACTGCTCTCGCAGGCGCTGGCCGTCCTCAGGCGCGACCCAGGCGCAGGCGCTCAGGCGCCAGGGCAGGTCGGCCGGCTCGATGGCGACGGCGCTGAACTTCAGCTCGGGCTGCTTGGAGTCGGGGCAGAAGGCGCCCTGGGTCACTGCGTTGATGCCGAGCTGGGCGCCGATGAACTCGTCGCCCCAATGCATCGCGATGTCGGCGCCGGCCAGCGGCACGTTCTCGTCCAGCTTGAGCGGCAGCACGAGCTCGCCGCGGCGCGAGCGCACATGCACCAGCTCGCCATCGGCCAGCTTGCGGCGCGCGGCATCGCTGGGGTGGATGCGCACCAGCGGTTTGCCCTCATGCGCGAACAGCCGCGGTACGCTGCCGCTGCGGCTCATGCCGTGCCATTGGTCACGCATGCGGCCAGTGGTCAAGGCAAAGGGCCGCTTGGGGCTTGCCGTCTCGGCGGTGGCTTGATACGGCTTGGTGACGAAGCGGGCGCGGCCATCGGCGGTGGCAAAGCGGCCGTCGGTGTAGAGCCGTGGCGTCGGGCCGTCCACGAAGGGCCATTGCTGCGGGCCTTCGTTGTCCAGCGTGAGCCAGGACAGGCCCGTGATGTCGAGGTCGCGGCCGCGTGTGGCGTCGCGGTGCTCCAGCCACAGGTCTTCGGCGGATGTCGCGGCGATGCGCGGCTGGCGGCCCAGGCCGGCGTCGATTAGCGCGGCGATGTCGCGGGCGATGCGCCAGTCGGCGCGGGACTCACCCGCCGCCGGCACGGCCGGGCGCACGCGGCTGATGCGACGCTCGCTGTTGGTGACCGTGCCTTCCTTCTCGCCCCAGGTGCTGGCGGGCAGCAGGTAGTCGGCATAGCGGGCCGTGGCCGTGTGGGCGAAGGCTTCCTGCAGGATGACCAGCTCGCAGCGCTCCAGCGCGGCGCGCACGGTGGTCTGGTCGGGCATGGACTGAGCCGGGTTGGTGCAGGCAATCCACAGCGCCTTTATCTCGCCGCGTGCGGCGGCCTCGAACATCTCGACAGCGGTGTGGCCGCGTTTGCCCGGCAGGTCAGGAACATCCCACAGCGAGGCCATCTCGGCCCAGTCCTCGGCCTTGCCCGGGTCGCGGTGGCCGGGCAGCAGCGTGGCCATGCCGCCGCTCTCGCGGCCGCCCATGGCATTGGGCTGGCCGGTCAGCGAGAAGGGGCCGGCGCCAGGCTTGCCGATCTGGCCCGTGGCCAGGTGCAGGTTGATGAGAGCCGTGTTCTTGGCCGTGCCGCTGCTGCTCTGGTTCAGGCCCTGGCAGTACAGGCTGAGCGACGCTGGCGAGGTGGCGAACCACTCGGCGGCCTGCCAGATGTCCGCCTCCTTGACGCCGCAGACCTGGGCCGCTCGGGCGGGGGCCCAGTCGCGAACCAGTTCTTTCAGCGTGTCGAAGCCCTCGGTGGACCGGGCGATGAAGTCGCGCGCCGTCCAGCCCTGCCAGATCACGGCGTGCAGCAAGCCGTGGCACAGCGCCACGTCAGTGCCGGGGCGGATCTGAAGGTGCAGGTCGGCCAGCTCGGCGGTCTCGGTGCGGCGCGGGTCGATGACGATGAGCCGGTGTTGCTCATTCCGGTCCTGCCTGGCCGTGCGCGCCGCTTCCAGGCGGCGGAACAGGATGGGATGGGCCCAGGCCGGATTGGCGCCGCTGATGAGCACGCAGCCGGCCAGCTCGATGTCCTCGTAGCTGCAGGGCGGCGCGTCCGCGCCCAGCGCCTGCTTGTAGCCGACCACGGCCGAGCTCATGCACAGGCGCGAGTTGGAGTCGATGTGCGGCGTGCCGATGACGGCGCGGGCCAGCTTGTTGAACGCGTGGTAGTCCTCGGTCAGCAACTGGCCGGAGATGTAGACGCCGATGGCTTCGGGGCCGTGTTCGGCGCGGATGGCCAGCAGCTTGTCCGCGATCTCGCGGTTGGCCTGGTCCCAAGCGATCACCTCCGGCTGCGCGCCGCGGGTCGCGCGGCGCTGCGGCGCGCGCAGGCGCTGGTGCTGGAGGACGACCGGCGTGGCCGTCAGGTGCAGGTTGGTGCCCTTGGTGCACAGCCGGCCGAAGTTGGCTGGGTGGTCGGGGTCGCCGCGTACGCCGGTGATCTGCTCGCCGTCATGCTCGATGACCACCCCGCAGCCGACGCCGCAATAGGGGCAGGTGGACTTTGTCTCGTTCATTTTTCTTCTGGCTGGACTGCTTCTCAGCCTCAGGCCACCGCTATCGACATCTTCGGCCCGGCGATCGGCGCCGGCAGGTCCAGCGCCAGCGTGTCCAGCTCGGTCTTCAGCAGGAAGACCTCGCCACCGGCCAGCTTGACCTGGAAGGCCGGCGTGCAGCCCTCGTCGGGCTCCTTGGCGCAGCCGTCGGCCAGGGCAATCGTCCAGTTGTGCAGCGGGCAGGCCACGCTCTTGCCGAAGACGATGCCCTGGCTCAGGGGGCCGCCCTTGTGCGGGCAGCGGTCCAGCAGCGCGAAGACCTCGTCGTCGGCGCTGCGGAACACGGCCACGTCCACGCCGGCGCGGCGCTGCACGCGGCGCGAGCCCAGCACGGGGATGTCTTGCAGCGCACAGATACGGATCCAGTCGTCCATCGTCGTCACCCCAGTTGGCGGGCGAACTGCCCGGTCACGGTTTCCATCACGGCAAGCAGGTTCTCGCTCGCCACGAACACATCGCTGGCTGCCTTGGGGCCCTGGCTTTCGCCAGCCAGCGCCGACTGCAGGAAGACCCACTGGCTCTGCGCCAGCGCAAGGTTGGCGCGGATGGCCGGCGTGGCCTCGCGGGCGCTGCCCAGGGCCTCCAGGGCCACATCGAACTCGGCCCGTGCCATGGCCGTCTCGTTGCGGACCAGGTCCGGCCGGGCGCCTTGCTGGCCGGCCAGGAAATAGAGCGCCAGGCGTTGCGACAGCATGCGCTGGCGGCCCGACAGGTTCACCAGCCGCGCCGAGTTCTCCGGCGAACGCTCCTGCAGCTGGCCGGTGGCGAGCTGTGCAATGCTGAGCATCTCGCCCGATGTCAGCAGCAGCTCGTCGACACGGGTCGGGCTGGGCGCGCTCTGCAGCAGCGCGCGGTAGTCACCGAAACGGTGGCGCATGGCCTTGTAGCTGCCGACGATCTCGGGGGTCGGCGCGTAGGCCAGCAGCTCGCCGAGCTGGCGCTCGAAGCGCACCTCGCTGGCCTGCAGCACTTGGCGGGCGCGGTCGGCCAGCTCCGGGCGCAGCTGGCCCAGCCAAGCCTTGCCCATGCGTTGGCTCAGCATGCGCTGCGCGCCGGCCATGTTGATGGCGTCACCGAGCTGGTTGATGCGGCCACCCTGGGCCAGGGTCGGCAGGCTGGCGATCGCGAGTCCGCCTAGCAGCGCGTTGCGGCGGTTCAGCATCATGCGCTGACCTTCTCGAACTGGCGCAGGTCCACGTGCGCCTTGTCGAAGTCGAACCAGGGATCGGGCTCGCCGTCCAGGCTGAACTGCAGTTGCGCCCACAGCGCACGGCGGTTCTCGGCGTCGTCGAGGATCTTCTTCTTCACGTGGTCCAGCCCGACGCGGGCGACGTAGTGCACCGTGCGCTCCAGGTACCAGCCCTCCAGCCGGTAGAGCTGCAGGAAGGCGCCGCTGTACTCCAGCACCTCCTCGGCCGTCTTCAGCTTGCAGAAGAACTCGGCCACCTCGGTCTTGATGCCGCCATTTCCGGCGACGTAGATCTCCCAGCCCGAGTCGACGCCGATGACGCCCACGTCCTTGATGCCGGCCTCCGCGCAGTTGCGTGGGCAGCCCGACACGGCGATCTTGACCTTGTGCGGCGCATACATGCGCCACAGCGCGCGCTCCAGGTCCTTGCCCATCTGCGTGCTGTCCTGCGTGCCAAAGCGGCACCACTCCGATCCGACGCAGGTCTTCACGGTGCGTAGCGCCTTGGCATACGCATGGCCCGAGGGCATGCCGATGTCCTTCCAGACGTTGACGAGGTCTTCCTTCTTCACGCCCAGCAGGTCGATACGCTGGCCGCCGGTGACCTTGACGGTGGGAATCTGGTACTTGTCCACCGCGTCGGCGATGCGACGTAGCTCGTCGGCTGTCGTCTCGCCGCCCCACATGCGCGGGATGACCGAGTAGCGGCCATCCTTCTGTATGTTGGCGTGCGAGCGCTCGTTGATGAAGCGGCTCTGCGGGTCGTCCACGGCCTCCTTGGGCCAGGTGCTGATGAGGTAGTAGTTGACCGCCGGGCGGCAGGTGGCGCAGCCGTTGGGCGTCCTCCACTCGAGTGAGCGGAACACGTCCGCCAGGGTCAGCAGGTGGCCGGCCTTGATGGCGTCGCGCGCGTCCTGGTGGCTGGCATCGGTGCAGCCGCAGATGGCCTTCTTCTTTGGTGTGGCGGAGTAGTCACCGCCGGCCGTGAACATGATGAGCTGCTCGACGAGACCAGTGCAGGAGCCGCAGCTGGCCGACGCCTTGGTGTGCTTGCGCACTTCGTCCAGCGTGAACAGGCCTTTGTCGCGGATGGCCTTGCAGATGCTGCCCTTGGACACGCCGTTGCAGCCGCAGACTTCGTCCGTGTCGGCCATCGCGGCGGCGCGGCTTTGCCCCTGGTGGCCCACGTCGCCGATGTTGGCGCCCGCCTCGCCGAACATCAGCTTGTCGCGGATGTCGGCAATCTTGCGGCCCTCGCGCAGCAGCTTGAAGTACCAGCCGCCGTCCACCGTGTCGCCGTACAGGCAGGCGCCGACGAGCTGGTCGTTCTGGATGACCAGCTTTTTGTAGACGCCGGCGAAGGGGTCGCTCATGACGATCTCCTCCGTGCCCGCGCCGCCGGTGAAGTTGCCGGCGCTGAACAAGTCGATGCCCGTCACCTTGAGCTTGGTGCTGACCGACGAGCCCAGGTAGCGGCCGATGCCGAACTGGGCCAGATGGGTCGCGCAGACCTTGCCCTGCTCGAACAGCGGCGCGACCAGGCCGTAGGCGATGCCGCGGTGTGCTGCGCATTCGCCGACCGAGTAGACGCGCGGGTCGGTGACGGTCTGCATCGTGTCGGTGACGACGATGCCGCGTGCGCAATGCAGGCCGGCGGCCTCGGCCAGCGCGGTGTTGGGGCGGATGCCGGCGGCCATGACGACCAGGTCGGCTGGCACCTCGATGACCGTTCCGTCGCTGCATTTGAGCTTGGCTGCGCGGACCCGGCCCGTGTCGCCCGCCAGCAGCTCCTGCGTCTGCGCGCCCAGCATGAAGTTCAGCCCGCGCTCGACCAGTGACTTGCGCAGCAGGTCGCCGGCCACGCTGTCGAGCTGGCGCTCCATCAGCGTGTCGACCAGGTGCACCACAGTGACCTGCATGCCGCGCAGCATCAGCCCGTTGGCGGCTTCCAGTCCCAGCAGGCCACCGCCGATGACGACCGCGTGCTTGTACTTCGTGGCCGCGGCGATCATTGCGTTGGTGTCGGCGATGTCGCGGTAGGCGATGACGCCGTCCAGATCCTTGCCCGGCACCGGCAGGATGAAGGGCGTGGAGCCGGTCGCGATCAGCAGGCGGTCGTACTCGGCCGAAATCTCGCCGCCGTGGCCGTCCGCGGCGATGACGCGGCGGCGCACGCGGTCGATCTGAGTGACGGTCTTGCCCAGGTGCAGCGTGATCCCGTTCTCTTCGTACCAGGAGAGCGGATTCAGGATGATCTCGTCGATCGTCTGCTCGCCGGCCAGCACCGGCGACAGCAGGATGCGGTTGTAGTTGGGGTGCGGCTCGGCGCCGAAGACCGTGATGTCGTAGAGGTCCGGCGCGATCTTGATCAGCTCTTCCAGCGTGCGGACACCGGCCATGCCGTTGCCCACCATCACGAGCTTCATCTTCTTCATGCCGTACTCCACAGAAGGCTGGTCTGCTGTTTGCTTTGCAAGGCATGTGCCAGCGATGAAGCTGGCCTCCAGCCCGGCCGCAGCGTGCAAAACGACTGGCGGCGCCCCACGCCGAAGCGCTCGCTATCCCGGTGCGGGTGCACTCATCCCTGAAACTGCACCAACACCGGGCGACCTGCCGTTGGTGATCCACTCACGCGCATGCGCTTCGAACTCGACACCGGCCTGTCCAGCCTGCAGGGCAAGCGCCCACGCAATGAAGACTTCGCCGGTGTGCAGGCGCCAGCCGCGCACGAGGCCGAGCGCGGCTGGGTGGCGGCGCTGGCCGATGGTGTGAGTGGCGGCGACGGCCCGGGCAGCGAGGGCCTGATGGCCGCGCAGACCTCGGTGATGAGTCTGCTGCGCGACTTCCACGCCGTGCCGGCGGACTGGGACACCAGCGTGGCGTTGGACCGGCTGCTGGGCCACCAGAACGCCTGGTTGGCTGCCCACAACCGCCGCCCCGGTCCTGACGGTCAGCCGCGCGAGGCGCTGACCACGCTGACCGCGTTGGCGCTGCGCGGCCGCCGCTACGCGCTGGCACATGTGGGCGACAGCCGCGCCTGGCTGCTGCGCGACGGCCAATGCCTGCTGCTGACGCAGGACCACCGCATGGAGCGACGCGATTTTGCTGGCCTGACACGTGCGCTGGGCCTGGACGACGCGCTGCGGCTGGACCACAGCGAGGGCGAACTCAAGGTGGGCGACCGCCTGCTGCTGACCAGCGACGGCGTGCACGGCAGCCTGCGCAGCCGCCAGATCGCCGACCTGCTGCGCACCACGCCAGGCGCCCAGGCCGCGGCTGATGCGCTGACCGCCGCGGCGCTGGCCGCCGGCAGCTACGACAACGCCACCGCGCTGGTGCTGGATGTGAAGGACTTGGCCGACCCGGGGCTGAACGATCTGGCGGCGCTGGGTCGCACGCTGCCCAGTCCGGGGCCGCTGGGCGTCGGCGCAGTGCTGGACGGCCACCAGGTCACCGCGCTGGTGGCCGACAACGGCGTGCACCGCCTGCTGCAGGCGCGCGAGCTGGCCACGGGCCGACTGGTCGCGCTGAAGATGCTGCGCCCGGGCCGCGCCGACGACCCCGAGGAGCGCGCCATGCTGGCGCACGAGATCTGGCTGGGCCTGCGGCTGGCAGAGGCGCCGCGCAGCCGCCGCGGCGGCGGTGGCACGGGCAGCGGCTTCGTTCGCGTGCATGCGCCGGCTGACGGCGCCACGCATTTCTACGCGGTGTTCGACTGGCATGGCGGCCAGACGCTGGAGCAACTGCTGGCCAAAGGGCCGCTGGACGCGGGCCAGGTTCTGGCGCTGGGCACGGCGGTGGCGCGGTCCCTGAGCCTGCTGCATGCGGCCGGCGTGGTGCATCGGGACCTGAAGCCGGGCAATCTGCACCTCGGTGATGACGGCCAGTGGCGCGTGCTTGACCTGGGCGTGGCGCTGAGCCGCCGGTCCTCGCCGGCCGCGCGGGAGCTGCACGCCGGCACGCCCAGCTACATCAACCCCGAGCAGTGGCAGGACCCGCCGATGCCGCCCGACGCCGGCTCCGACCTGTTCGCGCTGGGCGTGACGCTCTACCAGTCACTGACCGGCCGCCTGCCCTATGGCGAGATCGAGCCCTACCAACTGGCCCGCTACCGCCGCGAGGCGCCCAGCGTCAGCCGGTTGCAACCCAGCGTGCCGATGCCGCTGGACCGCATCGTGATGCGCGCCGTTGCGCGCGAGGCCAAGGCCCGCTTCGAGACGGCCGAGGAATTGCTGCTGGCGCTGGAGCGCTGCGCGGCCCGGGATCAGGCCGCATCGGCGCGCCCCTCCCGCCACGGCAACGGCCACGAACCGGCGGCGCTGACCTGGCAGATCGCCTTCGGTGTGTCGGTGCTGCTGAACCTGCTGCTGGTGGCCTGGCTGCTGTTCCTGCCGAAATGATTCAGAGGCCGAGGCGGTCGCGGTTGATGCCCTTGACCTCGACGTCGAAGACGCAGCTGCCGCTGATCTGCTCCGTCGTGAACTCCACCGTGCCGGCGGCGCGGCCGGTCGCGTCGTGCATCTCGAAGCGCGTGAAATGGAACTTCCCGCCGGTCACTTTCTGCTGCTTGCCCTGCACGCGGATGACCGAGCGCCACAGCGACTCCGTCGACAGCGCGTAGTCGCCCGGCGTCGTGATGTCCACGGTCTTCAGTTCGATGCTGCTGGTCGGCGCTTCGCCGCCGTCCAGCGTCATCAGCCGAAAGCGCGACAGCTTGCCCGTGCTGCCGGGCTTGCCGCTGGGCGAGTAGTTGAAGTCGGCGAGGTTGTCGGAAACGCGGATGTCGACGCCGCCAATCTTGCAGCTGATGCTGGCCTGGGCGCAGATGGACAGGCCAATCAGGGTGAGGGCAACACAGGTTTTCATGTGACGCAGTGTGCCCAGTGCCGCGCCCGCGGCTGTCCCTCGCCCAAGGGGCAGGGTGAGGTCAGACGCGCTGGTAGTGCACCGGCTCGGCGCTCTGGGCGCTGGCCGCGGCGTGGCGGGCGCGGCCGCCCTTTTCGGCCCAGGTGCGCGTCCAGCGGATCTGCATCACGCGCATGACGCCCAACATCAGCACGGCCAGCACGCCAAAGATGACGAAGCCCCACAGGTAGGTGCCGGCGTGCTGCTTTGACAGGCCCATCAGGTTGGGCACCAGGCCGCCACCCAGCGCGCCGACCTCGCCGATCATCGAGCCCGCCACCGCCGTGGCCGCAGGCCAGCGCAGCGGCACGAGTTGGAACAGTGCGCCATTGCCAGCGCCCAGAGCTGCGAAGCAGACGATGAGCAGCAACGTCGTCAGCACCAGCGATCCGCTGGCCAGGCCCACGCCGGTCAGGCTCACGGCCACGACCACCAGCACCAGCGTCAGCACATTGACGCCGCCCCAGCGGTCCGACAGCCCTCCGCCGACCACGCGCACCGCCGCGCCCATGAAGGCCGCCAGCATGGTCAGCTGGCCGGCCTGCACCTTAGAGACGCCGAACTGGTCGTAGTAGTACGTGGGCAGGAAGGTCGTCAGGCCGATGAAGCCGCCGAAGGTCACGCCGTAGATCAGGCTGAAGGCCCAGCCGTCCTTCTCGAACAGGCAGGCCGCGTGCTCGCGCAGCGAGGCGTGGGCGTCAACGTCGGGCGGCTCCTTGGCGAAGACGACCATGACGACCATTGGGATCAGGATGGCCCCGGCCGCGAAGGCGTAGACCGTCTGCCAGCCAAAGGCCTGGGCCAGCGGCGGCGCCACCAGCACCGACACGGCTGTGCCCACGTTGCCGGCACCAACCAGGCCCATGGCCAGGCCCTTGTACTGCGGCGGGAACCAGCCCGAGCCCAGCGACAGGGCGACGCCGAAGCTGGCGCCGGCGATGCCCAGCAGCACACCCATGGCCAGAAGGTCGTCGTAGCGCTTCACCATGAAGAAGCCGTACAGCATGGCCACGGCGATCAGGCTCATCTCCACCAGCGTCGCGTTCTTGCGGCCGATGTACTGCGACAGGATGCCCAGCGGGAAGCGCATCAGCGCGCCGGCCATGATGGGAATGGACAGCATCAGCCCCTTCTGGGCCGGCGAGAGGTTGAAGGCCTCGCTGATGAACGGCGCCAGTGCGCCGTTCAACACCCAGATGCAGCAGGAGAACGCGAAATACAGGAAGGCGGCGAACAGTGTGGGGCTGTGGCCGGCACGTTTGAAGTTCTGGAAAGCGGACATCTTGGGCTCGATCTTGCTGGCCGCAAGCGCCCACGACCACCCACCGGTCGCGTGCCAGGGAGGCTCGAGACGTCGCAGCGGGAGGGCGCTCGCACCATTGCGCGCACCACGCGCCGATACTTGCAAGCCTCATGCCCACCGCCGGTAACGACGCTGGCCTGTTTCTTGCGCCGTTTTGGGGCGTGAACTTCGAAGCCATGCCCGATACCGTTCCCGCCTCCGCATTGCCACTTCTGCTGTGCAGCCCGGAGATGCCTCCCCAGGCCGCCGTTTTGCAGAGTCAGGGCTGGATGCTGCGCACCGTTTCGGAGCTTGCGCTGCCCGCCGAAGGCCTGGCCGTCGGGCTGCTCTGGTGCCCAGACTGCACCGCCTTGGCGCAGCAGCTGCACTCTGAGCGGGCCTTCGGCCTGCCCGTGGTGCTGCTGTCGCCGCCACCGTCGCCCGAACAGCGCCGCGCCGTGCTGGCCCGCGGCGTGCTGCTGTGGCTGCCAGCCGACGTCGACGCGGCCACGTTGCACGAGGCCTTGCTGTGGGTGCGTGACCTCGGCGAGCAGCTGCAGGCGCGCGACAGCGCCGTGCAGGCCAAGCTGGAGGAGCGCAAGTGGACCGAGCGCGCCAAGGGGCTCTTGATGCAGGCCCGCGGCATCGACGAGGCCGCCGCCTTCGCGCTGCTGCGTAACACCGCGATGCAGACCCAGTCCAAGCTGCCCCAGGTGGCACGCGGCGTGGTGCACACCTCAGAGCTGGCCGAGGCACTGGAGCGCGCCGGCGCCCAGCGCATGCTGAGCCAGCGCATCGTCAAGCTGCAGGCGCTGCGCCAGTGGCCGCGGCTGGCGCCGCCCGAGAAGCGCGAGGCGCAGGCGCTGCTGGACGCCTCCGCCGAACGCGTGGCTGCCAACCTCGCGCGCCTGGCCGAGCTGCTGCGCACTGACCTCGCCGAAGAGCTGGCCGCCGTGTCCGCCGCCTGGGCCCAGCTCGACGCGGCGCTGGGCAGCCGCCAGCCCGATCTCGCGCGCAGCGACCACGCCGCCCAGCGCCTGCTGGACAGCAGCGAGACGCTGGTGGCCCGCTTGTCCGAGCGCGCTGGCCAGCGCCCGGTGGGCCTGCTGGCCCAGGTCACGCGGCTGCGGCTGCTGAGCCAGCGCCTCGCCAAGGAGGGCTTGCTGAGCCAACTGCTGCCCGGCCACGACGCCAGCGGCCTGGCGGCCGGCCTGGACGAATTCGTCAAGGCCTACGAGCAGGTACGTACCGCCCCGCTGGCCGGCCCGGCGCTGCAGCCCGCCTTCGCTGCGGTGGACGAGGCCTGGCTGCTGCTGCTGCGTGGTCTGCGTGTGGAGCAGGGCGACGCGGTGCAGCGCATGCACCAGGGCAGCGAGCGGCTGCTGCAGGCGCTGGAGGTGCTGATCCAGGCGCTGCAAGGGTCGTTGCAGTTGATCTTGGGTTGAGATGGGGTTTGGTTGGATCCTTTTGCGCTAGTCCTATCGACTCGGTGCCGAGTTGCCGAGATTTCGCCCCGGCGGGCGGGTAACCTTTTTCTGCGGCGTCTGAGAACAGTTGCCCGCGATCGCGGGGCGGACTCCCGCAGCCTTGCACCGGGTCGAAATGCTCATCCCTCGAGCAACCCAGGCGCCGTGTTTCGGCCCCGACACAATCTGCCGATCCGCTCGATACATCCGGGCGGTGCAATGCCTCCATTCGACCTCGAAGGAGAGACGCAATGCACCACGATGACCACCACCACCTGGGCCTGGCCCACGACCTGAGCCGCCTGCACCAGCAGGCGTTCGAGCGCCGAGTCGCGCTGCGCTGGCTGCTGGGCGCGGGCGCTGCGTCCCTGGCCGGCACCGGCGCGCTGGCCCTCGTGGGTTGCGGTGGCGGCGGCAGCAGTGCCGCCGCGACGACCAGCGGCTCATCGTCCGGCTCGTCGGGGTCCTCCGGCAGCAGCTCCGGCTCCACCAGCGGCTGCTCGGTCATTCCCGCGGAGACCGAAGGCCCCTATCCGGGCGACGGCTCCAACACGGCCAACGGCAGCGTCGCCAACGTGCTGGCGCTGTCCGGCGTCGTGCGCAACGACATCCGTTCCAGCATCGCCGGCGCCAGCGGCGTCGCCACCGGCGTGCCGCTTCAGGTCATCATCGAGCTTGTGAACACCAACGCGTCCTGCGCCGACCTGTCCGGCTATGCCATCTATCTGTGGCATTGCGACGCGCTGGGCCGCTACTCCATGTATTCCAGCGGCGTGACCGGCGAGAACTACCTGCGCGGCGTGCAGGCCACCGGCACAGACGGTACCGCCCAGTTCCAGACCATCTATCCTGGCTGCTACGCGGGCCGCGTGCCGCACATCCATTTCGAGGTCTACCGCAGCACGACGACTGCGACCAACTGGAACAACAAGCTGCGCACCTCGCAGCTGTGCTTCCCCTCGGACTCGAACACCGCGGTCTATGCCACCAGCGGCTATGGCAACAGCGCTACGAACAACGCGTCAATCAGCCTGTCCAGCGACGGCATCTTCAGCGACGGCTATTCGACGCAGATCGCCACCATGACGGGCTCGGTCGGCGCTGGCTACGTGGCCCGATTGAAGGTCGGTATCTCGGCATGACCCTGCATTGCCTGGTCGTCGACGACGACGCCGAGATCCGCACCAGCCTGACGTCCTATCTGCAGGGCTTTGGCTGGCAGGTCGGCGCGGCGGCGGACGGCCAGGCGATGCGGCAACACCTGGCGGCAGCCCGGCCCGATGTCATCGTGCTGGACCTGATGCTGCCGGGCGAGGACGGCCTGGCGCTGCTGCGCTGGCTGGGCACGCAGCCCGACTCCCCGCCGGTGCTGATGCTGACCGCGCGCGGCGACACCATGAGCCGCGTGGTGGGGCTGGAGCTGGGCGCTGACGACTACCTGGCCAAGCCCTTCGAACCGCGTGAACTGGTGGCGCGGCTGCAGGCGCTGGTGCGGCGTGCGAACAAGGGCCAGGCCATGGGCGTGGACGATGACACGCGCATGCTGCGCTTCGGCCGCTGGCGCTTCGACCGCATGGCACGCCAGCTCATCACCGCGGAGGACGTGGGCATTGCGCTGTCCGCGGCCGAGTTCCGGCTGCTGGCCGCCTTCGTACAGCGCCCGGGCCGCGTGCTCAACCGCGACCAGCTCATCGAGCTGACCCGTGCGCCGGGCGTGGAGGTCAACGACCGCAGCATCGACCTGGCCGTGTCGCGGCTGCGCGCCAAGCTGGGTGACACGGCGCGCGAGCCGTCCATGATCCGCACCGTGCGCGGCGAGGGCTATCTGTTCGACGCGGAGGTGAGCCCGTGCTGAGCCGCTTGAAATCGTGGGACAGCCTGGGCCTGCGCCTGTTTCTGCTGATGTGGGCTGCGCTGGCGCTGAGCCACCTGGCCGCGTGGAGCCTGGTGTCGCAGACCTTGCACAGTCCCTTGGAGCGGCCCGGGCCGCCACCTCTGCATGCCGACGGCGCGCGCCCCATGCCGCCGCCGCACGATGGCTTCGGTGACGCCGGCCCGCCGCAGCGCCACGAGCCCATGGCCCGCATGCCCGGCCGCATGCCCACCTTTCCGTCGCTGCCGCCCAACCTGCCGTGGCGTTCCGGCCTCATCGACTACGGCGTGCGCCTGTTGGTCATCGCGCTGGCTGCCTGGTGGGGCTCGCGCTGGCTGGCTCAGCCGGTGCGCCGTCTCGTCACAGCCGCGCGGCAGCTGACACCGGCCCTGGCCCAAGGCCGCCCGGCGCCCACGCTGAGCGAGGACGAGGGCACGCGTGAGGTGCGCGATGCCGCCGCAGTGTTCAACCGCATGGCTGCCGAGCTGAGCGGCCAGTTCGAGGAGCGCGGCCTGATGATCGCGGCCATCTCGCACGACCTGCGCACGCCGCTGACGCGCATGCGGCTGCGGCTGGAGACGGGCGAGGTCGAGGCCAAGGTGCGCGAGCGCTGCATCGACGACCTGCGCGAAATGAACCGGCTGGTGGAGAGCGTCATCGACGTCTTCCGGCCCGCCGAGGCCGCGCAGCCGCAGCGCGTGGACCTGTCGGCGCTGGCCCAGTCGGCCGTCGACGACCTCGCCGAGGCCGGTGCCAAGGTTGGCTTCCAAGGCCCGCCGGCCGTCGTCACGGTCGACCCGGTTGCGCTGCGCCGCGTCATCGACAATCTGGTGGGCAATGCGCTGCGCTATGCTGGCAGCGCGGACGTGCGCGTGGAGCTGTCCGCCGGCGTGACCCGCCTGGTCGTCGACGACAACGGCCCTGGCATCCCGGAGACCGAACTCGAACGCGTGCGCCAACCCTTCCGCCGCGTTGAGGGCTCGCGCAACCGCGCCACCGGCGGCACCGGGCTGGGCCTGTACATCGCGCAGCAACTGGTGCGCCGCCAGGGCGCGGTGCTGGTGCTGAGCAACCGTCCCGAGGGCGGGCTGCGAGCGGAAGTCGTTTTCTAGGCCGGCCAGCGCGGCTGCGCGAAATGCTCGGCCAGAAAGTCGATCAGCAGCCTGACCTTTGGCGCTACATGCTTGCGGCTGTTGTAGACCGCGTGGATGCCGACCGCGCCCGCCTGGTACGCCGGGAACAGCTCCACCAGCCGGCCCGCGGCCAGGTCGTGGCCGATGAGGAAGGTGGGCTGCAGGATGACGCCCTCGTGCGCCAGCGCCGCCGCGCGGCAGGTGTCGCCGTTGTTGGTACGGATGCAGGGCGAGGTGCGTACGCTGATGCGACCGTTCGGCCCGTCGAACTGCCATTCGTCCTGCGTCGACCAATAGCTGTAGGCGATGACCTGGTGGGTCGTCAGCGCTGAAGGTTCAGTCGGCGTGCCGTGCCGCGCCAGGTACCCGGGTGACGCGCAAGCCACGATGCGCGTGGTGGCTAGTTGGCGCGAGACGAGGCTGGAGCTGCTCAGGTGGCTGATGCGGATGGCCAGGTCGAAGCCGTCCTCGACGATGTCCACCATGCGGTCGGACAGCGTCACGTCGAAGGTCACCTTGGGGTGCCGCGTCTTGAACTCGGCCCACACCTCGGCAAGGTGCAGGATGCCGAAGCTCACCGGCGCGCTGACGCGCAGCAGGCCGATGGCCTCCTCGGTGCGCGACGTGATTTCCGACTCCGCGGCCTCCAGGCTGCTCAGCAACTCCTTGCAGCGCGCGTAGAACAGCTCGCCTTCCTCGGTGAGTGACAGCCGGCGCGTGGTGCGGTTCAGCAGCCGCACGCCCAGCCGCGCCTCCAGCTCGCTCACGTGGCGCGACACGGCGGCCTTGGACAGTTCCAGCGGCTCCGCAGCGCCGACAAAGCTGCCGGCGTCCACGACCTGCACGAAGGTGCGCATCTCCAGGAATCGGTCCATTGTCTCGTTGGATGAGATGGTTAATCGCCAAGCAATGTGTTTATCTCTTTCGGTGGCGCCAATAGAGTCTAGGACATCGGATGCTCATGCATCCGCCGCACCTACCAGCCCAGGAGTTTGCGATGGACCTCATGCCCACCCTCTTCGTGTCCCACGGGGCACCGACGTTCGCGCTGGAGCCCGGCGAGCTGGGCCCACGTCTCACGCAGCTGGGCCGGGGGCTGCCGCGGCCGGCGGCAGTGCTGGTGGTGTCGCCGCACTGGATGAGCGACGACGGGCGAGTGACCAGCGCGCCTGCCCCGGCCACGGTGCATGACTTCGGCGGGTTTGCGCCGGCGCTGTATGGCCTGAGCTACCCGTCGCCCGGTGCGCCCGCGCTGGCCGTCGATGTCGCCACGCTGTTGACGAAAGCCGGCTGGCCCACGGGCCTGGACGCGCGCCGCGGCTACGACCACGGCGCCTGGGTGCCGCTGCGCCACCTGTATCCGGAGGCCGGCGTGCCGGTGATCCAGTTGGCAATGCCCGCGGTGCTAGACGCCGACGCGGCGTATGAGTTTGGCACTGCGCTGGCCCCGCTGCGCGAGCGTGGCGTGCTGATCGTGGGCTCTGGCAGTCTGACGCACAACCTGTACGAGTTCCGCCACCGCGCGACCGACGGCGAAGCGGCGTACGCCCGCGAGTTCGCCGACTGGGCGCGGGCCACGGTCACGTCGCGAGACCACGTCCGGCTGCGCCGCACGATGGACCTCGCCCCGCACGCCCGCCGCGCCCACCCGACGACCGAGCACTTGCTGCCGCTGCTGATCGCAGCGGGTGCGGCCGGCGTGGCGGCGCCGGTGACGGTGCTGGAGGGCGGCATCACGCACGGCGTGCTGGCGATGGATTCGTACGTCTTTGGAATGCTGTGAATCAGAAGGTTAGGAGCGTTGCCGTGAATTCCCTGTCCGATCTCATCCCCGCCGCTGCCGGCGGTCTGGCCTACCGCGTCCACCAACCCGCACCTGCGCACCCCACCGCGCTGCTGGTCCTGTTGCACGGCGTGGGTGGCAACGAGACCAACCTGGCTGACCTGGCGACAGACCTGCCACCCGACACGCTGGTGGTGCTGCCGCGCGGCCGGCTCACGCTGGGCCCGCTGCAGCACGCGTGGTTCCGCGTCGCGTTCACCACAGCGGTGCCGCAGATCGTGGCTGGCGAGGCCGAGGACAGCCGCCTCGCGTTGATCGACTTCATCGGGCAACTGCAGGCCCACCACGGTATCGCGCCGTCGCGCACGGTGGTCGCGGGCTTCAGCCAGGGCGGCATCCTGAGTGCCAGCGTGGCCTTGTCGGCACCGGAGCGCGTGCAGGGATTTGCGGTGTTGTCCGGTCGCCTGCTGCCTGAGCTGGAACCGGTCATCGCCTCGCCCGAGCGCCTGCGCCATCTGCGCGGGCTCATCACTCATGGCCGTGACGACGACAAGCTGCCGGTGTCCTGGGCCGAACGCGCCGACGCCTGGCTGACGCAACTGCGCGTGGCGCACGAGCTGAAGCTCTACCCGGGCGGACACGGACTCACGGCCGCGGCGGTGCAGGACTTCCGCGCGTGGCTGCAGGCGGTGATGGCCGACGCGACCCTGCTGCAACTGGACGCCGACGCCACGCGACTGGGCACCGTGCACATCGCACCAGGGTTGGCGGCGTTGCAGCGTGAGCACCTGACCGGGCGGCCGCTCGCGTACGGCATCGAATCGGCCATCGCCGTGATCGAAGACGAGCTGGCGCTGGTGCCACGCGCCCTGCACGGCACCCGGGTGCAAAGCCGCAGCCCCGCGCTGCGCGAGATCGCCCAGGCTGCAGGCCTGGCGTCCTCGGCCACCGAGATCAGCCGCGATGCTGTGGAGCAGGTCTACGCGCGCCAGGCGGCCGTCGCGATGGGCCGGCCTGCGGCCGCCGAGCAGTTGCCCTACGGCACC
>JACPYV010000014.1 GCA_016195825.1 Burkholderiales bacterium | reverse complement strand
GTCGTCGCCCATCAGGGCTTCGCCGGAGAGTTTGAGCAGGATGCGCTTGTACGCAGGCATGGTGTCCTCGGAATTCTTTGGGGGCCGTGGGTGGCCCAGAAGTTTAAAGGGCGCCTCGGTGGAATTCCGGGCGCCCTGGGGGTCAGCTAAGAAGCTTTACTGGCCCTTGGCCGCGGCGACCTGGGCCGCCACTTCGGCTGCGAAGTCGTCGACCTTCTTCTCGATGCCTTCACCGACGACGTAGAGCGTGAAGCCCTTCACCGTCGTGGCCTTGTCCTTGAGCATGGCAGCAACGGTCTGCTTGCCGTCGGCAGCCTTCACGAAGACCTGGTCCAGCAGCGAGACTTCCTTCAGGAACTTCTGCACCGAGCCCTCGACCATCTTGGCGACGATGTCGGCCGGCTTGCCGGATTCGGCAGCCTTCTCGGTGGCGATCTTGCGCTCCTTGGCAACCAGTTCGGCAGAGACGTCGGCGCTGGACAGCGCGGCCGGCTTCATGGCGGCCACATGCATGGCGACATCCTTGGCAGCGACGTCGTCACCTTCAAACTCGACCATCACGCCGATGCGGGTACCGTGCAGGTACGACGCCAGCTTGCCGCCGGTATAGCGCTGGAAGCGGCGGATCGTCATGTTCTCGCCGATCTTGCCGATCAGGCCCTTGCGCACGTCTTCCACGGTCGGGCCGAAGCCTTCCTGGGACAGCGGCAGTGCCGACAAAGCGGCCACGTCGGCCGGGTTCTGCTCAGCCACCAGGCCGGCCAGCGCGTTCACGAAGGCCAGGAAGGCGTCGTTCTTCGAGACGAAGTCGGTCTCGCAGTTGACTTCGATCAGCGCGCCGTTGCCGCCGACCACGGCCGAGGCCACGATGCCTTCAGCCGTGATGCGCGACGCGGCCTTGCCGGCCTTGTTGCCCAGCTTGACGCGCAGGATCTCTTCAGCGCGGGACAGGTCGCCCTCGGCCTCGGTCAGCGCCTTCTTGCATTCCATCATCGGCGCGTCGGTGCGAGCGCGCAGCTCGCCGACCATGCTTGCAGTGATTGCAGCCATTTCTCTTCTCCAGATTTCAGTTGGCAAAAGGGGCCATGACGGCCCCTTTCAATGCAGGGCGGAAGGGGCTCAAGCCTCTTCGGAGACCTCGACGAACTCGTCACCAGCCGGGGCAACCGCAGCCAGGACTTCGTTCGTGGCGTTGGCCTTGCCTTCCAGCACGGCGTCAGCGACCGCGCGGGCGTACAGCGCCACGGCCTTGGCCGAGTCGTCGTTGCCGGGGATGACGTAGTCGATGCCGATGGGCGAGTGGTTGGTGTCCACGATGCCGATGACGGGGATACCGAGCTTCTTGGCTTCAGCGACGGCAATCTTGTGATAGCCGACGTCGATGACGAAGATGGCGTCGGGCAGCGCGGTCATGTCCTGGATGCAGCCGATGTTCTTTTCCAGCTTGGCGATGTCACGCTGGAACAGCAGGGCTTCCTTCTTGATCGCGGGCTGGGTGCCTGCGTCGACCTGGGCCTGCATGTCCTTCAGATTCTTGAGGGAGGTCTTGACCGTCTTGAAGTTGGTCATCATGCCGCCCAGCCAACGCGAGTCGACATAAGGCATGCCGGCGCGCTGAGCTTCGGAGGCGATGAACTCGCGGGCCTGACGCTTCGTGCCGATCATCAGGATGGTGCCGCGCTTGGCAGCCAGCTGGCGCACGAACTTCATCGCATCGTTGAACGCGGGCAGCGTCTTCTCGAGGTTGATGATGTGGATCTTGTTGCGATGGCCGTAGATATACGGGGCCATCTTGGGATTCCAGAAGCGGGTTTGGTGACCGAAATGGACGCCGGCTTCCAGCATCTCGCGCATCGTGACAGACATGGGTCTTACTCCGAAGGTTGTGTCTAAAATCCGGCCCGAATTGCGTTGCAGCACCTGGAAACAAGCGTTTCCAGAAGCCGCAAACCACAACACCTTTGTGTGACCGGTTTGCGATTTGTTGCGACGAGTGGCGACCGAAGGCTTCAGCCACACCACCCTCACAACCGTTCTGCCGAGGCCCCAAGCGCTACAAAAAGCGCCAGCACCTCCGGCAAAACCCGCAGAGTATACACAAACCCATGGCCCTCCCCCGCCGACCCCGAGCCGAGGCCGCTGCCACGCCCATCCCAGCAGCTCGCCGCCAGGTGCGCGCGTGAGCCGCCGCGTCGCGGTCGTCGGCGCCGGGCTCGCCGGCGTAGCCACGGCCTATGAGCTGGCTGCGCTGGGGCTGCAGGTGCAGGTCTTCGAGCGCGGCGGCAGCGTCGCCGAGCAAGCCAGCTTCGCCGGCAGCGCGCTTCTGGCCCCGTTTGCGCCGGGCTTGAACGAGGCAGCGCCCGCGCCGCTGACATGGCGCTGGCGGCGCTGGCGGGCGGACAGGCGTGGCGGCGATGCCGGCGCGGCTCTGGCAGCGCTGAGCCTGTTCAGCCTCGCGCGCACAGCCGAACTGCGCCGTAGCCTGGCACTGGAAGACGAGGCCGCCGATGGCCTGATCGTCGCGCTGGCCGATACGCGCCGCGCCGCCGCGGCCGAAGCACGGCTGGAAGGCTGGCGGGCGCTTGGCCTGCAGGTCGAGCTGCTGGACGGCCTCGAGGCGCGCCAGCGGGAACCTGGCCTGAATGCCGAGGCCCCGCTGGCGGCCGCGCTGGCGTTCACGCCGGGCGGCGTCGGCAACGCGCGGCTGCTCGCGCAGCAGCTGCGCCACCAGGCCCAGCGGCTGGGCGCGGGCTTTCGCTTCCACACGACGGTGCGCGCCATCACCCACGGGAGCGCCGGGCTGACGCTGCACCATGAGTACACGCCGCCGCCGGAGGCGCCGACGCGCGGCGCTGAACGCGAGGCGGGCGACACGGTGCCGCAGGCGCTGGGCCCCCAGGAGGAGCGCTTCGACGCCATCGTGCTCTGCAACGGGCTGGACGCCGGCGCGCTGCTGGGGCCCGGCCTGAAGCTCGCCGCCCAGCACGAGGCCTCGGTCACTGCGCCGCTGCGCCTGCTGGAGGCTCACCCGGATCTCGGCCCTAAGGCCGGCTGGGTCGACCCCGCGGTGGGCTTGGCCATCGCCCGCATCGGTCAGCGCGCGCGAGTGACCGGGGGCCTTGCGGTGACCGGCGCACACACCAAGGTCACGCCCGACTTTGAGGCCTTGCACCGCGGCCTGCAGCACTGGTTCCCGGGTTCGGTGCTGCACCAGCAGGTGCAACACGGCCAGAGTCGGCGCGCGCTGCCAGCGGACGGCCTGCCGCTGCTGGGGGCCAGCGCCCGGCAAGGTGTCTGGCTGAACCTGTCGCCTGGCGGCCAGGGCTGGGGCCTGGCCTGCGGCATGGCCCAGGTGCTGGCCCAGCAGATCGCCGGGCAGACGCCGGCCGTCGACATCGCCCCGCTGGGGACGCAGCGGCTGGCCTAAGCTCATGGGCATGCATGCGCTGCTGCCCACCACCGCCACGCTGCCGCTGTTCGACGTCGCCGCAAGCCGGCGCATCGAGGCGCGCGCCCTCACCCACTCGCCCGACCTGATGTCACGCGCTGGCCTGGCCGTCGCCAAACTGGCGTTGGCCCTGCGGCGCAGCGACGGCCCGGTCTGGGTCGCCTGCGGCCCCGGCAACAACGGCGGCGATGGCCGAGTCGCCGCGCAGCGGCTGGTCGAGGCCGGCGTGGCGGTCCATGTCAGCCATGACGCGCCAGCCCATCCCTCGATCGTCATCGACGCACTGCTGGGCCTGGGCTTGAACCGCGCGCCGTCGGCCGCGCTGCTGGCGACCATGGCCGCCATGCAGGCCTGCCGCGCCCCCATCCTCGCCGTCGACCTGCCCAGCGGCCTGCTCGCCGACACGGGCCAACCCGCGGGTGAGCGCGCCATCCGCGCCGACCACACGCTGACGCTGCTGACGCTCAAGCCCGGCCTGTTCAGCGGCGAGGGCCGGGCACACGCCGGACGCATCTGGTTCGACGGACTGGGCATCGCGCCGGATGAGGCACCGACGGCGGATCTGCTCGGCCCATCGCCAGCGCCGCACCGCACTCCAACCAGCCACAAGGGCAGCCACGGACAAGTGCTGGTCGTCGGAGGCGCACCGGGCATGCAGGGCGCCGCACGACTCGCCGCGCGGGCCGCGCTGGCCTGTGGCGCCGGGCGGGTCTACCTGGACCTGCTCGGCCAACCGGCCGCCGAGCCCGCCGACCCTGGCCGGCCCGAGCTGATGCGCGGCACACTGGCCGAGCTGCCGCAAGCGGTCGGCGTCGTCGGCTGCGGCGCCGGGCCGGGCATCGCCGCCACCCTGCCCGCGCTGCTGCGGCTGCCGCGCCTGGTGATCGATGCGGACGCACTCAATGTCATCGCCGCGGCCCCCACCCTGCAGGGCCTGCTGCGCTCACGGCCTGCGGGTTCGACACTGCTGACGCCACACCCGCTGGAAGCCGCGCGCCTGCTGGCGCGCGACCTGGCCAGCGTGCAGACCGACCGCCTCGCCGTCGCACGCGAACTGGCGGACGGCTTCGGCTGCACCGTCGTGCTGAAGGGCTCGGGCAGCGTCATCGCTTCACCGGGCAAGCGGCTGGCCCTCTGCGCCAGCGGCGGGCCAGCGCTGGCCACCGCCGGCAGCGGCGATGTGCTGGCCGGGTGGCTGGGCGGGCTTTGGGCTCAGCAGCCGCAAGCGACCGCGCACGCCATCGCCTGCGCCGGCGTGGACGCGCATGGCCGAGCCGGCGAGACGGGCGGCGTGCTGCGCGCCGGTGACCTCATCGAACGCCTGGCCGCGCAGCGCTGACGCGAGGCGTCAGCGTCGCTTGCGCGGCGCCGACTTGGCGGTCGTTTTCTTGGAGGCTTTGCTCGCTGCCCGCTTGGCGGCCTGTTGCGCCGCCTTGACCGGATGCAGCGCCGCGACGACGGCCTTGCGGCTCTGCTTCACATCGCGGTCGGTCTGGCGCACATCGTCGAGCGCCTCGACAGCGGTCTTGGGCGCCCGCTTCTTGGCGGGTGCGCTGCCCGCGGGTTTGCTCGAAGACTTGCCCGACGCCTTGCCCGACACGCCACGGCTGGGCGGCCGCACCTCGTCGCCATCGCGCACCAGGCGGAAATCGATGCGCCGGCCATCCAGGTCCACGCGGCTGACCTGCACCTGCACGCGCGCGCCGGTGGCGTAGCGGATGCCGGTGCGCTCACCGCGCAGCTCCTGGCGCACGTCGTCGAAGCGGTAGTACTCGCCGCCCAGCTCGGTGATGTGCACCAGGCCTTCGACGTAGAGCGCATCCAGCTGCACGAACAGGCCGAAGGACGTGACCGCGCTGACGGTGCCGGCGAACTCCTCGCCGAGGCGGTCGCGCATGTAGCGGCACTTCAGCCAGGCCTCGACGTCGCGGCTTGCCTCGTCGGCGCGGCGCTCGTTGGCGCTGCAATGCGCGCCGACGACCTCCCAGCGCTCGGCCTCATTACGGGCCTCGGCCGGGTTGGGAGGTGCCGCGCGGCCAGGGCGCTTGGGCGCCTGCGGCACGTTCATCTTGCTGGCGTCCAGCGTGTAGCGCTTGTTGCCGAGCAGCGCCTTGATGACGCGGTGGACCAGCAGGTCGGGGTAGCGCCTGATCGGGCTGGTGAAGTGCGTGTACGCCGGATAGGCCAGGCCGAAGTGGCCGGAATTGGTGCCGGTGTAGATTGCCTGCTGCATGGAGCGCAGCAGCATGGTGTGGATCTGCTGCGCGTCCGGGCGGTCCTTGGTCGCCTGGGCGATCTGCTGGAATTCGCGCGGGGTCGGGTCATCCGAGACGCCCATGCCGATGCCCAGCGAGCGAAGGTAGTTCTGCAGCGTCGTGCGCTTCTCAGGCGTCGGGCCTTCGTGCACGCGGAACAGCGAGTGATGCTTGTTCGACTGGATGAAATCCGCAGAGCAGGTGTTGGCGGCCAGCATGGCCTCCTCGATCAACCGGTGCGCGTCATTGCGCGTGCGCGGGATGATCTTCTCGATGCGGCCGTTGTCGTCGCAGACGATCTGGGTCTCGGTGGTTTCGAAGTCGATGGCGCCTCGGCGCCCCCGTTCCGCGAGCAGCGCACGATAGACCTCGTGCAGGTGCAACAGGTGAGGCACCAGCTCGCGGCGCTTGGCTGCCTCGGGCCCATGCGTGTTGGCCAGGGTGGCCGCGACCTCGGTGTAGGTGAAGCGTGCGTGCGAACTGATGACGCCCGGGTAGAACTGATAGGCCGTGACCGTGCCGTCGCTGGACACCAGCATGTCGCAGACCATGCTGAGCCGGTCTTCGTAGGGGTTCAGCGAGCACAGGCCGTTGGACAGCTTCTCAGGCAGCATCGGGATGACGCGGCGAGGGAAGTAGACCGAGGTCGCGCGCTCGTAGGCGTCGGCGTCCAGCGGCTCGCCGGGCTTGACGTAGTGCGACACGTCGGCAATGGCGACCAGCAGCCGCCAGCCCTGGAAGGCGTTCTTGCCCCGGCCCTGCTTGTGCGGCTCGCAGTAGACGGCATCGTCGAAGTCGCGCGCGTCCTCGCCGTCGATGGTGACCAGAGGCACGTCGCGCAGGTCGATGCGGTGCTTCAGGTCAGCGGCGCGCAGCTTCTCGGGCAACTTGGCTGACTGCGCCAGCGTGTCGGGGCTGAAGCGGTGCGGGACGTCGTACTTGCGCACGGCGATCTCGATCTCCATGCCGGGGTCGTCGATCTCGCCAAGCACCTCGACGACGCGACCGACCGGCTGCGAGTACAGCGACGGCGGCTCAGTCAGCTCGACGGCGACCACCTGGCCGGCGGTTGCGTTGGCGATGCCGTTCTTCGGAATCAGGATGTCCTGCCCCATGCGCCGGTCCTCGGGCGCGACCAGCCAGATGCCGGATTCCAGCAGCAGCCGGCCGATCAGCGGACGCTTCTTGCGCTCCAGGATCTCCAGCACCTTGCCCTCGGGCCGGCCGCGCTTGTCGAATCGCACCACGCGCACGCGCAGGCGGTCGCCATGCATGACGGTGTGGGTTTCCTGCGAGGACAGGTAGATGTCCGAGGAGCCGTCGTCGGGGATCAGGAAGCCATGGCCGTCACGGTGGCCTTGCAGCGTGCCCTCGACCTCGCCCAGCAGGCCCGTGCCATCGCCCGTAGGCGCAGTGTTTGTGTTCTTCAAGTTTTTGATGATATAGTCTCTGTTTTCCTGAAACGGCTCAAGACTTCTTCAGAAGTTTTAAGCACCTAGCCCAGGTGGCGGAATTGGTAGACGCACTAGTTTCAGGTACTAGCGGGTAACTCCGTGGAGGTTCGAGTCCTCTCCTGGGCACCAAAACAAAAATGAAAAGGCCGACGCGAAAGCGCCGGCCTTTTTGCTTTGGTGGCCCCGGAAGAGGTCGGAAAGCAGGCGCCGTCAGCCAGACCGGGCGCCGCCTTCGAGGGGCGCATCAGCGAATCTTGCCTGGCGCCCATTGTCACGTTCAAACGACGAATTTCTTCGCCAGGGCTTCGGGCCCCATGCCGTCGTACTCTTCGAACGGCTGATGGATCCACGGCGAGGTTTCCAGCATCTCGACGTAGTAGTCCGGCGTGTAGGCCGAGACCTTCTTGGTCCAGATGACCGCCGAGCGCAGTTCCTGGATGGCCGGCATGCCGCGCAGGCGCTCGACGACCGCCTTCAGCGTGACGCCTGAGTCGGCCAGGTCGTCCACCAGCAGCACGCGGCCGGCCAGTTCGCCCTTGGGCATGGTGATGTACTTGGCCAGGTCCAGGCGGCCTTGGATGGTGCCGGCTTCGGCGCGGTAGGAGCTGGTGGACATGATGCCCAGCGGCTTGTCGAACACGCGCGACAGCACGTCGCCCGGGCGCATGCCACCGCGGGCCAGGCACAGAATCTGGTCGAACTCCCAGCCCGAGGCGTGCACCTTGAGCGCCAGGCGCTCGGTCAGCAGGTGGTACTCGTCCCAGGACACGTAGAGGTGTTTGCCGTCGTCGGTCAGCATGGTGCGGAAGTCTCCGTGGATCGGGGGTGAAGTTTCAGGCGAAAGTCAGGCTGCGTAGGGATGGCTCAGCACGATGGTGTGCTCGCGGTCGGGACCGGTGGAGACCATGTCGATCGGCGTGCCGATGACCTCCTCGACGCGCTTCAGGTAGCTGCGCGCGTTGGCCGGCAGCGCGTCCCAGGACGTCGCGCCGAAGGTGGTCTCGGTCCAGCCTGGGAAGGTCTCGAACACCGGCGTGCAGGCTTCGATCTCGTCGGCGTCCAGCGGCAGGATGTCGAACTTCTTGCCGGCAAGCTCGTAGCCCACGCACATCTTGATTTCGGTCAGACCGTCCAGCACGTCCAGCTTGGTCAGACACAGGCCGGTGATGCCGTTGATGATCATCGAGCGCTTCAGCGCGGCGGCATCCAGCCAGCCGCAGCGGCGCGCGCGGCCGGTGACGGTGCCACGCTCCTGGCCCACGGTGGACAGGTGGTAGCCCACCGTGCCCGGCACTTCCCAGTCCAGCTCGGTCGGGAACGGGCCCGAGCCGACACGCGTGGTGTAGGCCTTGGTGATGCCCAGCATGTAATGCAGCATCTGCGGACCGACGCCCGCGCCGGCGGCGGCGTTGCCGGCCACGCAGTTGCTGGAGGTGACGTAGGGGTAGGTGCCGTGGTCAATGTCCAGCAGCGTGCCTTGAGCGCCTTCGAACAGGATGTTGGCGCCGGCCTTGCTCGCTTTGTGGATCATGTAGCCGACGTCGGCCAGCATGGGCTTGATCTGCTCGGCCATCTTCATGGCCTGCTCGAAGATGGGCTCGAAAGCCAGCTCCTCGCCCTTCAGGTAGCCGCGCAGCGCGAAGTTGTGCAGCTCCAGGAGCTCGCGCAGCTTCTTGGCGAAGCGCTCGGGGTGCTTCAGGTCCTGGGCGCGCAGCGCGCGGCGGGCGACCTTGTCTTCGTAGGCGGGGCCGATGCCCTTGCCGGTGGTGCCGATCTTGCCGCTGCCACTGGTTTCGCGCAGCAATTCGCGCGCCTTGTCCACAGCCACGTGGAAGGGCAGGATCAGCGGGCAGGACTCGCTGATGAACAGGCGCGAGCGGACCTCGACGCCGGCGGCTTCCAGGCGCTCGATCTCGGTCAGCAGGTGGGTTGGGTCCACGACGACGCCATTGCCGATGTAGCAGGCCACGCCGTCGCGCATGATGCCGCTGGGGATCAGCTGCAGCGCGGTCTTCACGCCCTTGATGACCAGCGTGTGCCCCGCGTTGTGGCCGCCCTGGAAGCGCACCACGCCCTGGGCGTGATCCGTCATCCAGTCCACGACCTTGCCCTTGCCCTCGTCACCCCACTGGGTGCCGACGACGACCACATTGCGTCCACGCGCGGTTTGGCTCTGCATCTTGTTTGCCTGCTTAAGCTTTGGATTGGGAAGGGCCGCCGCGCTCAAAGCGCCCGGACGACCCAGTCAGCGTGACTGCGAACCAGTTCGCGGTCACAGTCGAATTCATCGGCCTCGTGCTCATGCCCGGGCAGCACGCAGACCACCGTCTCGCCCTGCTCGCGCAAGGCGCGCACGGCCTGGCGCAGCGAGGCGTCGTCACCCCAGGGCGCGCGCACCGCAGCGCGCAGCGGAGAGGCGGGCGCCAGCGTCACCAGCGTCTTCAGGTCCAGGCTGAAGCCCACCGCCGGGCGACGGCGGCCGAAAGCGGCGCCCACCTCGTCGTAACGCCCGCCACGTAGCACGGCGTCCGCACAGCCCGAGGCATAGGCGGCGAAGCGGATGCCGGTGTAGTACGCATAGCCCTGCAAGTCGGCCAGGTCGAAGCCCAGCGACACCTCGGGGTGGACGACGGCCAGGTGGCCGGCCAGCCAGTCCAGGTCGGCCAGCGCGGCCTTGACGAGCGGGAGGTCGGGCAGGCGGCGCGCGGCCTCGGCCAGCACCTCGCGGCCACCAAACAGGCTGGGAAGGGCCAGCAAGGCGTCACGCGTCACGGCAGGCATGTCGGCGCTCAGCGACGACAGCGCCGAGAGATCCTTCGCGGCCAGCGCCGCGGTCAGCGCTTCTAGCGCCTCCGGCGCGAGCTTGACGCCGTCCAGCACGCCTTGCAGCAGACGGGCGTCACCCAGGTCCAGCATCACGTCGCTGAGACCAGCGCGGCGCAGCGCGTCCAGCGCCAGCTCATGCACCTCCAGGTCGGCCTCCAGGCCGGCATGGCCGTAGACCTCGACGCCGAACTGCAGCGGCTCGCGGCTGGTGTTCAACCCGTCTGGACGCGTGTGCGCTACGGGGCCGCAGTAGCACAGGCGGGTCACGCCATGGCGATTCAGCAGGTGGGCGTCGATGCGCGCGACTTGCGGCGTGGTGTCGGCGCGCACGCCCAGCGAGCGGCCGGAGAGCTGGTCGACCAGCTTAAAGAGCTTGATTTCCGAGCCGCTGCCCGTGCCGGACAGCAGCGAATCCAGGTGCTCCAGCAGCGGCGGAATGACCAGCTCGCAGCCGTAGCCGCGGGCCATGTCGAGCAACTCACGGCGGAGCTCTTCGATGCGGCGCGCCTGCGACGGCAGGACATCGGCAATGTGCTCGGGCAGCAGCCAAGCAGAGGACATGGGCGAAGGCAGGCGGTTAAAAACGGCATTGTACCGGCGCCCTCCCGGCCTCGACACTTCGGATCAGCGCAACCAGAGCAGTCCGAGCAGGCCGGCCACGATGCTGGCCAGGCCGATGAAGCGGATCTGGCCGTCGCTCATGGCCAGCACGCGGCTGAAGACCTCACGCCAACGCGCCGGGCTGATCAGGGGCATCAGCCCCTCAATGACCAGCACCAGCGCCAGTGCGGTCAGCAGCTCGCTCACTTGCGCGCCGGTGCGGCGGCAGGTGCGGGGCCGGCGCCGCGCATGGCTTTGAAGAAGTCGCTGCTGGGATCGACCACCATCACATCGCTCTTCTTGGCGAAGCTGGTGCGGTAGGCCTCCAGCGAGCGGTAGAACTGGGCGAACTGCGGGTCACGGCCGAAGGCTTCCGCGTACAGCGCCGAGGCCTTGGCATCGCCCTCGCCCTTGATCTTCTGCGCATCACGGTAGGCCTCGGAGACGATGATCTCGCGCTGCCGGTCGGCGTCGGCGCGGATCTTGTCGCCCTCGGCAGCACAGGTGGAGCGCGCCTCATTGGCGACGCGCTTGCGCTCGGACTCCATGCGGCGGTAGACCGAGTCGGTGATGTTGGAGGCGAAGTCCACGCGCTTGATGCGCACGTCGACGATCTCGATGCCAAACTGCTTGGCCTCATCGGCCAGGCGCTTGCGCACGTCGTTCATGACCTTCTCGCGCTCAGTCGCCAGCACGGCAATGACGGTGCGCTTGGTGACTTCTTCATTGAAGGCAGCCTGCACGACCGGCGCCAGACGGTTCTCGATGTTGCGCATGTCTGCGCCGCTGTTGCGGATGAACTGGCGCGGCTCGGCGATGCGCCACTTGATGAGCCAGTCGATGACCAAGCTCTTCTTCTCGGCCGTGAAGATGGGACGCGACTCGGGGCTGTCCAGCGTCTGCACGCGGCGGTCCAGCAGCACGACGTTCTGCAGCGGCGGCGGAAGCTTGAACTTCAGGCCCGGCTCGGTGACGACTTCCTTGATCTCGCCCAGCGCGTAGATGGCGGCGAACTGTCGCTGGTCGACGATGAAGAGCATCGACGACAGCAGCATCAGGACGACGAGGGCGCCGGCGACGATGGCGGTAATACGATTCATTCTGATGGTCCTCGATCAGCGGCCGTCGCGGCTGCGCTGGTTGTCGCGGCTGCGCGGGTCGCTGGTGCCGGGCAGCGTCTGCGGCTCGGGCACGGTGGTGGGCTGGGGCGCGGACACGGTCACGCTCCCGCTGCCCTGCTGCAGCAGCTTGTCCAGCGGCAGGTAGAGCAGGTTGGAGCCGCTCTTGCTGTCCACCATGACCTTGCTGACGCTGCTGTAGACCTGCTGCATCGTGTCGATGTAGATGCGGTCGCGCGTGACCTGCGGCGCCTTCTGGTACTCGGTCAGCACGCTCTTGAAGCGTTGCGCATCACCCTCGGCACGGGCGATGACGCTGGCCTTGTAGCCCTCGGCCTGCTCGCGCAGCTTGGCGGATTCGCCCTGTGCACGCGGGATGACCTCGTTGGCATAGGCCTGGGCCTCGTTCTTGATCTGTTCCTTGTTTTGCCCGGCCTTGAAGGCGTCGTCGAACGCGGCCTGCACCTGCTCGGGCGCCTGCACGCTCTGCACGTTGACGTTCTTGACCAGGATACCGGCCTTCAACCGGTCCAGCTGCAGCTGCACGGACTTCGCCAGCTCCGTCGCGATGGCATCGCGCTGCTCGTAGAGCACCGAGTCCATCGTGCTCTTGCCGACGATTTCGCGCACCGCTGATTCCGCTGCCAGCATGACCGCATCCCGGGGTTCGCGGTTCTCGAACAGGAAGTCGCGTGCGTCCTTGATCGTGTACTGCACCGTGAAGCGGATGTCGACGATGTTCTCGTCCTGCGTCAGCATGGACGAGTCGCGCAGGCCGGTCGCGGCGACGACGGAGTTGCGCCCGACCTCGGCCTGCTGCAGCTGCGTAACGGACACGATCTCGTGCTGCTGGAAGGGATAGGGCAGGCGCCACTGGAAGCCGGCCTCAACCGTCTTGCTGTACTTGCCAAAGGACGTCACGACGCCCTGCTGGCCTTCCTGCACGATGAAGAAGCCGCTGGCCAACCAGCCCAACGCGACGACACCGGCGATCAGGCCGACACCGATGCCGGCGCCCTTCATGTCGGGCCCGCCGCTGGCGCTGCCGCCGGTCGGGCCGCCGGAGCGCCCACCGAACAGGCCTGAGAGCTTGCGGTTGAAGTCGCGCCAGAGCTCGTCAAGGTCGGGCGGGCCGTCGTTGCGGCCGTTGTTCAGCAGCCGGCCTGCGGCGCGCGCCACTGGCGTCATCAGACGCCGAGCCCACGGGCTGCGGGGCGGAGTTTGGAAAGTGCTGCTCATGCCTGGGAGGGGTCTTCTGAGGAAGAGGGCTCGTCGCAATCCGATGGATGCGACGGGTCAGCGTCGAAACGTGGGTCCCGTTCGTCGGGAATCAAGGGCTGGGTCTGCATGGCCGATGCGATCAGCTGGCGCAGCTCGGCCAGGCCGCTGCCGTCGACAGCGCTGACGAAGACGCGTGGCGTGGGCCCGGTGCCGCCCGCAGGGCGCAGCACGGCGTCGACCATCTCGCGCGGGCGCTGGTCGTCGGCCAGCAGGTCCTGCTTGTTGTAGACCAGGATCTGCGGCACGTCGGCCGCGCCGATCTCGGCCAGCACCTTTTCGACCTCGGCGACCTGCTCTTCCAGCACGGGGCTGGACGCGTCGACCACGTGCAGCAGCAGGTCGGCATCGGCCGCTTCCTGCAGCGTGGCGCGGAAGGCCTCGACCAGCTTGTGCGGCAGGTCGCGGATGAAGCCGACCGTGTCGGACAGCGACACGCTGGCACCGGCCTGCTCCAGGTAGAGCGAGCGCGTCGTCGTGTCCAGCGTGGCAAACAGCTGGTTGGCCGCATAGGCACGCGCCTTGGTCAGCGCATTGAACAGCGTGCTTTTGCCTGCGTTGGTGTAGCCGACCAGCGAGACCTTGAAGACGCCGTTGCGCGAACGCGAGCGACGCTGCGTGCTGCGCTGCTTTTGCACCTGCTTCAGCCGCTCCTTGGTCTTCTTGATGCGGTCGTCGATCATGCGGCGATCCAGCTCGATCTGAGCCTCGCCGGGGCCGCCGCGCATGCCGATGCCGCCGCTCTGGCGCTCCAGATGGCTCCAGCGGCGCACCAGGCGCGTAGCCAAGTATTGCAGCCGGGCCAGTTCGACCTGAAGTTTGCCTTCGTGGCTCTGTGCGCGGGCGGCGAAGATCTCGAGAATCAGCGCAGTGCGGTCAGCCACCGGCACGCCCAGCACGCGCTCGAGGTTGCGCTGCTGCGCCGGCGAGATGGCCTGGTCGAACAGCACGGTGTGAGCCTGGTGGGCATCCACCAGCAGCTTGATCTCGTAGGCCTTGCCGGAGCCGACGAACAGCGCCGCATCGGGCGCGGCGCGGCGGGCGATGACCTTGGCGACTGGCGTGTCGCCCGCGGACTCGGCCAGCAACGCCAGCTCGTCCAGGCTTTCGTCGAAGCCACGGGCGGCGGAGTGGCGACCGAAATCGACACCCACAAGAATGGCGCGCGCCGCCTCGGAGGGCGGCGTCGCGGTGTGGGCAGGGGTCGAGGACAAGGGGGCGGGTATCAGGCGTCCGCGGGAGCGTCGCCAGCGTGGAAGTTGACCGCGCGGCCCGGCACGACGGTAGAGATCGCGTGCTTGTAGACCATCTGCGTCACCGTGTTGCGCAGCAGCACGACGTATTGGTCGAAGGATTCGATATGGCCCTGGAGCTTGATGCCGTTGACCAGGTAGATCGAGACGGGCACATGCTCTTTGCGGAGCAGGTTCAAAAAGGGATCCTGCAAAAGTTGGCCTTTGTTGCTCATCGGTATGCTCCGAGTTATCGGGGGGGTGGGGACTACGGGTAAGACCTTAACACAGGGTCTCCGTAGTGCCGGGCGTCACTCAGGTCTTTTCGTCGAAGGGATTCTTCGAGGAACGCAGCTCTATCTTCAGCGGCGTGCCGACCAGCTTGTAGTGGGCGCGGATGCGCCCCTCCAGGTAGCGCTTGTAGACCTCGGTGACGCCGTCCAGCGCATTGCCGTGGATGACGACGATGGGCGGGTTCTGGCCGCCCTGGTGCGCATAGCGCAGCTTGGGGCGCGACACGCCGGAGCGCTTGGGCTGCTGGTGCTCCACGGCCTCGGCAACCAGGCGGGTCAGCACCGGCGTGGTCATCTTGCGGTACGCCGAGGCGTAAGCGTCGGCGAGCGAGTTCCACACTGCCGACAAGCCCTGGCGCTTCAACGCCGAGATGTTGTGCAGGGGGGCGAACTTCAGGAAGGCCAGCCGCTGCTCGATCTGGCGCTGCAGCGTCTCACGCTGGTAGCTGTCAACGGCGTCCCACTTGTTGATGGCGACCACCACCGCACGGCCGCTGTCGAGGATGTAGCCGGCGATGTGGGCGTCCTGGTCGGTCACGCCCTGCGTGGCGTCCAGCAGCAGCAGCACGACGTGGGCGTCGGCAATTGCCTGCAAGGTCTTCACGACCGAGAACTTCTCGATGGCCTCGAAGACCCTGCCCTTGCGGCGCAGGCCGGCCGTGTCGATGAGCTTGAACTTCTGACCGTTGCGCTCAAAGTCGACCGAGATCGCGTCGCGCGTGGTGCCGGGCATGTCGAAGGCGACCAGACGCTCTTCACCGAGCCAGGTGTTGATCAACGTACTCTTGCCGACATTGGGCCGACCGGCCACGGCCAGGCGGATGACGCCGTCCTGCTGCGGGCCAGCACCGAACTCCTCGCTCGTGTCCTCGAATGGCTCCAGCACCGCGTCCAGCAGGCTGCGGATGCCTTGGCCGTGCGCCGACGAGATCGGGTGCGGCTCGCCCATGCCCAGCTCGTGGAACTCGGCAAGCAGCGGCGAGTCGCTCATGCCCTCGGCCTTGTTGACGGCCAGATGCACGCGCTTGTTGACGCTGCGCAGGTAGCGCGCGATGTCGCTGTCGTGGGCCGACAGTCCAAGGCGGATGTCGACGACGAAGATGACCGCATCGGCCTCGGCGACGGCCTGCTTGGTCTGCTTGGCCATCTCTTTGACGATGCCCGTGCTGCTGTCGGGCTCGAAGCCGCCGGTGTCGATGCAGATGAACTCGCGGTCACCCAGGCGGCCATCGCCGTAGTGGCGGTCGCGCGTCAGGCCGGCAAAGTCGGCCACGATGGCGTCGCGCGACTTGGTGAGCCGGTTGAACAGCGTCGACTTGCCCACGTTGGGGCGGCCGACCAGGGCGATGACTGGTTTCATTGCGCGGGCTTCACTCGACCTTGATCGCGAACAGGCCGCCGCTCTTGGTCGCGACGAGGGCCATGTCGCCCAGCAGCGCGGTCGCGGTGACCTGGGAACCGTCGGTGGACAGGCGCGAACGGGTCTTGCCGGTGTCGCGGTCCAGCAGGTGGACGTAACCTTCGAAGTCGCCGACCAGCACCTGCTTGCCCAGCAGTACGGGTTCTGACAGCTTGCGCAGCTGGAACTGGTCGCCCGACCAGGCCAAGTCGCCGTTCGCCAGCTTCCAGGCCGACAGGCGGTCCGACGCATCGCCGGCGACGACGACCTGATCGTCCGCGCCGATGCCGTTGGTGCCGCCCACGACACGGTTCCACAGCGCACTGCCGCGCTCGGCGTTGACGCACCCGACCGAGGACTGGAAGGCGCGAGCGCAGATCGCCTCGCCCTGGCGCACGGCTGGGCCGACGAGGTCGGCCAGGCGCTCCACCTCATTGGTGCCGCGAGGTGTGGCCACGCTGGCCTCCCAGCGCAGTTGGCCCTTGAGCGGGTCGATGCCCGCCAGGCGCGGGCCCTGCCCCACCACCAGCGTGTCCTTGTAGGCCAGCAGCACGCCGGCCTTGGCCAGCGTCAGGGGCTCGCCGGGGCGCTTCAGTTCCCAGATCTTGCGGCCGTCCAGTGCGTCGAAGGCAATCACCTGGCGGTCCAGCGTCAGTGCGAAGACGCGCTCGCCGGCCACTAGCGGCGCGGCGATGACGGGCGTGGGCAAGGCCTTCTTCCAGACCACGCGGCCAGCGTCCAGCACGACCAGCTCGTTGTCGCGGTTGACGACGGCGGCGAAGCGGCCGTCGCTGCCGATGCCGGCCGCCAGCTTGGCACCGGCGTCACCGCGCCACAGCTCGCGGCCATCGGCGGCAGCCAGCGCGCGCACGTTGCCGTCGCTGCTGGCGACGACGAAGCGGTCACCTGGCGTCGCGATGCTGAGCGGGAAGTTGATGTTGTCGCCCTTGGCGCTCCAAACGACGCGGCCGGACGCGGGGCCGGACAGCGTTTCCAGCGCGGCGGGCTTGGTCTTGGCGTCACCAAACCAGGAGTTCCACACCGAGCTGACGGAAGAACAACCGGACAGCGAGGCCGCCAGCAGCGAGATCAGGACTGCGCGCTTCATTGCGGGGCTCCGGTGGCGTCGACGGCAGTGGGCACGCCCAGCGTGGCCAGCTTGGCCTCGACGACGCGGCGGTAGTCCTGGTTCTTCTCCAAGCCGGCCAGTGCCTTCTGGTACTCGGCCTTGGCGGCGTCACGCTTGTCCTGAAGCAGCAGCGCATCGCCGCGACGGTCAGCAACGAGGGCGGCAAACTCGGTCGACTTGACCGCGTCCAGCGTCTTGGTGGCCTCTTCGTAGGCCTTGGCGTCAATCTGCAGGCCGGCCAGGCGCAGGCGGGCGATGTCGCGGTAAGGCCCTTCGGAACCTTGCTCGGCGACCCAGCTCAGGCTCTGCTTGGCGTCGTCTGCCTTGCCCTTGTCGAGCTGCAGCTTGGCGACCTGCAGGCTGGCCTGCGCGGTGTAGCCCGTGCTGGCGAAACGGGCCTTCAGGTCACCCGCTGCGGCGGTGGCCTTGTCGAGGTCCTGCGCGGTGAAGGCGCGCTCGAACTCGTCATACATCGCGGCGGCCTTGGCGGCCTGGTCGCGCTGGTACCAGTTCCAGCCCTGCCAGGCAGCGAAGGCCGCGAGCACCGCAGTCAGCAGCCAAGTGATGAGATTGCCCCAGCGCTTCCAGAAAGCCTTGAGCTGGTCGAGTTGTTCTTGTTCTTCGAGGTCGAGATGCGATGCCATGAGAGGAGGACTGCTGTGCGGGGCAAGGCCCGGGATTATGCGGTGCGCAGTTCGGCGGCCCATGAGGCCACGTCGGCGATGGAACGGCTGGCCTGTTCGGCACCTTCGCGCAGGGATTTGAGGCCCACCTCGCCGCGCGCGATTTCGTCGGCGCCGAAGACCAGCGCAAAGCGCGCGCCTGAGGCGTCGGCCTTCTTGAACTGCGACTTGAACGAGCCGCCGCCGCCGTGCATCTGCACGGCCACGCCGGCAGCGCGAAGCGCCTCCAGCACGGGAAGGATGCGCGGCAGCTCGGCCGGATCGGGCACGACGGCGTAGGCGTCAGGCACTGGTGCCGGTGACTGCAGGCCCAGCGTCTCCAGCAGGAGCAGCAGGCGCTCCAGACCCATGCCGAAGCCCACGGCCGGCGTGGGCTTGCCGCCCAGCTGCTCGATCAGGCCGTCGTAGCGGCCGCCAGCGCAGACCGTCCCCTGGGCGCCGAGCTTCTCCGTGACCCACTCGAAGACGGTCAGGTTGTAGTAGTCCAGCCCGCGCACGAGACGGGGGTTGATGCGGTACGCCAGACCCACCGACTCCAGCAGCGCTTTCACACCGTCGAAATGGGCCTGGGATTCGACGCCGAGGAAGTCCAGCAGCTGAGGCGCGCCCTCGGCCATGGCCTGCATCGCGGGGTTCTTGGTGTCCAGCACGCGCAGCGGGTTGGCATACATGCGGCGCTTCGCCTCTTCATCCAACACGTCCTGGTGCTGTTCGAGGTAGGCGATGAGCGCTTCCCGGTGCGCACGGCGCTCCTCGGGCTGACCCAGGCAGTTGATCTCCAGCGTGACGTCCACACCTTCCTTCAGGCCCAGCTCGCGCCACAGCGTGCGGGCCACCAGGATGACCTCGGCGTCCACGTCGGGACCGGCAAAGCCCAGCGCCTCGATGCCCATCTGGTGGAACTGGCGGTAGCGGCCCTTCTGCGGCTTCTCGCGACGGAACATGGGGCCCACGTAGTACAGCCGGCGCGGGCTGTCGCGCAGGTAGCTGTGCTCGATCATGGCCCGCACCACGCCGGCCGTGCCCTCGGGGCGCAGCGCCAGGTGCTCGGCCTGACCATGCTTGTCGGCACGGTCCTCGAAGGCGTACATCTCCTTCTCGACGATGTCGGTCACTTCGCCGATGCCGCGCACGAACAACGCTGTGGGCTCGACGATGGGGACGCGCACGTTCTGGTAGCCATAGCGCTGCAGCACGCTGCGCATCCTGGCCTCCAGCCATTCCCAGCGCGCCGACTCCGGCGGCAGAATGTCATTCATGCCCTTCACCGCCTGCAGCGGCTGGAGCTTCTTGTTTTCGCTCATGCGGTTGCGGTCGCGCCGAAGCGCTTCTCGATGTAGTTTTCGACCAGCGCGTGGAACTCGTTGGCGATGTTGTCACCTCGCAGCGTCAGCGCCTTCACGCCGTCGATGAAGACGGGTGCCGCCGGGGCCTCGCCGGTGCCCGGCAGGCTGATGCCGATGTCGGCATGCTTGCTCTCGCCGGGTCCGTTGACGATGCAGCCCATGACGGCCACCTTCATCTCTTCCACACCCGGGTACTTGCTGCGCCAGACCGGCATCTGCAGGCGCAGGAAGTCGTCGATCTGCTTGGCCAGTTCCTGGAAGGTCGTACTGGTCGTGCGGCCACAGCCCGGGCAGGCAGTGACGCTCGGGTTGAAGTGGCGAAGGCCCAGCGCCTGCAGGATCTCCAGCGCGACGACTACCTCCTGCGTGCGCGACTCGCCCGGCTGGGGCGTGAGGCTGACGCGGATGGTGTCGCCGATGCCCTCCTGGGCCAGGATGCCCAGCGCCACGGACGAGGCCACCGTGCCCTTGGTGCCCATGCCAGCTTCGGTCAGGCCCAGGTGCAGCGCGTAGTCGCAGCGGCGGGCCAGCTCGCGGTAGACCGAAATCAGGTCCTGCACGCCGCTGACTTTGCAGCTGATGATGATGTTGTCGGGGTTCAGACCCAGCTCGGCGGCGTAGGCGGCCGACGTCAGAGCGGACTCGACCAACGCCTGGTACATCACCGGCTTGGCATCCCAGGGCTGGGCGCGCTTCGCGTTCTCGTCCATGAACTGCGCGAGCAGCTCCTGGTCCAGGCTGCCCCAGTTGACACCGATGCGCACGACCTTGTCGTACTTGGCGGCCGCCTCGACCATCATGGCGAACTGGCGGTCCTTCTTGTCGCCCTTGCCCACGTTGCCTGGGTTGATGCGGTACTTGGACAACGCCTGCGCCATCGCCGGGTGCTCGGTCAGCAGGCGGTGACCGTTGTAGTGGAAGTCACCCACCAGCGGCACGTCGATGCCCATGCGGTCCAACTGCTCACGGATGTAGGGCACCTGCTCGGCCGCCTCGGGCGTATTGACGGTGATGCGCACCATCTCCGAGCCGGCAATCGCCAGCTCCTTGACCTGGATGGCCGTGCCGATGGCATCCACCGTGTCGGTGTTGGTCATGGACTGCACACGCACCGGCGCGTCGCCGCCCACGGTGACGACACGGTTGCCCCAGACCACGCGGGCCTGGCGGCTGCGGCGCGGGGCCGGCATGGCTTCGGGAATGATCAGTTCGCTCATCACTTCAACTCCAGGCGGGCGACATTGTTGCTGGCGCGCTCCGCGAGATCGACCACCGCGCCGCGCCATTCGATGCGGGTGCCGCTGACGTTGCCCACGCGCAGCTTGTAGGGTGCGGCGCCGGTGAACTCCTGCTGCTCGCCCTGCTTGAGCACGCGCGACAGCAGCGTCTGCCCCCTGGCGTCGACGATCTCGATCCAGCTGTCGGCGCTGGCCGTCACACGCAGCGCCTGGCCGGCGGGGGCCGAGGCCACCACCGCGGGCGGCGGCGCGACGTCGCGCACCTGCAGTGGCGCAGAGGCCACGGTCAATGGCACAGGGGCCGCCAAAGTCACCGGCGCAGCCGACGCAGGCTCGGACGCTGCCGGCGCGGCCACGAACTCGACGACCGGTGCACTGGCGGCCACGACGACGCCGGACGCAGCCGGGGCCGATGCCGCCGTGTCGCGCTCGGGCAGCCAGCCGGGCGGAACCCAGTAGATCGCCGCCGCCGCGAGCAGCAGCAGCGCCAGGCCCCAGACGACGGGCCGCCTGAGCACGGCCAGCGCGCCACCGTCGATGGTGCCGCCGCGTTCGCGGAAGGGTTGGTTCAGGCCTGGGCGCACGTCGAAATCCTGGCCCGTGCGCGGCAGCAGCAGGAGCACCGGCGCCGGGTCGACCTTCAGCGCACGGCACACGGCCGTGGCGAGCGCGCGCGCGAAGGTCGCATCGGGCAGTTCGTCGAAACGGTCGGCCTCCAGCGCCTCGAGCTTGGCCTGGGGCACCTTGAGCATGACGGCCAGCGCGGCGATGTGCAGGCCACGCTG
Source organism: Burkholderiales bacterium (assembly GCA_016195825.1). GTDB lineage: Bacteria > Pseudomonadota > Gammaproteobacteria > Burkholderiales > Burkholderiaceae_C > Pelomonas. The sequence continues at coordinate 3,945 of JACPYV010000014.1, read as the reverse complement.
CTGGCGGGCGTTCCTCAGCCAGGCGCCAGCGCTGCTGGCCTGGCTGGCACGTCCCTCGGGTCCCTCGGAGATGGATTCCATCGTCTCTTCTTGTTGTCCGCCGCTGGTCGCGGCTTATTCGTCGTAACGACCCGTGTCCAGCGACTGGGTCTCGGGCGATTGGGGGTATTTGCGGCGCAGCTGCAGGGCCAGGTCCTCCACCTGCGCGGCGTTGCCCATCTTGCGTTCGACGCGCAGCTGCAGCCACAGGCTCTGCGCATTGATCTGCTCGGGCTGGGCGTTGACGCGCCGCACGTAGAAACGCGCGCGCTCCAGCTCACGGTTGCGGTAGAGCACCTCGGACAGGTTGATCGCCACGGCCGGGCTGCCGGGATCCAACTCGAAGGCGCGCGACAGCGTCTTCTCGGCCACCAGCATGCGGCCAGCGCGGGCCTCGCAGACGCCCTTGGCCAGCAATGTGCGGGCCGGGGCACGGTAGGTAGACTGGGCCAGCGCCTGGTCGAACAGCGAGTCGGCCGTCTCCCAGCGCTTTTGCTGGCACATGAACCAGCCGTAGTTGTGCAGCGTGTCGGGGTCGTTGGGATAGACCACCAGCGCGCGGCGGAAGGCCTCCTCGGCCAGCTGGTTCTCGCCCATCGCGCCGTAGATGAGGCCGCGCAGGTTCACTGCCTCGCGCATGTCGGGCTTGGATTGCAGCGCGAGCTTGAGCTCGTCCAGCGCGGTGTTGAACTGGCCGCGCGAGAAATAACCCTGGGCCAGCTCCAATCGGATGGCCGCACGGCGGTCGCCGTCGGTCTGGTCGGAGTCGGTCTTGATCTCCCGCTCCGCGGTCGGGGCAGTGCCCGTGCTCGCGCAGGCAGCCAGCAGGACAGCAGTCAGAACGGTCAGCAATCGCTTCATCAGTTTCTCGGCGGTGGACATCAGCCCGATTTGGCCACCGAGACGGGTGCCCTGACCATGCGGATATGCGCGCGGGTGCGATCCTGCACCTCGCCCGCCAACTGGCCGCAGGCGGCGTCGATATCGTCGCCGCGCGTCTTGCGCACCGTCGTCACGATGCCGGCCTGGATCAGCACCTCGGCAAAGGCCTGCACGCGCACGTTCGTGCTGCGCGTGAGACCCGAAGCCGGGAAGGGGTTGAACGGGATCAGGTTGATCTTGCACGACACCCTGCCTTTGAGCAGCTTGACCAGTGCATGCGCGAGCTCCGGCGTGTCATTCACCTCTTGCAGCATGCAGTACTCGAAGGTGATGAAGTCCCGTGGCGCCTTCTCAAGGTAGCGGTTGCAGGCGTCCAGCAGCTCAGCAATCGGGTACTTCTTGTTCAGCGGCACAAGCTGGTCGCGCAGCGGGTCGGTGGGCGCATGCAGGCTGACGGCTAGGGCCACGGGGCAGTCCTCGCGCAGCCGGTCGATCATGGGCACGACGCCGGAGGTCGACACGGTCACGCGGCGGCGGCTGAGGCCGTAGCCGTGGTCGTCCAGCATGGTCTTCAGCGACGGCACGAGCTGGTCGTAGTTCTGCAGCGGCTCGCCCATGCCCATCATCACGACGTTGGAGATGACCCGCTCGTCCGTGGACAGCCGCTTGCGCAGATTGTGCTCGGCGAACCAGAGCTGGGCCGTGATCTCGGCCGTCGTCAGGTTGCGGCTGAAGCCCTGGTGACCCGTGGAGCAGAAGCGGCAGCCCACGGCGCAGCCGGCCTGGCTAGAGATGCACAGCGTGCCGCGGTCGTCCTCGGGGATGAACACCGCCTCGACCGCATTGCCGGCGCCGACGTCGAACAACCACTTGATGGTGCCGTCCGCCGAGACATGCTCGGAAATGACCGGCAGCGCCGTGATGTGAGCGCGGCCCTTGAGCTTCTCGCGCAGGGATTTAGCGAGGTCGGACATCTGGTCAAAGTCCGACGCGCCTTTCTGGTGAACCCAGCGGAACAGCTGGGTCGCACGGAATTTCTTTTCGCCCAGTTGCTCGCAGTAGGCGGCCAGGCCTGGCAGATCAAAACCGAGCAGGTTGACCGCGTCCATACGAACTTCCTGGGCCGGGGTCACCGACCCCGTTGGGGGTTTACTTGGCAGCGTAGACGTTCATGCCCGGGAAGAAGAACGCCACCTCGACGGCGGCCGTCTCGGCAGCGTCGGAGCCGTGCACGGCGTTGGCGTCGATGCTGTCGGCAAAGTCGGCGCGGATGGTGCCCTTCTCGGCCTTCTTTGGGTCGGTCGCGCCCATCAGGTCACGGTTCTTCAGGATGGCGCCTTCGCCTTGCAGAGCCTGGATCATCACCGGGCCGGAGATCATGAAGCTCACCAGGTCGTTGAAGAACGGGCGCGCCTTGTGCACGGCATAGAAAGCCTCAGCGTCGGCGCGCGACAGCTGGACCAGCTTGGCGGCGACGATCTTCAGGCCAGCACCTTCAAAACGGGCGTAGATCTGGCCGATGACGTTCTTCGCCACGGCATCGGGCTTGATGATGGACAGGGTGGTTTCGATCGCCATGGAATTCTCCTGAAGGGCTGTATTGGACAAAGCCTGCGATTGTAGCGTTCAGGGATGACCCTAGGTTGTCAGTCGCCTCGGCACCACCTCAGCGACGACCACCGTAGCCACCACCCGAGCGACCACCGCCGCCGCCGCCTTTGCCGCCGCGGCCACCACCGCCGCCGCCACGGCGCAGGAAAGCGTCGCCACCGATGTAGCCCACCGATGTCTGCAAAGGATCGGGCTCACGCGGGCCTCCGCCCTTGTTGCCACCGCCCTTGCCGGCCCGGTCGTCCTGCTGGCTGCCACCGGCGCCGAAGCCCTGCGGCAGCCCGCGCTTGCCGCTGGAGGCATGGCGGCGGTCAAAGGTCTGCTCCAGCGGATTGACGTGGTGGGGGATGAAGCCGTCATCCTCGTCGTCGTCGCGGCGCGGGGCGCGCTCTTCGCGCGGTGGGCGGGCCTGCAGGGGCTGCTGCGCCTCGGGCGGGCGGCTGGGCCGCGGGCCGACGCCGCTGTGGCGGTCGTCGTTGCGGCGCTTGTTACGGTCGTTCCTGTTGCCCTGGGGCTGTTGCGGCTGCTGCCCCTTGGCCTGGCCTTGACCCTGGCCTTCCGGGCGCTGTACTTGGCCTTGGCCGCTGTGGGACGTGTGGCCGGCCAGGCGGCGGATGACTCGCACGTCGTCGTCGCCCAGTTCGACCCAGACCCCGCGCTTGAGGCCACGCGGCAACACCACGGTACCGTAGCGGATGCGGATCAGGCGGCTGACGACCATCCCGACGGCTTCGAAGAGCTTGCGCACCTCGCGGTTGCGGCCTTCGGTGATGACCACGCGGTACCAACGGTTGGCACCTTCGCCGCCGCCGTCCTCGATGCTCTTGAACGAGGCGACCTGCCCTTCGACGTTGACGCCTTCAAGCAGCTTGGCGCGTTGCTCGTCGCTCAGCGCGCCCAGCACACGGGCTGCATATTCGCGCTCGACGCCGAAGCGTGGATGCATCAGCTGGTTGGCGAGTTCGCCGGAGTTGGTGAACAGCAGCAGGCCTTCGGTGTTGATGTCCAGGCGGCCGACAGACTGCCACTTCTGGCCTTGCACGCGCGGCAGCGTGCGGAACACGGTCGGGCGACCCTCGGGGTCGTTGAAGGTGGACACCTCGCCAGTGGGCTTGTGATACGCCAGGATGCGCGGGTTGGGCGGCGAGATGCGCACGCGCACATCCTTGCCGTTGACGCGCACCCGGTCGCCGAAGGAGATGCGCTGGCCGACATGAGCGACCTCGCCGTTCACCTCGATCTTGCCCTCGGCAATCCAGTCCTCGATGTCGCGGCGCGAACCGATGCCGGCCTGGGCCAGCACCTTCTGCAGCTTGGGCGCGTCGGCGTCAGCGGCCAGCACGCGCTTGGTTTCGCCCTCGGCCTCTTCACCCTCGTCCACGGCCGCCACCGGCGCGGCGGCAAGCACCGGCG
>JACPYV010000130.1 GCA_016195825.1 Burkholderiales bacterium | reverse complement strand
CCCGGCCCTGCCGCGGCGCTGCGCGCCCAGGGGGCGGGCGCGACGCGCGTGTTCCTGTACGCGACGCTGCCGCAGGTCGTGCCGCAGTTGATGAGCTACGCGCTGTACCGCTGGGAAAACAACATCCGTGCCGCCGCCGTGCTGGGCGTCGTCGGCGCGGGCGGCCTGGGCCAGCTGCTGATGTTCCACATGGGCCTGTTCCAGATGGACAAGACGGCCACCGTGCTGCTGGCCATGCTGGTGCTCGTCGCACTGGTGGACGCCGCGAGCTTCGGGCTGCGGCGTTGGCTCATGCGCTAACGGAAGGCGCCGGGCAGGTGGCTGGCCTCGGTCCAGCCGAGCAGCTTGCGCACGTCGGTCGCCACCGGCTGGGGCTCGACGCCCTCCGGTACGCGCGCCAGCTCGAAGCGGCGGAGCTCCGGGCTGCGGAAGACGGCGCCGTCGTAGCCCAGCAGCGCCCTGCCCCTCGCCTCCATGCCCGGCACGGCCTGGCGGACGGCGTCTAGGCTGGCGAGGCTCGTCTGGCAGGGCATGCCCGGCACTGGCGCCCAGTTGATAAGGGGCTGCGCTCCCTCGGCGCCCGTGGCACGCAGGTAGAGGTTGCCGTCGACACGGCTTGCCATGGCCTGCGTGACCTTGCCGCAGGTGACCGGCGCCTGCTCGAAGCGCAGCAGGGGGCCCTTGACGCCGGCATCGGCCACCAGCAGGTTGCCCTCGAAGACGTGGCCCATGCGCTCGTTGACGTCCGGCCCGGTCTGCGGGTGCCAGCCGAAATGGTCGCCCTGGGCGCTGCGCTCGTTGCGGTCGAACATCGCTGGCGAATTGACGAAGGTGTTGTGAAGCACCTTGGCGCCTGAACTGTTCAGGATGCGCACGCCTTGTTGGTTGTTCACGAACACGTTGCCGGCGACCGTGATGCCCTTGCTGATCTCGAAGAACAGCCCGGCCTGCGTGCCTTCCACGTGGTTGTTGACGAAGACGCCGTCGACATTGCCCACGTCATACCAGACGCCGTTGGAGTTCGGCTGTTCCAGGATGAGGTTGTCGCGCACCACGACGCGGTGGGACTGATTGAAGATCTTGACGGCCGCTGGGTAGTAGCCGGTCAGCTTCTGCACGTTGTTGCGACGGACCAGGTTGCGCTCCAGCAGCACGTCCGACGAGCCGATCACATAGATGCCCTCGGTGCCGGTGTCGCTGATGAGCGAGTTGCGGATGACCAGCCGGTCGCCGCGGAAGTAGCCTGCCACGCGTGAGCAGTGGCTGATGGTCACGTTCTCCAGCAGCGTGCCCACCACCTCCTTTCCGTGTGCAGACTCGGGCGACGGGCCGACGGGATCGTCGGTGGGCTCCTCCGAGACTCGTGTCGATGGCTTCTTGCCTTCGATGTCGATGGCGCGGTAGGCGTACTGCGTCAGCGTGACGCCGCGCAGCGTGAAACCCTGGCGATCCGAGACCTTGCCGTGCACTGACCGCGAGGGGCGATGCAGCGCGATGTCGTGCGCCGTGATCTCTACCAGGCGGCCGGCCGGGTTGGTGCCGATGTAGACGTGGCCCTTGTCGTAGTCGATGAAGAACCCCCTGGCGCCGACCTCGCCCGGCCAGCCGGCCGACTGGAGCGGCTCGCCGTCGACGAAGACCATGTCGTTGTTGAAACGGTGCAGCGGCGTCTGCATGCCCTCGCGGTCGGCATGCCACCAGGCCAGCGGCCGTGCGGGGAACAGCGTCGCCCAGCGGGTGCGCCAGACGTTGTGGCCCAGGCTTTCCCACTCGGCGGCTACGCGCGTGCCCTTGAGCACCGGCGTCTCGTCTAGGTAGGGCTGGATGGTGACGCCCTGGTTGAGCTGCAGCCCGCCCGTGCGATAGGTGCCGCCGCGCATGACGATGGCGTCGTTGCTGACCACGCGCGCGATCGCTGCGTCGATGGAAGTCGGCTCGGCGATGGACGCGCCGGAGGCCTCCGCCTTGCCATCGGGCGCCACGAAGTAGACGTGGTTGGCCTTGGGCACCGGATAGCGTTGCGGCACGGGGCCGTACGGGCCGCCCGAGGGCTGGGCCATCGCGGCCGGTCCCAGCAGCTGGGCGGCCAGCAGGCCGAAGGCGGCAGCCCCGCGGCACAGTCGTACCAGGGCGGTCCGGAAGGGGGATTCGTGGATCATGCAGTCTCCGGGCGCCACGAAGGTAGCGCTACCAATTGTTGTGGCCCGCACGCTACCACCGTTTGCGCAGCCGCTCCAGCGCCCGGCTCTGAGTTCGCGCTCAGCGCACCCTGGGTCCCACCAGCCCCAGCGCCAGCGCGATGCCCACCAGAACGATCGCGCCGCCGGCCATCATCTGTGCCGTGACCGCCTCTTGCAGGAAGAGCGCGCCCCACAAAATGGCGAACAGAGGGATCAGGAAGGTCACCGACACCGCGTTCGTCGGCCCCACCCGGCTCATCAGCCGGAAGTACAGGATGTAGGCCACAGCCGTGCACAGCACCGCCAGGCCGAGCGCACTGCTCCAGGCGAGGGCGCCGGGTATCTGCGCCGGCCAGAAACTGGCCGCGGGCACCGCCAGTAGCAACGCGGCGGCGAATTGGCTGCCGGTGGCGACGGCCAGCGGCGAGGCGCCGCTGAGGTAGCGCTTGGTGGCGTTCGCCGCCAGCCCATAGCACAGCGTCGCGCCCAGGCAGGCCACCATGGCCCAGAAACCGGCGTGGTCGGCACCGGGCTTGAAGCTGGCCTTGTCCCAGGCCAGGAAGGCCACGCCCGCAAAACCGATGACCAGGCCGAGCACGCGCCAGCGGGTCAACCCCTGGCGCAGCCAGACGAAGGCAACGACTGCCGTCCACAGCGGCGTCGTCGCGTTGACGATGCTGGACAGGCCGGCCGTGATGGACAGCGCCGCGAAGGAGAAGAGCACGAAAGGAATTGCGCTGTTCAAGGCACCGACGATCAGCAGACCCTTCCAGTGCTCGCGCAGCATGCCGAGTTGGCCGCGCGAGGCCAGCAGCGGGATGAGCAGCACGCTGGCCAGGCCCACGCGCACTGCCGCCAGAACCAGCGGCCCGAACTCATGGACGCCCAGGCGCATGAACAGAAACGAAGCGCCCCAGAGCGCAGCGAGCAGCACCAGTTCGCCGACGTCGAAAGCCTTCATGCCGTGCAGCCTTCCAGGGCCAGCAGGGCCTGCTTGCGATCGAGACCGCCGGCATAGCCGGTCAGCGAGCCATCGGCGCCGACGACGCGGTGGCAGGGAATGAGGATGGAGATGGGGTTGCGGCCTACCGCCGCACCCAGGGCCCTCGCCGCCTGCGCCCGGCCCAGGCGTTCTGCCAGGTGGCCGTAGGTGTCCGGCGTACCGGGCACGATGCTCAGCAAGGCCTGCCAGACCTCGCGCTGGAAGACGGTGCCGGCCGGGTCCAGCGGTGGCATGTCGAAGGGCTTGCCGCTGAAGTAGGCCGCCAGCGCCGTCGCGGTAGCCGACAGCACCGGGTCGCTGCCATCGTCCTCGGGTACCGCCAGAGCGCCGGGATGGTGCTTCTGGCCGTCGAACCACAGGCCTGACAGGCCCGTGGCACTGCGCGCGGCGGTCAGCGGCCCGAGTGGGGTCTCGATCCTGCGTTGCAAAACGTGGTGCGTCATTGAGGAACTCCAATCTTTCTGAATGACCGCGCGACTGCCGCGGAACTGGCTTTGCCAGGCAGCTGGCAGTGCCCTTTTAAGGGGGCGCGAAGCGCGTAGGGGCTGGGTCAAGCCGTTCTCCAGAGGTGAAGGACGGCGTAGCTGCGATAGGGGCGATAGCGCTCGGCCGCCTCGAGATAGGCCTTGGGCGAAGGCAACGGGCCCGCGCCACCGAGGGCTTTGCGCAACACGACGTCGCCAGGGGGGAAGGCGTCGGGCCAGCTCCAGCCGCGCATCAGCATGTAGCCGGCGGTCCAGGGACCGATGCCGGGGATGGCGGTCAGCTCCGCGGCCGCGGCCTCGGGTGAGCCCTCGCGGCGGGAAAAAGCCAGTGTGGGCCAGGCCTGCGCCAGTGCGATGAGGCTGTCGGCCCGGCGGCCGATGATGCCCAGCGATGCGATCTCGTCACGCGTGGCGGCGGCGATGCGCCCGGGTGTCGGAAAAAGACGGCCGCAGCCCTCGGGGGCGTCGGTCAGCAGTTCGCCGAAGCGCTCAACGAAGCGCCCAGCAAGGGTCCGCGCGGCGGCCACCGTGACCTGCTGGCCCAGCACGGCCCGCACCGTCAGCTCGAAGCGGTCCAGGCAGCCCGGTAGGCGCTGGCCCGGCACGGCGGTCTCACCCAAGGCCGCGGCGATGGCCTCCGGGTCGGCGTCCAGGTCCAGCCAGCGGCGCAGCAAAGGCAGCAGAGACCCGACGGCCGGCCAAAGGTTGGGCGACAGCTCGACGCCGACCTGGCCGGGCTTGTCGAAGCTGGCGCGCAGCCAGCCAGCAAAACGCTCACCCGCGTGCGTCAACGCCAGCGTGCGCGTGACGCTACCCGCCGCCACGACTTCGACACCGGCGACGGCACGCGGCGCCAGAAAGGCCAGCACGCCGGCCACGTCATACGGCTGGCGATAGCTCAGCCGCAGCCGCGATGCCGGCGCTGCGCCGCCACCTTCGCGGCGCAAGGCTGTCGGCTGCAGCCGGTAATGCTCGACGAAAGCCGCATTGAAGCGGCGCAGGCTGGCAAAGCCCGCTGCGAACGCGACGTCGCTGACGGGCAATGTGCTGTCGGTCAGCAAGGCCTTGGCCAGCAGCAGCCGGCGTGTCTGCAGGTATTGCAGCGGCGACACGCCGTGCTCGGCCTGGAAGATGCGGCGCAGGTGCCGGCTGGTGATGCCCAGATGCGCCGCCAGCCCCTCGACGCTGGCCTCGGCGTCGTCGCAGGCATCTAGCCAGGCTGCGGCTTGGCTGGCCAGCGTGCGCGAGGCGTCCACGGTCGTCCAGGCCAGCGCGCGCGGCGCCAGCTCGGGACGGCATTTCATGCAGGGGCGAAAGCGCTCGGCCTCGGCCTGGGCGGCAGTGTCGAAGAAGCGGCAGTTCTCGCGCCGCGGCAGACGCACGCGGCAGACCGGGCGGCAGTAGATGCCGGTTGACGTGACGCCTACGAACAGCCGGCCGTCGAAGCGCGCGTCGCGGGCCTGCAGCGCCGCATAGGCGGCGTCGTGCGGGAGCTGGGTGGACAACATGGTGCCAGTCTAGGCGCCGGCCTCGACTGCGCCTGGCCATTTCCGGACATGCAGGCGCGGCCTGCTGCCAACGGATGTCAGTGCTTGTCGGCTGGAAAATAGCGGCGCCGCAGCCGTTCCACGCTGCCGTCGTCCACCAATTGCTGGTAGGCCTTGCGCCACAGCTGCGCCTCCTCGGGCGCCAGGCCGAGCGACGCGGCCATGTAGAGCCTGGCCTCGCCCAGCGACTGCTGCGTCGTGAACTGTCGGCGCGTGTAGCCGTACTCGCCCATGGCCGCGTCAAGCATGGGTGCACCGGCGTAGACGGCGTCCAGGCCGCCGTCGACGAGCATACGAAGCAAGTCCTTGTAGTCCTTGCCTTCGACGAGGGTAGTGAAATGTTCTGCAGTCAGGTTGCGCACGATAGGCGACCCGCGCAGCACGCCCACGCGCACAGTTCGCAAATCGTTCAGGCTCAGCCGCCGGTCGGTGGCCGGCGTGATGAGCACGTAGCGCGCCGTCATCAGCGGCACCAGCCACTGGAAGCGCTTCTCGCGGTCAGGCGTGCGGGCCAGCGGAAAGATGCCGACGCGGTCGCTGCGGTCGGTCAGCTGAACGGCCCGCGCCCAGGGGTAGTAGTTCACCTGCGTTGAGCGGCCCAGCTGCTGCGCCATCAGCAGCACCAGCTCGTGGGCATAGCCGCGGGGCCCGTTGCTCGTCCGCCAGGCGAACGGCGGCAGGTCGCCAGCCACCCATTCGAGCTGCGGCACGCGCCCGGCCGTCTCTTCCGGTAGCTGGGCCCATGCGGCGTGCCGTCCTGCGCCCAGGGCAGCTAACAGCATCAGGTCTCGTCGCAGCATCGCGGGCTTTCTTTTGCCCCGACTCTAGCGCCGCGCTTGCAAGCTACATCGCCCTGAACAGGTGGACGTAGGCGCGGCTGACCGGTAGCTCCCGCGCCTGGCCGCGCACACGCACGAACAAGCGGCTCTGTTCGTCGCGGCGCGTGCCGGCGAGGTGGTCCAGGTTGATGATGGTGGACCGATGCACCTGCCAGAAGCGCTCCGGGTCCAGCTGTTGCGACAGCTCGAAGATAGGCGTGCGGATCAGGTGCTCGGCGGAGGCCGTCTGCACGACGGTGTACTTGTCGTCGGCCTGGAAGAACAGCACCTCGTCGACCGGGACCTGGTGCATCAGCTCGCCCTGGGCAGCGCGGATGTAGCGCAGCCTGACGGGCGCGTTGGTGGCCGAGGGTAGCAGGCGCTTCAGCGTCTCGGCCAGCGCGCTGTCGTCGTCGCTGCTCGTGGTGGCGGTCGCGCGCAGGCGCTCGACGCAGCGGGTCAGTCGGTCAGCCTTGATGGGTTTGAGCAGGTAGTCGACGGCACGAGCCTCGAAGGCGTCGACGGCGTACTGGTCGTAGGCCGTCACGAAGACGACGCGCGTGTCGGCTTCGATGCCCTGGGCGACCTCCAGCCCGGTCAGCCCGGGCATCTGAATGTCCAGGAAAGCGATGTCCGGTTCCAGCTCGGCGATGGCCTGGGCGGCCTCGACACCGTTGGCGGCGGTCTTGACGATCTGAAGTTCGGGCCAGGCCTGGGCGAGCTGGGCTTTCAGGTAGTGGACGAGGTGGGGTTCGTCGTCGGCGATCAGGGCGGTGGTCATGGTGGGTCAGGCGGATGAGGGAATGTGAATGCAGGCGCGGGTGCCCCCGCCTTCGCGTGGCAGCAGGGCCAGCGTGGCGCCCACGCCCCAGCGGGCGGTCAGCCGGGCGCGGATGTTGTCGAGGGCGACGCCGTTGCCGCCGCGCCGGCGCGGGGCATTCATCCCCTGGCCATCGTCTTCGACGGCGATGTACAGCATGCCGGCCTTGCGCCGGGCGCTGACCACCACCTCACCGCCGGCGATCTTGGGCTCCAAGCCGTGGTGGATGGCGTTCTCCACCAGCGGCTGCACCAGCAGCGGTGGCAGCTCGAAGCCGCCCAGCTCTGCCGGCAAGTCCAGGCGCACGCGCAAGCGCTCGCCCATGCGCAGCTGCATCAGCGAAAGGTAGGCCTCCAGCATCGCGAACTCCTGCGCCAGCGTCGTGCTGTCACCGCGCAGCTGGCCCAGGCTGGCGCGCAGGTAGTCGGTGAAGCGCTCCAGCATCAACTTGGCTAGGCCGGGGTCGAAGTCGATGAGGCTTTGCACATTGGCCAGCGTGTTGAACAGGAAATGCGGCTCGATCTGGCCCTGCAGCAGCCGAAGCTGCGCCTCGGTGACGCGGGCCTGCAGCCGCTCCTGTTTCCAGCGCGCCCGGTAGCGCCAGCTCAGCACGACGGAAATCACGGCCGAAATGAGCAGGAACTGGCGCCAGAAGCCGAGGTTGCGCAACACGTCCGGCAAGTTCTGAAGGGCCCAGATGCGGTCGACGAACCACAGGCCGATGATGACGCCCACCAGCGCGCAGCCGATCGACGTTGCCGAGAAGAACAGGCCCGAACGCCAGTCGTGCCAGCCCATGATGGTGTCCAGCCAGCGCTGCGGCGCCAGCTTCTCGAAGCTGCGGTACACCGCGAAGAAGCAGACCATGACGCAGCCGCTGACCAGCAGGTTGCCCGGTACCTGAGTGCGCCACCAGGCTGCCGAACCCAGGTCCCCGCGCTGCAACCCAGCCAGCACGGCGAAGGCCGCGCCGAAGCCCAGCATCCAGAGCAGGTAGATCAGCGCCCGCACGCGAAGCCGGTCCGGCCGGTGCTTCATCAGCACTCGTTGGTGGCGCAAGGCCTGCGTGAATTCCTCGGTGAACGTCATGGGCCGCGAGTGTAGGAAGCGTGCACGCCCTGCCCCCTGGATGGGCGACGGATCGACAGCCGGGGCGACGGACGGCTGGCCATGGGCCGTGCCTACAATCCGCCGCGATTTCAAAACCCCAGCTTCAGAGGCAGTCCATGCAGGTTCACGCATCCATCTTCAAGGCTTACGACATCCGCGGCGTCGTCGGCCAGACCTTGAACGAGGAACTCGCCGAGCACCTGGGCCGGGCCTTCGGCACCGAGGCCAAGGCCCTGGGCGAGAAGGCCGTCGCCGTAGGCCGCGACGGCCGCCTGTCCGGCCCCGGCCTGGTCGCTGCGCTGATCCGCGGCCTGGCCAGCACCGGCTTGGACGTCGTCGACATCGGTGCCGTGACCACGCCCATGCTCTATTACGTCGCCGCCACACGCAGCAAGCATGGCTGCAACTCCGGCATCATGGTCACGGGCAGCCACAACCCCAAGGACTACAACGGCTTCAAGATGGTGCTTAAGGGCGCTGCCGTCTACGGTGACCAGATTCAGGGCCTGAAGCACCGCATCGAAGCTGAAGACTACGCCAGCGGCAAGGGCCGCACGGCCACGATGGACATCGTGGCCGAGTACACCCACCGCGTCGTCACGGACTGCAAGCTGGCCCGGCCGATGAAGATCGTCGTCGACAGTGGCAACGGCATCCCCGGCGCCTCTGCCCCGGCCATCCTTCGGGCCTTGGGCTGCGAGGTCATCGACATCTTCTCCAAGGTGGACGGCGACTTCCCCAACCACCATCCCGATCCGTCTCGTCCAGAGAACCTGGAAGACCTCAAGCGCATCGTCCACGCCACCGGCGCCGAGCTGGGCCTGGCGTTCGACGGTGACGGCGACCGGCTGGGCATCGTCACCAAGGACGGCGAGATGATCATGCCGGACCGCCAGATCATGCTGATCGCGGCGGACATTCTGAAGCGCCTGCCCGGTGCCGAGATCATCTTCGACGTGAAATGCACCCAGCGACTGGCGCCATGGATCCGCGAGCACGGAGGCAAGCCGCTGATGTGGATGACCGGCCACTCGCTGGCCAAGGCCAAGCTGAAGGAAACCGGCGCACCGCTGGCCGGCGAGCTGTCGGGCCACATCTTCTTCGCCGAGCGCTGGTATGGCTTTGACGACGCGATGTACACGGCTGGCCGTATGCTGGAAATCCTGTCGCGCAGCCAAGACCCTAGCGCAGTGCTGCAAGCCCTGCCCAACAGCTTCAACACGCCCGAGATCAATGTGCCGTGCGCCGAAGGCGAACACCACGAGGTCGTCAGGAAGCTCAAGGAACTGACTTCGCTGGCCGACTTCCCCGGCGCGACCGAGCTGGTCACCATCGATGGCTTGCGCATCGAGTACCCGGACGGCTTCGGCCTGATCCGCCCGTCCAACACCACGCCGGTGCTGGTGCTGCGCTTCGAGGGGCACACGCCCGAGGCGCTGGAGCGCATCCAGCACGACGTGCTGGCACAGCTCAAGCGCGTGAAGCCGGACGCAAAGTTTGCCGCTGGCCATTGAACCCGCCCGGTGGCTCTATGCCACTTTGCTTCGGCTGCTGACGCCGCTGTACCTGCTGCGTCTGTGGCGCCGTGGGGCCAAGGAGCCGCTCTACCGGCATGCGCTTGGTGAACGGCTCGGTTTCTATGCCGGCCCGGCAGCGCCGGGCCGGCTCTGGATACACGCCGTGTCTCTGGGTGAGACGCGTGCAGCCAGCGCGCTGGTCGACGCGTTGCGCGCCCGTGATCCCGAGCTGAGGTTCCTGCTGACCCACTCGACCGCCACCGGTCGCGAGGCCGGGCAGGCGCTGCTACAGACCCTGGGAGAAGGCAACGCCCAGGCCTGGCTGCCCTACGACACGCCCGGCGCTGTGCGCCGTTTCCTGCGCCATTGGCAGCCCCGGCTGGGCGTGCTGATGGAAACCGAGGTCTGGCCCACGCTGCAGCGCGAGGCCCAGCGCGCAGCGCTGCCGATGGTGCTCGCCAACGCACGCCTGTCCGAGAAGAGCCTGCGCCAAGGGCTGCGGTTTGCCGCGCTGATGCGGCCGGCCGCTCGACGGATGACGTTGGCGCTGGCGCAGACGGAGGCCGACGCCTCGCGCATCCGGGCGATGGGAATGGAGCAAGTCGAGGTCGCAGGCAACCTGAAGTACGACATCGCGGTGGACCCGGCGCTGATTGCGCGCGGCCAGCGCTGGGCGCAGCAGCTGGGGCGGCCCGTGCTGATGCTGGCCGTCAGCCGGGAGGGCGAAGAGGCCGCGCTGCTGGCCGAATGGGCCCGTCAGCCGGCACCACGCCCGCTCTTGGCCATCGTGCCGCGCCATCCGCAGCGCTTCGACGAGATCGCCGCCCTGATCGAAGGCGCCGGCCTGACGCTGGCGCGGCGCAGCGGCTGGGGCGACGAGCCCCCAGCCGAGGCGTTGGCTGCAGACGCCTGGCTGGGTGACTCGATGCGCGAGATGCCGCTGTACTACGGCCTGGCCAGCGTCGCGCTGCTGGGCGGCAGCTTCGAGCCGCTGGGTGGTCAGAACCTCATTGAGGCGGCGGCCTGCGGCTGCCCGGTGCTGGCCGGGCCACACACCTTCAATTTCGCCGAGGCGACGGCGCTGGCCTTGGCGGCCGGCGCGGCCGGGCGCTGCGCGTCGCTGGCCGAGGCGGTCACGCGCGGCCTGGCGCTGTGCGCCGATGTGGCCGGCCGCAGCGCAATGGGCGCGAACGCCCTCGCCTTTTCCGCGGCTCACCGCGGTGCCGCCGCCCGGATGGCCGCAGCCTTGCTGACACAAACCCGATGAACCGAATCGCCACGACCCGCTGGACCCTGCAACTGCTGTTCGTCCTGTCGGGCTGCGCGGCACTGATCTACCAGTCGCTCTGGGCTCACTACCTGGGCCTCACGCTGGGCCACGCGGCCTACGCGCAGACCCTGGTGCTGATGATGTTCATGGGCGGCATGGCGCTGGGCGCCTGGGGCATCAGCCGCGTTACGCAGTCGCTGCGCCGGCCTGTTGCCGTCTATGCGGGCGCAGAAGCGCTGATCGGTGTCCTGGGCCTGGCGTTCCACGGCGTCTTCGTGGCCTACAGCGACTACAGCCAGGCGACCGTCCTGCCCGCGCTGGCCAGTGCCGGCGCAGCCCAGGCCTGGCAGTGGCTGAGCGCAGCAGCACTGATCGCGCCGCAAACCGTATTGCTGGGCGCGACCTTCCCGCTGATCGCCGCCGGTGTGCTGCGCCTGGACGGCAGCCAGCAGGGTCGGACGCTGGGCGGCCTCTATTTCACGAACGGCATCGGCGCTGCACTCGGCGCGCTGTTGGCGACCTTTGTGCTGCTGCCGAACCTGGGCATGCCAGGAGCCTTGAAGGTGGCGGGCGGGCTCAACCTGCTGGTTGCCGTCGCCAGCCTCGGTCTGAGCCTGGCATTGCGTGAAGGCCACGCGGCGTCCGATGCCGCCGCACCTGAATCCGCTGGCGACGTCCCTGGCCGGCTGTTGCCTGCCCTGCTCGTGGCAACCTTCCTGTCCAGTGCTGCCTCCTTCGCCTACGAACTGGGCTGGGTGCGCATGCTCAACCAGGCGTTGGGTAGCAGCCTGCACAGCTTCGAGCTGATGCTGGCCGCCTTCATCGCCGGTCTGGCGCTGGGTGGGCTGTGGGTGCGACGGGTCGGCGACCGCATCCAGGACTTGGTGCGCTACGCCGGCTTCGTGCAGGTCGCTATGGGCTTGTGCGCAATGCTGTCCGTCGCTCTGCTGGGCAACGCCTACCACTGGGTACCGGCCATCCTGCAGGGCCTTGCCAAGACCAGCGCCGGCTACGTGCTCTACAACATGGCGACCGCAGGCATCGCCCTGCTCATCATGGCGCCTGCGGCATTCTTTGCAGGCATGACGCTGCCGCTGTTCACGGCTGCGCTGCTCAGGCGCGGCGGCGGCGAGCGCGCCATCGGCCAAGTCTACGCAGCCAACACGCTGGGTGCCATCCTGGGCGTGCTCGTCGCGGCGCATGGGCTGATGCCGGCTATAGGCGTCGGCATGACGCTGCTTCTGGCCGGCGCAGTGGACCTCGTCATCGGACTGGCCCTGCTGCGCGCGCTGAGCCCGGGCCGCTGGGCACCGGCTGTGCTCGTGGCTGCGGGCGCCGGCAGTGTCATGCTGGGCGGCATGCTGCACTGGGGGTTGCCGGACCGGCTGTTGCAGTCTGCCGGCGTCTTCCGCTACGGCAGCACCAACATGGCTGGCCGAGAACTGCTGTTCTACAAGGACGGCGCCACGGCCAGCATCTCGGTCGTCAGTCAACCCGGCGCCATTGTCATCTCGACGAACGGCAAGCCCGACGCGGGCCTGACGCCTCTGACCAAGGCACCGAACCCCGACGAGATCACCATGCTGATGCTCGCTGCCCTGCCGCTGGCTGTGCACCCGCAGCCCCAAGACATCGCCGTCATCGGCTGGGGCTCTGGCTTGAGCACGCACACGCTGTTGGGCTCGTAGGCACCCAAGCGTGTGGACACGATCGAGATCGAGCGGGCGGTTTGGGAGGGCGCATCGGTGTTCAGGCCGCGCAACGCGCGCGCCTACGCAGACCCGCGCTCGCAGGTGCATTTCGAGGACGCCCGCGAGTTCTTTGCGCGCGGTCGGCGCCGCTACGACGTCGTTTTGTCCGAGCCGTCCAACCCCTGGGTCAGCGGTGTGGCGAGCCTGTTCACGCACGAGTTCTACCGTGGCGTGAAGCGCAGCCTCAAGCCTGGTGGCCTCCTTGTGCAATGGGTGCACAGCTACGAGATCTCGGACGCGCTGCTGGCCGAGATGATCGCTGCGCTGCTGCAGGAGTTCCCGGACAGCGAGATCTACACGACCAATTCGTTGGACCTGGTCATCCTCGCGCCGACCAGCCAGCTGCAGGCGCCGAACAACGCACCTTGGCGTTCGCCCGAGCTCGCCGCCGAGTTGCGCCGTGTGGGCCTGGCGTCTGCGGTCGACCTGGCCGTGCGCCGCATCGGTGGGCCAGCCGTGTTGCGCACCTATGTGCGGCTGCAGAAAGCCCCGCCGCATTCGGACTTCTTCCCGACCGTCTCTCTGTTCGCACCCCTGCAGCGCTTTCGCGGCGTGCATGCCGACCTGCTGCAGCGCCTAGCGGCCGACGGCATGCCGCTGCTGCCCGTGTTGGACTGCCGTCCGATCCGGTCGCCGACGCCGACGATCAGCCCTAGCAACTTCACGCCGATGCTGAACCGCCAGCAGGCCGCGTGGGCCGCCGAGCGCTTTAGCGGCCGCGGCCCGGGCCAGCCTCGCGGCGAGGGCTTGACCCGCCTCGTCGACGCTCTGCGCCTGCAGCGTCAGCCCGGCTCACCGCTGGACGCCGATGCCCTGCTCATCTACGCCGCCAACCTCGCCCAGGCCGTGCTCGCCCACCTGCCGGCCGCAGATCAGCAGGCCTTGTGGGACCCGGTCGCCTGGCGCCGCGCCCAGCCGAATCTGCCGCCGGGCGTCGTCGAGCAGTTGACCCTGTACGACGCCGTCGCCCGCCAGGACTGGCCAGTGGTTGACAAGTCCGCCGAGCGCCTGCTCAATGGTGCCCTCGACCATGCGCCGCCAAGCCTCAAGGAACAGGTGCTGGTGCTCGGCATGCTGGCCGGCCTGGCTCAGCACCAACCGGACGCGGTGCTTAGCCGCGAAGTGCGCTGGGGCAGCCTGGTGCCTCCCGGCACCCTGGCCGATGCACGACGCTTCCTGAGTGCCTGGGAAGACGGCCGGGAGCCGGTCTGCGTCGGGCGGCCGGCGACGCCCTGAGCCACTTCCCGGTCTGCCGGCAGCGTCAGCTGCCCTGGCTCCAGCCACCGCCCAGCGCCTTCACCAACTGCGCCGTCGCCGCCCATTGCGCGCCGCGCAGCTGTGCCAGCGCGCGCCCGGTGGCCAGCGGCGTGCGCTCGGCCTCGGTCACGTCGAGGTAGCTGACGGCGCCCTTGTCGTAGCGGCTCTTGGCCACTGACAGCGCCTGGCCGGCAGAGGCCAGCGTGCGGTTCTGGGCATCCACCACCGTCGCGCGGCCCTGCAGTTCGGCCAGCGCGTCATCCACCTCGCGCAGCGCCTGCAGCATGCGGCCGCGGAAGGCGGCGAGGGACTCGTCCACCGAGGCCTTGGCGCCGGCCAGGTTGGCCTTGTTGCGGCCGCCTTCGAAGATCGGCAGCGAGATGCTGGGGCCGACGTTGTAGAGGCGTGCCGGCGCCGAGATCAGCGAGCCGAGGTCTTCGCTGGAGTAGCCGAAGCTGCCTGTCAGCTTGATGGACGGATAGAAGGCGGCCTCGGCGATGCCGACCTGGGCCGTGGCAGCATGCAGCTGCGCCAGGCTCTGGGCCAGGTCCGGGCGGCGCTGCAGCAGCTCGGACGGCAGACCGGCGCGGATCTGCGGCGGCGCAGGCAGTGAGGTGACGGCCTGCAGCTTCAGTTCGGCGGCGGCCTGGCCGGTCAGCGCAGCGATCTGGTTGGCTACCAGCGCCTGGCGGCGCGGCAGGTCGGCCATGTCGGCGTCGGCAGCGGCAAGTTCGGCGCGCACGCGCTCCAGGTCCTGGGTCGACGAGGACCCGGCGTCGAAGCGCGTCTGTGCCACCTGGAATGCCTTGGCGCGGCTGTCGCGCAGGCGCTGCAGCGCGGCCGCCTCGTCAGCGAGCGCACGCCATTGCCAGTAGGCAGCCGCGACGTCGGCAGTCAGCGCAACACGGGCGGCGGCAGCGTCCATCGTGGACGCATCGAGCTGGGCCTGCGCGGCTTCGCCCTGGCGCTTCACGCGGCCCCACAGGTCCAGCTCCCAGCCGATGCTGGCCTGCAGGCCGAAGGTTTCGCCCTCGAAGGTGACGGGGTGGCCTTGCAGCACCGGCGTGGTGGTGGCCTTGGCGGAGGTGCGCAGGCCGCCGGCATTGGCGCCAAGGTCAAAGCGCGGCAGCTCGTCGGCCTTGGTCGCGCCGAAGACGGCGCGCGCCCGCTCGATGCGCGCGGCGGCGGCAGCCAGCGTCGGGCTGGCCTGCAAGGCCTGGGCCTCCAGCGCATTGAGCTGGGCGTCGCCGAAGACCAGCCACCAGTCGCGTTGCAGCTCGGCGCCGGCTACGGGCGAGGCGGCGCGGTAGGCCGCGGGCGCGTTGGCGGCGGGCGCCTGGTAGTTGGGACCCAGCGTCGTGCAGGCGGCCAGCGCGGCCGTGGCGACGAGGGTGAGGACGGTCTTGAGTTGGATCATGGTGATCTCTTTCGGAATCAGTGGGCGGCCTCGGCGGCACCTGCGCCGCCCAAGACCTTCTTGCTCATCCAGACGATGACGACGCAGCTGATGAGCGCGATGCCGAGGATCAGGAAGGCGTCGTTGTAGGCCATGACGAAGCTGTCGCGGCGCACGACGTTGTCCAGCGACTTGATGGCCATGTCCTGTGCGGTGGCGAGGTCGGTGCCCTTGGACGCGAAGTTCTGCGCCAGGGTGTCCAGCCGCGCCTGCGTGGCCGGGTCGTAGAGGCTGACGGCCTCGCCGACGCGGGCGCTGTGCAGGTGTTCGCGGTTGGTCAGCAGCGTGGCCAGCGTCGCGATCCCGACCGAGCCGCCGAGGTTGCGCATCATGTTGAACATGCCCGATGCGCTGGGCAGCAGGTGGGGCGGCACGCCGTTCACCGCGAAGTTGGTTAGCGTGATCATGATGAGCGGCTGGCCCAGCGCTCGAACGATCTGCGCGGCCAGCAGCTCGGGACCCGCCGTGTCGGCGCTCATGTGCGTGTTCATGAAGCAGGAGATGGCGAACAGCCCGAGGCCCACGCTCATCATCACGCGGTTGTCCAGCTTGGTCGACAGCTTGGCCGCAAACGGCATGATGAACAGCTGCGGCAGGCCCATCCACATGATGACCAGCCCGATCTGCATGGGCGTGTAGTTGGCGATCTGGCCCAGGTACAGCGGGAGGATGAAGGCCGAGCCGTAGAGGCCCATGCCGGTGGCGAACGCGATCACGCCGGCGATCAGGAAGCTGGGGCGCCCCAGGATGTGAAGGTCGATGAAGGTGTTCTTGCGCGTCAGGCCACGCCAGGCCCAGCCGTAGATGCCACCAATGGCCAGCACAGCGGCCGTGATGATGAACGGGCTCTGGAACCAGTCCTTGGCATTGCCCTCTTCCAGCATCGCCGTCAGCGAACCCAGGCCCACAGCCATGAAGACGACGCCCCACCAGTCGACGTCGCGCAGCAGCCGCAGGTTCATTGGCTCCTTGTCCAGACCGATGCTGACGCCCAGCATCAGCAGCACGCCCGGCACCCAGTTGATGTAGAAGATGCTGGGCCAGCCGTAAAGCTCGGTCAGGTAGCCGCCCACCGTGGGGCCCAGCGTCGGGGCCAGGGTGGCCGTCATGCCGAAGAGTGCCAGGCCGATGGGGCGCTTCTTCAGCGGAAGCTTGCGCGTGACTAGCGTCATCGCCATCGGAATCATCACACCGCCCGTGAAGCCTTGCGCCGCGCGGAAGGCGATCATGGACTCCAGGCTCCAGGCCATGCCGCACAGCGTGCTGAACAGCAGGAACAGCGCGACGTTGACCACCAGGTAGCGGCGCGTGGAGAACACCATCGACAGGAAGCCCGCGAGCGGGATGACGACGATCTCGGCGACCAGGTAGGCGCTGGAGATCCAGGAGCCCTCTTCCTGCGTGGCCGACAGCGCGCCGAGGATGTCCCTCAGCGACGAGTTGGTGATGGCGATGTCCAGCACCGCCATGAAGGCGCCCAGAAGGCTGGCCAGCACGGCCAGCCAGGTGCGCCCGCTGACCTTCTCGCCGGGCGGCGGGGGGAGGTAGTTTTCGTTGCCCATGGCGACGTTACTCGGCGGCGATCTCGACTTCTACTTGCACGGACAGCCCCGGCACGATGCGCGAAGCCTGTTCACCCAGCGCCTTGAGACTCTCCGGCTCGAACACGATCTTGACCGGCACGCGCTGGACGATCTTGGTGAAGTTGCCGGTGGCGTTGTCCGGCGGCAGCAGCGCGAAGCTGGCACCCGAAGCCGGGGCGAAGCTGTCGACCTTGGCCGTCAGTTCCTGACCGGGGAATGCGTCGAGCTTGACGCGCACCTTCTGGCCGGGCTTCATGCGCGCCAACTGCGTCTCCTTGAAGTTGGCGACGATCCAGGTCTCGGGCTCGACGATGGCGGCCAGTTGCTGGCCGGCCTGCACGCGCTGGCCCACCTCCACCGTGCGCTTGCCGATGCGGCCATCGCTGGACGCCTTCAGCTCGACGTAGCCGAGCTGGTTCTGCGCGTCCTTCAGCTGGGCCTGCGTGGCGCTCTTCTGTGCATTGGCGGACTGACGGGTGCTTTCGGCGGCGGCCACGGCCTCCTTGGCGGCGGCGGCGCTGGCCTTGCGGGCTGCCACGTCGGCGCGCGCCACATCGCGGGCGGCCAGGGCGGCATCCAGCTCCTGCTTGCTGGTGGCGCGCAGCTCCGCGCCAAACAGCGCCTGGCTGCGCTTGGCCTCCAGCTCGGTGCGAGACAGCACGCTCTCGGCCTGGGCCACCTGGGAGTTGGTGACGGCAGCCTGGGCCTTGGCCTGGGCGATCTGTGCGCCGCTGGTGGCGATGGCCGCGTCGGCCTGCGCAATCTGGGCCTTCAGGCGCTCGATCTGCACGGCCGCATCGGCCGGGTCCAGGCGCAGCAGCACGTCGCCGGACTTGACGACGGCGTTGTCCTGCATGCGCATCTCGGTGACGACACCGGCCACGCGCGTGGCCACCGGGTGCAGCCGGCCAGCGACGAAGGCGTTGTCCGTCTCGACCAGGTGCTGGCTGCGCCACCACATGCGGCCGCCCAGGCCGATGCCGCCGATCAGCAGCAGCGCGCCGACGACCAGCAGCGGAACGGGCGGGCCGCTCTTCACGGGCTTGGGTGCGGCAGCGGCGTTCTCTTGCGGTGCGTTCATGACAGGGTTTCCTTGTTTTGGATCGTTGGGGTTGTGCTTGCGGGTGACCGGGCGCCGAGGCGGCCCATGCCACCGGACTGGAAGCGCTGCAGCGCCGCGACCACCTGGCCCTCGTCACTCATGACGAAGGGGCCGTGGCGCACGACGGGTTCGAACAGCGGCTGGCCCGAGAAACAGGCCAGTCGCAGGGGTTGGTCGGCCACGACACAGGCCCGGCCGGCGACGGGCAGGCTCAGCGCACGGCCGGCGGACAGCGGCCAGTGGTCGGCCTGGCCGCTGCCCTGGATGACCAGCGCAAAGCCCTGCTCCCCCTCGGCCAGCGCCAGGTCGAAGCTCACGCCGGCATCGATATCGACGAGGATCAGCGACACCGGCCAAGGCAGGTCCAGCGGCGTGTCGGCACCGAAGACCTGCACGGCCCGCCAGCCCTTGCCCGCCCGGCGCGGCATCTGCTGCGGGGACAGGCGCATGACGCTTGGCGCACGCAGCTTCTGGTCGGCCGGCAGGTTGACGAAGATCTGCAGGCCATGGGCCTCGCGGCCCGGCTCGGCGGGGAACTCGTCGTGCATGACGCCGCGGCCGGCCAGCGTCCAGTGCAGGCCGCCGGGCGGGATGGCGTGCTCGCCGCCCAGCGAGTCGCGGCTGACCATGCCGGTGGCTGAGTCGTCGAACAGATAGGTCACTGCCGAGAAGCCCGCATGCGGATGCGGCGCAAACGCCGGCTCGCTCATGCGGAAGTGGTCCACCATGATGAAGGGGTCCAGCAGCGCCAGTGGCTCCCGCCAGCCCTCGGCCTGGAAGCCGGCGCCGATGCGGTGCCTTTGGGGTTGCAGCAGACGGGTGCTTGACATGATGGGGCGGACTGTAGAGAGTTCCATTTCCGGTGAATAGCCGCAAAACTCAAACGCACCGTTCCGGAAACGAAACGAAATAAAACGAGACGAATGACGCCATGAAAATTGACGACCTGCTCTTGCTGGCCCAGGTTCACAAGGCCGGATCGCTCTCCGAGGCGGCCCGCCAGTTGGACCTGCCCAAGGCCACCCTGAGCCGGCGCCTCACGGCGCTGGAGACCTCGGTGGGTGCGCGTCTGTTCGTGCCCGGTGCCAGCCGGCTCACGCTGACCGAACTGGGCGAGCAGCTCGCCGAGCGCGCCGCGCGGCATGACGACGACATTGCCGAGACCCGCCACTGGCTGGCCTCGCGCGAGGCCACGCCGCAGGGGCGCCTGCGGGTGTCAGTGCCGGCCGAGTTTGCGATGCTGGTGCTGGCCGAGAGCTTCGCGCGCTTCGTTCGCCGCTATCCCAAGGTGGAGCTGGAGGTGGACACGACGCCGCGCCGTGTGGACCTGTTCAACGAGCCCTACGACGTGGCCGTGCGCATGGGCGCGGTGGATGAGCCCGACCTGATCGCGCGGCAATACATGCTGCTGGAGCGCGGCCTGTATGCCAGCCCCGTCTACCTGCAGGCCCGGCCCGCGCCGCAGACGCCGGCGGACCTGGCAGAGCACGATTTCGTCGTGCTGACACAGGGCAAGGGCATGTACCGCACGCTGCTGAACGGCAAGCAGACGGCCGAGGTGCAGATGAAGGGACCATTGGAGGCCAACTCCATCGGCCTGGTTCTGTCACTGGCGCGCGCCGGCGGCGGCATCGGCAGTTTCCCGTTCGGCATGGTCGCATCGGACGTGGCCGCCGGCACGCTGGTGCCGGTGCTGCCCGAGTGGAGCTACGAGCCGCTGCCCGTGCACCTGCTGACCGCCAGCCGGCGGCTGATGCCGGCCAAGACCCGGGCTTTCATCGACCACTTGTTCGAGACCACGCCCGACTGGGCCAAGGGGCCCTTGCTCAGTGGGCCGTTGAAGCCGCTGATGCGGCATGGTCCCGCACGCCATGCCTAAGGCGGGTTGACCGCCGATGTAGGCCGCCAGGGGCGTCGCACGCACGAATCTAAAACTCGCGCGGATCGAACGATCGGTCCTGCCTGACTGGTCAGCGTCGCGGACGCTGCAGCACCTCTTCCGTGAACATCCTGGCCCGCAGGTCGGGCAAGTCGTTGTAAGCGGGGCAGGTGCGTGCGTCCGTCCAGTTGCGTGAGTCCGGCTGGCCACGGGCCCGGCGGTGAGGCGGCACGTGGGAAAAAGCCGTGAGTTCGCCGATGACTTCGGCGCTTTGCGTGTCGATCACCTTCACGGTTGCGCCGGCCACCCAGTGCTGTCGGTCCCCGGCCGCGTCGATTCGAGCAAACTCGACAGCGTAGCGCGCAGCCTGGTCAGCGGCAATGAGCTCAGCGGTCATGTCGCTCTTGCCACTTTCGGACGCGGTTCGGTAGCGCCGATAGCTGCCGTCCGGCTGGGCCACATCCACGAAGCGATAGCCCGCCAATGTGACGGTGCCTGGCAACCCAGGCATGCTCCAGCCTGGGTGGGTGCGGTCGTCTTGCACCTCAACGGTCAGGAAGGCGCGGATGTACTCATCGCCGACGCGATCACGGGGCAAACCGGCGTCGGGCCAGTCGCGATCGGTGGGAGCGGTATCGGACACCGGTGCCCGCAGCCCGGTCAGGCGCACCCCTTCCACGGCGCCGACGGCATATCGCCGGGTCGCGCCGGCGGTGCTGCAGCGTTCCTCGAACAGCGCCATGCCCGCTGCCAGTTCCCGGGCGAAAGCCTCGCTCTCGGCACGGCGCGCCCGGAGCTCCCACGCCGGTGGCGTTGCAAGCAGCAATGCCGCAGCGAACAGCAACCACCGCACGCCGCGCCGACGCGGGTTGACGAGCAGCAGCGCCACGCTGAGCAACGCGAGGCCGAAGCCCGCGGTCGCGACGATGCGAGCCATGACATCGGGAGCGAACAGCTGTCCCACCGGCAAATGCATCCGCAACGTGGCCCACAGCATCAGCATCACGTTCCACAGCTCCCACGGCGTCAGCAGCGGCCGTTGCCCCTGAGGCACGCCGTCCCACAGCGCCAGCAGCGGACCGGCGGCCAGCGCCAGCACCACCACGCCGACCCACCTGCGTCTCGCGACGCTGCGCGTCGGGCGCCACGCTTGCCAGGCGAGCAAGGCCAGCCACATTGCCAGCGAGAGGCAGGCGGCCAGCGGCAGCCAAGCCTGCACGGACGCTGGCACGCTCGCCAAGGCACGGCTCGGATGTGCCAGCGCCTGTGCAAACCAGCCTGCCGCAGCGCCGCCGATCGCGGCACTCGACGCATGCGCCGCCGCAGAGGCCGCCAGCGCCATGGGGGGCAGCCCCGCCGCGCGGTAGCCGAGCCACGCGCGCCGGGTGTCCGTGTCGTAGGTCCACACGTGCGAGACGCGACCGGCATATACGTTGACGAGCACCACCCGCGGCCCTTGCGCCACTGCTTGCAGGCCCTCCAACGTGACGCGGCTGGGGCTTTGCTTGCGTGCGGTACGCAGATCGTCGAGTGCACCGGCCAGTGGGTGGACTTGTTGAAGCATGCCGTCCGCATCCAGCATCAGCAACTCAGCATCGGCCGTCGCAGCAACAAAGCCGCCGGTGGCTGCATTGAAGGCCAGCCCGCTCACGCCACGGTAGTTCAGCGGATGCGCACCCAACCAGGCATGGCGGCGCGTGTCGTAGCGGTACACCATGGCGTCGACGCCGCTGGAGACCAGCATCAGCACGCCTCGGGCCTCGTCCCATGCCATCGCCATGGCCCACGACAGGGGCGGTAGCTCAGGCGCCGGCGCAACGTCTTGCGACAGACCGGCCACGCCCTGCGGCATCCAGGCCAGCGTGCCACCGTTGCCCCGCAGTGCATAGGCTTCACGCCCATCTGCGCGCACCACCAGGGCGTTCACCGACTGGTGCGCACCCGGCCCCCCGCCCAGCACCTCGGCGTTCTCCGCCTGCGGGTCCGCCGGACCTGCGCTGCTCCAAGGCAGCCGCTGCCCGTCCGTGCCAAGCAGGTCGAAGCGCAGGGACAAGTCTGCGGCCTGTGCCGCCGCGCCGGCCAGCAGCAGGCACATGACCAGGATGCACAACCCAATCGGCCATGGCCACCGCGAAAAGGGCCGGATCTCAGCCACGCGTCAAGCCTGCGCCTGACCAAGCAAGGCCTTGAGCCCCGCCTCGTCCAGCACGGCAACACCCAGCGCCCTCGCCTTCTCCAGCTTGCTGCCCGCTTCTTCGCCGGCGATGACGTAGCTCGTCTTCTTGGACACTGAGCCGCTGACCTTGCCGCCCGCCTCCTCGATCAAGGCCTGGGCCTCGTCGCGGCTGAGCGTGGGCAGCGTGCCGGTCAGTACCAGCGTCTTGCCCAGCAGCGGGCGCGGCCGGTCGTCCGCTTCGCCGGCGCTTTCCTTGGGTGCCACGCCGGCCGCCAGCAACTGCTCGACGACTTCCACGTTGTGCGGCTGCGCGAAGAAGGTGTGGATGCTGGCCGCGACGATGGGGCCCACGTCCGGCACCTCGAGCAACTGCTCGACGCTGGCCGTCATCACCTTGTCCAGCGTGCCGAAGTGGCGCGCCAGCTCCTTGGCCGTGGTCTCGCCAACCTGGCGTATGCCCAGCGAAAAGAGGAATCGCGCCAGCGTCGGCGCCTTGCTCTTTTCAAGTGCGTCGACGATGTTCTGCGCACTCTTCTCGGCCATGCGGTCCAGCGCAGCGAGCTTGGCGACGCCGAGCTTGTAGAGCCCGGGCAGGCTCAGCACGATGCCGGCGTCGACCAGCTGTTCGACCAGCTTGTCTCCCAGGCCTTCGATGTCCATGGCGCGGCGGCCGGCGAAGTGCAGCATGGCCTGCTTGCGCTGGGCGGGGCAGAACACGCCGCCCGAACAGCGGTGGTCCATGCCGCCGCGCTCGCGCACGACTTCGCTGGCACAGACCGGGCAGGCGCGCGGCATGCGGAAGTTGGGCACGTAGCTGGCGCGCTCGCCGGGCACACGGCCGACGACTTCGGGGATCACGTCGCCGGCGCGCCGGATGATGACTTTGTCGCCCACGCGCACGCCCTTGCGGCGCATCTCGAAGACGTTGTGCAGCGTGGCGTTCGATACCGTCGTGCCGCCGACGAACACCTGGTCCAGGCGTGCCACCGGCGTCAGCTTGCCGGTGCGGCCCACCTGCACGTCGATGGCCAGCAGCGTCGTCACCTGCTCCTGGGCCGGGTACTTGTGCGCCACGGCCCAGCGCGGCTCGCGGGTCTTGAACCCGAGCCTCTGTTGCAGCTCGCGAGAGTTGACCTTGTAGACGATGCCGTCGATGTCGAAGGGCAATGCGTCGCGCCTGGCGGCCATTGCCTGGTGGAAGTCGATCAGCCCGCGCACGCCCTCGGCCACCACGCGGTCGCCATTTACCGGCAGGCCGAAGGCGGCGAGCGCATCCAGCAGCCCCGCATGCGTGGCGGGGATGTCCCAGCCCTGCACCTCGCCAAGGCCGTAGGCGTAAAAGCACAGCGGCCGCTGCCGCACCAGCGCCGGATCCAGCTGGCGGATGGCGCCGGCGGCCGTGTTGCGCGGGTTCACGAAGGTCTTCTCGCCGCGCTCACGCTGGCGCTCGTTGAGCTTTTCGAAGTCGTCCCGGCGCATGTAGACCTCGCCGCGCACCTCCAGCACCGCGGGCGCGTCACCGCGCAGCCGCAGCGGGATCTGGCCGATGGTGCGCACGTTCTGCGTGACGTCCTCGCCGGTCTCGCCGTCGCCGCGCGTGGCGGCCTGCACCAGCACACCCATTTCGTAGCGAAGGTTCATCGCCAAACCGTCAAACTTCAGCTCAGCGGCGTATGCCACCGGCGGGTCGGCCTCGGTCAGTCCCAGCTCACGGCGCACGCGGGCGTCGAAGGCCATGGCGCCGCCCTCGGTGGTGTCGGTTTCGGTGGTGATCGACAGCATGGGCACGGCATGGCGCACCGGCGTGAGGCCGGACAGCACGGCGCCGATGACGCGCTGCGTGGGCGAATCCGGCGTCAGCAGCTCGGGGTGGGTGGCCTCGATGGCTTGCAGCTCCGAGAACAGCTTGTCGTACTCGGCGTCCGGCAGCTCGGGCGCGTCGAGCACGTAGTAGAGGTGGGCGTGGTGGTTCAGCTGGGCGCGCAACTCGGCTGCGCGCTGGGCGGGGGCGACGGTCATGAACTCATTGTCGCGGCCCCGAACCCGACAATCGTCAGCATGACAACCCGCGTCGACACGCTCCTTCACGCCGGCCCGGCCGTCGGCTTCGACCAGCCCTTCGAGATGCTGGCGGCCTGCCACGACCGCGTGCGGCGCAGCCTGGATTTGCTGCAGCGTCTGCACACCCATGTACTGCGGCATGGCGTGGACGAGCAGGCCCGGGAGGCCGCCGCCGACGTGCTCCGCTACTTCGACCGCGCCGGCCCGGCCCATCACGAGGATGAGGAGCGCCATGTGTTGCCGCGGCTGCGCACGGCCGGGCTGGCGGCGCTGGCCGACCGGTTGCACTTCGAGCATGTCGAGATGGCGCGGTGCTGGGGCCTGCTGCGCGAGGCGCTGCTGCCCTGGACGCGCGGTGAACCAGCGCCGATGGATGCCAATTTGTTGTTGCGCTACACCGCGCTCTACGACACCCATCTGGCGATTGAAGAGGGCCAGGCCTTCGTCATCGCCCGTTCCGGCCTGGACGCCATGGCGTTATTCGTCATGGGTGAAGAGATGGCTTCCCGTCGCCAAGCCGTGTAGCCAGACTACGGCCGGAAACATTTTCCTTGCCGTATTTCTAGGGATAAATTGCCTGAATTGGTAGTTTTACTACATTGTTTTGTGGGATGACTGCCTAGAGTCGCGGCACTTTCCAGAACCGGAAAGGCGGCCATGGCAATGCAGTCGATTGGCCGACACAGCTGCCCCGCCACGAGGGCAACGTTCGAACCCACCGGAGACAAGACCATGCAAAAGCTGCCGCCGAGCCGCCGGCTCATCCACGCCCTGACGTTGGCCACCAGCGCCGCCCTGGCCGCCTCGGCATCCCCTGCCCTCGCACTGAACCCGAACTCCACGTCCGTGCAGATGTTCGAGTGGGCCTGGCCCGACATCGCCACCGAATGCACGCAGTGGCTGGGCCCCAAGGGCTTTGGCGGCGTGCAGATCTCACCGCCCGGCGCGTCCAAGAACGCCAACGGCTGGTGGGGTGTCTACCAGCCCGTCAACTACGTGAACCTGACCAGCCGCATGGGCACGCCCGCGCAGCTGCAGTCCATGATCAGTGCCTGCCACACGGCCGGCGTGCGCGTGTATGCCGACATCGTCGTCAACCAGATGGCCGATGCCAGCGGCACCGCCACCGACGGCTCGACTTGGAACGCCGGCACCCTGGCCTACCCCTACTTCAGCGCCAGTGACTTCCACGCCAACTGCGGCATCGCCGACAGCGACTACAACAGTCCGGCGGGTCGCAGTAACGTGCAGAACTGCCGCCTGGGCGGCCTGCCCGACCTGGCAACCGAGAGCAGCTATGTGCAGGGCCAGATCGCCAACTACCTGAAGGCGCTGCTGGCGCTGGGCGTGGATGGCTTCCGCATCGATGCAGCCAAGCACATGCCCGCTGGCAGCTGGACGACCATCATGAATGCCGTCAAGGCCGCCTACCCGACGACGCTGCAGGGCGAGCCCATCTGGGTCACGCAGGAGATCATCAACGACGGCGAGGTGGATCGGCCGAGCTACTTCCCCGTCGGCACGCTGAACGAGTTCCAGTTCACGTCGGCCATGCGCGACGTCTTCCGCGGCAACAACGGCCTAAGCCTCGCCAGCATTCCCGGCGTGATGGGCACCTGGGGCAACTGGGGCGGCAGCTGGGGCTTCATCCAGCCGCAGAACGCCACCGTCTTCATCACCAACTGGGACACCGAGCGCAACGGCGGCTCGCTGAACATCAACAACGCGGCCGGCAACGACGCGGCCAATCAGCGCTACACATTGGCCAACGTCTTCATGCTGGCCCAGGGCTACGGCGAGGCCCAGTTGTACTCGGGCTTCAAGTTCAGCGACACCGGTGCGGACCGCCCCAGCGCCAGCCCCTACAGCGGCGGCAGCCCGCAGATCAATGTGGTCTGGGACTTCGCCCACCGCTGGACGCCGCTGGCCAACATGGTGGCCTTCCGCAATGCCGCCACGGGTCAGGCGCAGCAGAATTGGATCGTGGGCGACAACGGCAACCAGGTCGCGTTCAGCCGCGGCAACGTGGGCTTCGTGGCGCTGAACAACAGCGCCAGTGCCTGGACGCGCAGCTTCGCCACTGGCCTGCCGGCGGGCACCTACTGCAACGTCATCAACGGCACGAAGAACGCGGCCGGCACTGGCTGCACGGCTGACGCGGTGACGGTGGATGCCGGCGGCAATGCCAGCTTCACGGTGCCGGCCAACAGCAGCGGCAGCACGCCGGCCGTGGCCCTCTACACCGGCCAGAAGGCCAGCGGCGGTGGTGGCAGCAGCTGTGCGGTGACCTTCACCATCGCCAATGCCAACACGGTGGTGGGGCAGAACCTGCGCGTGGTCGGCAGCGTCAGCGGCCTGGGTGCCTGGGCGCCCGCCTCCGGTTTTGCCCTGACGATCCAGGGCTCCGGCGCCAACGTGCCCTGGAGCGGCTCCGTCAGCCTGCCTGCCGGCATGGCCATCCAGTACAAGTACGTGAAGTGGAACGGCTCGTCGGCCGTCTGGGAAAGCAACCAGGCCACCGGCAGCGGCAACCGCGAGTTCACGAGCTGCGCGAGTGGTTCCCAGTCGCGCAGCGACGGCAACTTCAAGTTTTGACGGCAGGGGCGACCCGGGTCACCATCACCTGGTCGACCCGGTAGCTGTCCACGTCCACCACCTCGAAGCGCCAGCCTTCCCACTCCACCACATCGGTGCGGCGCGGAATGCGGCGCAGCATCACCATGAGGAAGCCGGCCAACGTGTCGTAGGTGCCGGCGTTGGGCCAGCCCTCAATGCCCAGCGAGCGCTCGACGTCGGGGATGGGTGTGACGCCGTCGGCCAGGAAGGAGCCGTCCTCGCGGCGCACGATCTGCTCTTCGTCGTGCGGCGCAACCAGCGCGCCCATCACCGTGCTCATCACATCGTTCAGCGTGACGACGCCCACCACGCGGCTGTACTCATTGACGATGACGGCAAAGTCCTCGTGCGCCTCGCGGAACTGCGTCAGCATCTCGGACAACGTGAGCCGGTCCGGCACGATGAGCACCTTCTTGACGAGCATGCCGCCGCCGTCACGCAGCGACAGCGGCTCATCGCGCAGCACGCGCTGGAACAGGTCGGTCGCGTCTACATAGCCCACCACCTGGTCGATGTCGCCGTCGCACACGAGGTAGGTCGAGTGCGGCGCATCGGCGATGCGGTTGCGGATCAGCACGTCGTCGTCGTCGCGCGAGAAGAACACGATGCGTTCGCGGTTGGTCATCACCGTCTCGACGGTGCGCGTGTCCAGTTCGAACACGTTGGCGATGACCTGCTGCTCCTCGTCGGCGACGACACCGGCCTGGTAGCCGGCCTCGGTCAGCGCCAGGATGTCGCGGTAACTGATGGTCTCGTCGCGCTTGGCGGGCAGGCCCAGCACGCGGATCAGGCCTTCGGTGATGCCGCTGAACGCCCAGGCCAGCGGCTTGAGCACGCGGCATAGCAGCAGCATGGGGCCGACCAGAGCCATGGCGACGCGCTCGGGCTCGTTCATGGACAGCCGCTTGGGCACCAGGTCAGCCAGCACGATGAAGAGCGCCGTGATGCTGACGAACGACGCGGCGAAGCCCAGCGTCGCAGCCGGCTCGGGCGCCATGGTCAGCCGGAACGCCGCCTCGAAATGCGGCGTGAAGGCGCCTTCGCCAACGATGCCGGCCAGGATGGCGACGGTGTTGACGCCGATCTGCACGACGGTGAAGTAGTCGCCCGGGTGCTCTTGCACGGACAACACCTTGGCCGCACGCGCATCGCCGGCGTCGGCGCGCTGCTGCAGGTTCAGCCGCCGTGACGCGGCCAGCGACAGCTCGGCCATGGAGAAGAACGCGCTGCCGAGGATCAGCAGGCTGATCAGCAGCAGCGAGGTCGTCATCAGCTGAACAACCTGCGAGCTGCCGGCGAACCGGCAGCCAGGTCGCGCTCTGCGAGCGCCTGGTAGAGCTTCTTCAGCTCAACGTCGATGGCCGCGAAGGCGTGCAGGCCCAGCACCTGGCCGCGGTCGTCGCAGACCTCGGCTTCCAGGTCGCGGGCCAGCGCGCGGGCCGCTTCCTGCCAGGCCGCGAACGGCTCCTGGTCGGCCGGGGTCTGCGGCACGTCCAGCGCCAGCGTCAGCTCGCGCAGCGACAAGGCCTCGGGGTCGTCGGCCAGCGCGGCCTGGGCGTCGAACTGCAGCGTCAGCACCGGCGGTGCGCCTTCCTCGACCGAGGGCATGACCAGGCGGCCCGGCAGCGCGCCGGCCACGAAGCCATGCCGCGCCGCGGACTGCTGCACAAAGCCGGGCGTCCAGGCCGCGGCCTTGGCGCGCAGCAGCAGCGCCAGCTGGGCATCGTGGCTGGCAGCGAACTGGTCCAGCTCGCGCGCACGGGCCACGACATCCAGCATGTCCGGGAACTGCACGAAGCCGCCCATGCCGTCGGCAAAGGCCTGGATCTTCTGCACGAACTCGGAGTATTCGATCTCGTTGAGCGCACCGCTGCGGTTGGCCATCTTCACGCCGACCTGGAACTCGCTGTAGCGCTGGCCCGGCGTGGGCAGCTCCCAGTCGCCGGTCTCGGCGTTCAGGCCTTCGATCTGGAAGGGCTTGGTGCCGGCGCGGCGGCTGCCGGGCTGGTGCTGCAGCGCGAATTCACCGGACACCGGGGCCTCGACGGTGAGGGTCGCGATCGCGTCGATCAGCGCGTCCACCCGCGACGATGGCCGGCGCGGGGGGCGCGCCACGGCCGGAAGGGTCACCTCCAGCGGATCAGGCACCGCTTCGCCTCCTTGCGTCGCCACGGCCGGTGGGCCGTCGAAGTGCGGCTCCTCCATTGGCGGCACAGCGCGTTTGGGGCCGGCCTTGCGCGCCGTCCAGGCGCCGTGGGCGACGACACCGGCCAGCACGAGGCCGCCGAGGATGGCCAGCAACGTCGTCAGGCTGATCGTCATGCCAACTCCGCCATCGCCAGTGCCTTGTCCATGTCCACCGCCACGATGCGCGACACCCCCTGCTCCTGCATCGTCACCCCAATCAGTTGTTCAGCCATTTCCATCGCAATCTTGTTGTGCGAGATGAAGAGGAACTGCGTGCTCCGGCTCATCTGCGAGACGAGCTTGGCATAGCGCTCGGTGTTGGCGTCGTCCAGCGGCGCATCCACCTCGTCCAGCAGGCAGAACGGTGCCGGGTTGAGCTGGAAGATCGCAAACACCAGCGCGATCGCCGTCAGCGCTTTCTCGCCGCCCGACAGCAGGTGGATGGTGCTGTTCTTCTTGCCCGGCGGCTGGGCCATGACCTGCACGCCGGCGTCCAGAATCTCGTCACCTGTCATGACCAGCCGGGCCTGCCCGCCGCCGAACAGCTCGGGGAACATGCGGCCGAAGTGGTCGTTGACCTGGTTGAAGGTCGCGCCCAGCAGGTCACGTGTCTCCAGGTCGATCTTGTGGATCGCGTCTTCCAGCGTCTTGATGGCCGAGTTCAGGTCGGCACACTGCGAGTCGAGGAAGGTCTTGCGCTCGCGAGCCACGGTCAGCTCGTCCAGCGCAGCAAGGTTGACCGCGCCCAGCGCCGCGATCTCGCGGTTGATGCGGTCGATCTCACCCTGGAGGCCGTAAAGCTTCACGCCGCCGTCCTCGATGGACTTGGCGAGTGCTTCCAGGTCGACCGCCGCGGCTTCCAACTGCTCGCGGTATTGCGCGCCGCCCAGTTGCGCGGCCTGCTCTTCCAGCTGCAGCTTGGTGATGGCTTCGCGCAGCGGGTCAAGGCTGCGCTCGAACGTCATGCGCTGCTCGTCGGCCTTGCGCAGGCGAAGACTGAGGTCGTCGTAATTGGCGCGCACGGCGGCCAGGGCCTGCTCGCGTTCCACCTTGAGGGCCAGCGCATCCTGCAGGCCGGCCTGCGCGGCGGCGTCGTTCAACGTGTCCAGCTCGGTCTGCAGGCTGGCGGCAGACGTCGCGACGGTGGCAATCTGCGCCTCGGCCGTCTCGATGCCGCGCTGCAGCTCGCCGCGCCGGGCGGCCAGCGTCTGTGTGGCGAAGCGGGCTTCCTGGGCGCGGCGCTCCAGCGCGCGCAGCTGCTCGCGGGCATCGGCCAGCCTGCGTTCGGCGGCGATGACGCCGTCGTCCAGCTCCGCGTGGCGCTGCTGCGCGTCGCCGAGCTGGATGTCGAGTTCTTCGAACCGCGCCTCGCCCACCGCGCGGCGCTCCTGCAGCGCTTCCTGCTGCGCGGCAATCTCGGCCAGCTCGGCGTCCAGTGCGCTGCGACGCTGCTGGCTGGCCTCGGCCTGCTGGGAGAGGCGCAGCAGCTCGACGTGCAGCTGGTGCGCGCGCGTCTGCGCCTCGCTGGCCTCGCGGCGCAGCGTCGTCAGGCGGCCATTGGCATCGTTGAACTGGTGTTCGATACGGCTCAGCGACAGGCGGGCCTCGTCGGCGATCAGGTTCTGCGCGCGCTGGGCCGTCGTCAGCTGCTCGATCTCCTGCGCGCGGGCAAGAAGCCCCGCCTGCTCGGAGTCCGGCGCGTAGAAGGTCACCGAGAACTGACCGACTGCGTGACCGGCCGGCGTCAGGATCAGTTCGCCGTGCGTGAGCTTCGCGCGTGCGGCCAGTGCTTCATCCAGCGTTAGCGCCGTGTAGACGCCTTCCAGCCAGTCGTTCAGCAGCGCGCTCAGGCCCGCGTCGTCCAGGCGCAGCAGCTCGGTCAGCTTGGGCAGCGTCTCGTGCGTGTTGGCGATTGATCCGGCGGGCGTCGAATAAAAGGCCAGGCGGGCGGGCGGAGCATCGGCCTCAAACGCGCGCACCGTGTCCAGCCGGCCCACGCTGAGCGCACCCATGCGCTCGCGCAAGGCGGATTCCAGGGCGTTCTCCCAACCCAGCGCGATGTGCAGTCGGGTCCACAGGCCTTGCAAGCCATCCAGTCCGTGCCTGGCCAGCCAGGGCTTGAGCTTGCCCTCGGTCTGCACCTTTTCCTGCAGCGCCTTCAAGGCTTCCAGGCGGGCGGTGAGGTCGGATTGCCTGGCGAGCTGGGCGTTGGCATCCTGCTGCAGCGTGCGGCGCTGCTCTTCGAGCTGTGGCACCTGCTCCGCCAGCTCCTGGAGGCGGGCATCGGACAGGTCACGTTCTTCGTCGGCCGCGGCACTGCGTTCGCGCAGGGTCTCCAGGGCCTCGTGATCGGGGGCGCCCAGCGCGCGCGACTCGGCCGTGAGCCGGTCCTCGCGCTGGCGCAGCGCCCTGGCCTGCTCGTCCACGCTGCGGCTTTCAGCGGCCAGCACCTGGATCTGCTGCTGCACCTGGGTTACCTGGGTGCGCTGCTCGTTCGCACGGTTCTGCGCGGCACGCAGCGCGTCTTCGGTCTGCGGCAGCTGGACCTGCTGCTCCTCGGCCTGCGCGGCGAGGATCTCGCTTTGCTCGTCCGCGCCCGCGATCTGCTCAGCGATGCCTTCCAATTCGTCCTTAGCCTGAAGGGCGCGCTCGCGCCACTGGCCGTCTTGCGCGTGCAGCTCGGCCAGACGAGCCTGGGCGCGGGTGCGGCTCTCGACGACGAAGCGGATGCGTTCTTCCAGCCGGCTGACTTCGAGCTGGGCTTCGGCGTAGCGGCCCTGCGAAGCATGCAGCTCATCGCCGGCCGCGTAGTGCGACTGCCGCACTTCTTCCAGCGTCGCCTCGACGGCGCGCAACTCGGCCGTGCGCGACTCCAGCGCGTTGACGGCCTCGGCATGCGCCGTCTTAACCCTCGCGGCCTCCGTGCCGGCATCTCTTGCCTTAAGGAACCAAAGCTGGTGCAGCTTCAGCGTGCCCGCGTCCTGCAATTGCCGGTAGCTGGCTGCCACTTCGGCCTGCTTCTCCAGCTTGTCGAGGTTGGCGTTCAGCTCGCGCAGGATGTCGTCGACGCGGGTCAGGTTCTCGCGCGTGTCCTTGAGCCGGTTCTCGGTCTCGCGGCGGCGTTCCTTGTACTTGGACACGCCGGCCGCTTCTTCCAGGAACAGCCGCAGCTCTTCCGGCTTGCTCTCGATGATGCGGGAGATGGTGCCCTGACCGATGATGGCGTAGGCGCGGGGGCCGAGGCCCGTGCCCAGAAACACGTCCTGCACGTCGCGGCGACGAACCGGCTGGTTGTTGATGAAGTAGCTACTGGTGCCGTCACGCGTCAGCACACGCTTGACGGCGATCTCGGTGAACTGGTTCCACGGCCCTCCAGCGCGAGCGGATTGGTTGTCGAACACCAGCTCCACGCTGGAACGTCCCGCCGGCTTGCGGTTGCCGCTGCCGTTGAAGATGACGTCCTGCATGGACTCGCCGCGCAACTCGCTGGCCTTGCTCTCGCCCAGCACCCAGCGCACGGCGTCCATGATGTTGGACTTGCCGCAGCCGTTGGGACCGACGACGCCGACCAGTTGCCCGGGCAACTGGAAGGTCGTGGGTTCGGCAAAGGACTTGAAGCCGGCGAGCTTGATCGAGTTCAGCCGCATGGGGGTCGCATGGACGGGGCGAGGTAAGCCCTTGATTTGGCTAAAGAAAAGCGCCTTTCAGGGGCGCTTCGTCGGGGTCGGATGATAGCATTCGCCCCCTCACAGATTGCCCTTGCACCATGGCTACCAAGAAGTCCGTCCCCGCACCCGCTACCAAGAAGAAACCCAAGATGCGCGAGGTGCCCAAGAACCCGCCGACCAAGCCGAGCAAGGACATCCTGGTCTTTCCCAATCCCAACCCTGAGCGCGACTACGTCATCCAGTTCCAGGTGCCCGAGTTCACTTGCCACTGCCCGCTGACGGGCCAGCCCGACTTTGCGCACTTCACCATCGACATGATTGCGGACGAGCTCTGCGTGGAGCTCAAGAGCCTGAAGATGTACTTCTGGAGCTACCGCAACGAGGGCGCCTTCCACGAGAAGGTCACCAACACCATCCTGGATGACATCATCAAAGTGACCGACCCGCGCTTCATCCGCATCACGGCCAAGTGGTATGTGCGCGGCGGCATCTACACCAACGTGGTGGCCGAGCACCGCAAGCCTGGCTGGGCGCCCGCACCGCGCGTGGACCTGCCGGCCCACGGTTTCGAGTCGGGCATGCTGGGCTGATCCCCCGCAGGAGGGCCGGCCTAGGCAGGCCTTGACCGAGAGGGCGCCATTTCAACGCTTCATCACCGGATTGCGGCGCCAGGCGTCCTGGTTGTCGTCGACGACGCGACCGGTGTTCAGCGTCGTCAGGTAGCGCTTGAGCGTCGCATCGAACTCCGCAAGCCGCCCCAGGCAAGGGCTGCGGCGCGACCAGCCGACATAGTTCAACGCCTCGGCCACGAAGGGCCGCAGCGCCATGTACCGGGCTTCGGTCCCACTGGAGATCAGGTGCGACAGTGCTGGGTAGTGCGGTGAAATGAAGTAGTCGATGCGGCCAGCGTCCAGCTTCAGGAAGTTCTCTTTGATGCCCGGACCGGTTTCCACGTTCAGGTTGGCCTCGATGTATTCGTCCAGTCCGTCACCGAAGCGCGTGCCATGCGTGGCCCCTCCGCGCAGGCCGCGCAAGTCTTCGCGTTTGCTGAACTGGAGCTTGTGGCCGGCCCGCACGAAGACCGACGACGGGTTGGTGAAGATGGCCGTGTCAGTGAAGACCAGATAGGACTCGCGCTCGGCATTGCGCTTGAGCTCGGTGACGATGTCCACGTCGCCGAGTCGGGCGTTCTGCAGAACGCGCACAAACGGGCCGACATAGCGCAACTCATAGGGCAGCTTCATGGCCTGCAGCACGGCCAGCACGACATCGACGCTGGCGCCGCGCAGCGTCTGGCCGTCGTACCAGGCATACGGTGGGTACTCCGGGTCGGCCGTGACGACCACCTTGGTGCACTGCACCTGGGCGAGCGCTGCGCCGCTGGCGGCGAGCAGCCCCATGACAAGCCAGCATCGTTTCATCTTCATGCCTCCCCAGGCCACGGCTCGCAGGCCGCGCCCTATCATCCCTTCATGAGTTTTTCCGTCAATCCGCGGCTCGACCGGCTGCAGCCCTACCCCTTCGAGCGCCTGCGGGAACTGACCGCCGGCATCAAGCCCAGCACCGACTTCGCGCACATCTCGCTGGGCATCGGCGAGCCGCGCCATGCGGCGCCGGCCCTCATCGAAGAGGCCATCAAGGGCGCGATGAAGGGCTTGTCGGGTTATCCGGCCACCGCCGGCACCCCGGCGCTGCGCGGGGCCATCACCGCATGGATCAGCCGTCGCTACGGGGTGACGCTGGACCCGGCCACGCAGGTGCTGCCGGTCAACGGCTCGCGCGAGGCGCTGTTCGCCATCGCGCAGACCGTCGTCGACGGCAGCCGCCCCGGTGCCATGGTCGTCTGCCCCAACCCGTTCTATCAGATCTACGAGGGCGCGGCACTGCTGGCCGGCGCCGACGTGGCCTTCGCCAATTCGGACCCGGCGCGCAACTTCGCCGTCGACTGGCGCCAGATTGACGACGCGACCTGGGCGCGCACCCAGCTGCTGTACGTCTGCTCGCCGGGCAACCCGAGCGGCGCAGTCATGCCGCTGAGCGAGTGGCAGGCGCTGTTCGAGTTGAGTGATCGGCACGGCTTCGTCATCGCATCGGATGAGTGCTACTCGGAAATCTACTTCCGCGATGAAGCGCCGCTCGGCGGCCTGGAAGCTGCCGCCGAGCTGGGTCGCAGCGACTTCAAGAACCTGATCGCGTTCACGTCGCTGTCCAAGCGTTCCAACGTGCCAGGCCTGCGCTCGGGCTTCGTGGCGGGCGACGCGGCGCTGTTAAAGAAATTCCTGCTCTACCGCACCTACCACGGCAGCGCGATGAGCCCCATCGTGCAGGCGGCCAGCATCGCGGCCTGGGGCGACGAGGCTCATGTCGTCGAGAACCGTGCCCGCTACCGCCAGAAGTTCGCAGAGGTCACGCCGCTGCTGGCGTCCGTGCTGGACGTAGCCCTGCCCGACGCCGGCTTCTACCTCTGGGCCGCTGTTCCCGGCGGTAACGATGTGGCCTTCGCCCAGGGCCTGCTCGCTCAATACAATCTCGCGGTCCTGCCGGGCAGCCTGCTGGCCCGCGAGGCGCACGGCAGCAACCCTGGCGCCGGGCGCATCCGCCTGGCTCTCGTGGCCGACGAGGCCGAATGCCTTGAAGCAGCCCGCCGCATCGTCTCCTTCACCTCATCCCGCCCAGAACTCCACCCATGAACTCCGCTGAACTGCAAAGCCTGATCGACCTTGCCTGGGACAACCGCGCCGCCCTCGACCCGACCAATGCGCCCGAGCTGCGCCAGGCCGTTGAGCACGTCATCGCCGAGCTGGACGCCGGCCGCCTGCGCGTGGCCACCCGTGAGGGCGTGGGCCAGTGGACCGTGCACCAGTGGGTCAAGAAAGCCGTGCTGTTGTCGTTCCGCCTGAACGACAACCGCATCATGGGCGACAAGGAACTGACCTTCTTCGACAAGGTGCCCACCAAGTACGCCGGCTGGAGCGACGAGCAGTTGCGCGCCAGCGGCGTGCGCGTGGTGCCACCCGCCGTGGCCCGCCGCGGTAGCTTCCAGGCCAGGAACGTGGTGCTGATGCCCTCGTACGTGAACATCGGCGCCTACGTCGACGAAGGTGCGATGGTCGACACCTGGGCCACCGTGGGCTCCTGCGCACAGATCGGCAAGAACGTGCACCTGAGCGGCGGCGTGGGCATCGGCGGCGTGCTGGAGCCGCTGCAGGCCAACCCGACCATCATCGAGGACAACTGCTTCATCGGCGCTCGCTCCGAGGTGGTCGAAGGCGTCATCGTCGAAGAGAACTCGGTCATCTCCATGGGCGTGTACATCGGCCAGAGCACGCCCATCTACGACCGTGCCACCGACACCGTGAGCTACGGCCGCATCCCGGCCGGCTCCGTCGTTATTTCGGGCTCGCTGCCCAAGGATGGTGGCCGCTACAGCCTGTACGCGGCCATCATCGTCAAGCGCGTCGATGCGCAGACGCGCTCCAAGACCAGCATCAACGAACTGCTGCGGGCCTGATCATGACGGGACCCAGCGCCGGCAACATGGAGCGCATCCTGCGGCTGATGGCCGACAAGGGTGCGTCGGACTGCTATCTGTCGGCCAACATGCCGGTGCTGATCCGCATCAACGGCCAGACGGTGCAGCTGTCCGACCAGTTGCTGACGCCGCCGCAGCCGCGCCAGCTCATCGCTGAGGTCATCGATCCGGGGAGCCTTGCCGAGCTGGACAACTCGGGCGAGCTGAACATGGCCGTGTCGGTGCGCGGCGTGGGCAGTTTTCGGCTCTCGGGCTTTCGTCAGCGTGGCTCCATTGCCGGCGTGTTCCGTCACATCCCGCACGACATCCCAACGCTGGACAGCTTGCAGTTGCCCCCCGTGCTGGGCACCATGATCAAGGAAAAGCGCGGCCTGATCCTGATGGTGGGCGCCACCGGCACTGGCAAGAGCACCACGCTCGCGTCCATGCTAGAGATGCGCAACCAGACCATGACCGGGCACATCCTCACCATCGAGGACCCGATCGAATACCTCTTTAGCAACAAGCGCTCGGTGGTCAACCAGCGCGAGATCGGCCGTGACACCGCGTCGCTGCAGATCGCTCTGAAGAACGCGCTGCGCCAGGCGCCAGACTGCATCCTGATCGGCGAGATCCGCGACCGCGACACCATGACAGCGGCCATCAGCTACGCGTTGTCCGGCCATCTGGTGCTGGCTACGCTGCACGGCAACAACACCTACCACGCGCTGAACCGCATCCTGTCCTTCTACACGCCCGAGTCCCGCCCCGCGCTGCTGAACGACCTTGCCGCCGGCCTGAAGGCGGTCGTGTCACAACGCCTGGTGCGCGCGACGGCCGGCGGTCGCGTGCCGGTTGTGGAGATCCTGCTGAACTCCAAGCTGGTGTCCGAGCTGATCGAGCAAGGTGACTTCGCCGGTGTGAAGGAGGCCATGGAGAAGTCCATCGCCGAGGGTTCGCAGACCTACGAAGAGCATTTCGCCAAGCTCATCACCGACGGCGTCATTACCCGCGAGGAAGGCCTGGCCTTCGCGGACTCGCCCACCAACCTGCTGTGGCGTCTGCAGAACGAGGCGCCCGGCCAGCGCCTGATGAGCACGCCACGCAAGGAAGAAAAGGCTGGCGACGACGCCAGCTTCACCGAAATCACGCTCGACGTGCGCACCTCTTGAAACTGATCGCCTGCATCACCTCCCAAGCCGCCCGCCTCGACCAGGCGGGCTTGTTTTTTGGCCATGGCACGACGAACGCGTTCGACGAAGCCGCGTGGCTGGTACTGTGGCGCCTGGGCTTGCCGCTGGATGCGCTGGATGAACAGGCCGAGCGGGAACTGACCGAGGCTGAGCTGGCGGCCGTTGCCGCGCTGGTGGATGAGCGCATCGCGACGCGCAAGCCTGCCGCCTACCTGACGGGCGAGGCCTGGCTGCAAGGCGTGCCGTTCACCGTCGACGAGCGCGCCATCGTGCCGCGCAGCTTTATCGCTGAGCTGATCGCCGACGCCAGCATCGACCCCTGGCTGCACCCCGACAGCTGCCGCGTGCTGGACCTGTGCACCGGCAATGGCAGTCTGGCCGTGCTGGCCGCGATGGCCTGGCCCGATGTGGAAGTCGATGCGCTGGACATCGACACCAACGCGCTGGCCGTGGCAAAGCTGAATGTCGAACGCCACAACTTGGCGCTGCGCATCCGGCTGCTGCAAGGCGACGGCCTCGCTGGCGCCCAAGGACCTTACGACTTGATTCTCTGCAATCCGCCCTACGTGAACAGCACCAGCATGGCCGCCCTGCCCGCCGAGTACCGCGCCGAGCCCGAACTGGCTTTGGCCGGCGGCAAGGACGGCATGGACTTCATCCGCGAGCTGCTGCGTGCCGTGCCCGCTGCCCTGACCGACGCCGGCGTGCTGGTGCTGGAGATCGGCAACGAGCGCGAGCATTTCGAAGCGGCCTTCCCGGCGCTTGAAACCGTCTGGCTCGAGACCTCTTCCGGTGCCGATCAAGTCCTCCTGCTCACCAAGGAGGCGCTGCAATGATCACGCTGCGCGACATCACGCTGCGCCGCGGCATCAAGGTGGTGCTGGACAACGCATCCGCCACGCTGCAACCCGGCGAGAAGATCGGCCTCGTCGGCCGCAACGGCGCCGGCAAATCCAGCCTCTTCGCACTGCTGACGCACCGCCTGGGCAACGACAAGGGCGAGGTCGAGGTGCCCAGGCACTGGCGCCGCTCCGAGGTCGCCCAGAACATGCCGGAGACCGACGACGGCGCGACCGACTACGTGCTCGAAGGCGACCTGCCGCTCGTTGAGGCCCGTGCGGCGCTGGAAGCCGCCGAGGCCGCCAACGACGGCCACGCAATGGCCGACGCGCACGCGCTGCTGGCCGACGTCGGCGCCTTTGACGCCCGTTCGCGCGCGCAAGCGCTGCTGATGGGTCTGGGCTTCAAGACCGAGCAGCTCGATGCGCCGGTCAACAGCTTCTCGGGCGGCTGGCGCATGCGCCTGCAGCTGGCGCGTGCGCTGATGTGCCCGGCCGAGCTGATGCTGCTAGACGAGCCCACCAACCACTTGGACCTGGACGCGCTGGTCTGGCTCGAAGCCTGGCTGCAGCGCTACGACGGCACGCTGATCGTCATCAGCCATGACCGCGAATTCCTCGACGCGATCACCAAGGTCACGCTGCATCTAGACGAAGGCAAGCTGGTGAGCTACGGCGGCAACTACACCAGCTTCGAGACCCAGCGCGCGGAACGCATGGTCTTGCAACAGGCTGCCTTCTCCAAGCAGCAGGACCGCGTGGCACACCTGCAGAAGTTCATCGACCGCTTCAAGGCCAAGGCCAGCAAGGCCAAGCAGGCGCAGAGTCGCGTGAAGGCGTTGGAGCGCATGGAGCGGCTGGCGCCGGTGCTGGCGTCAGCGGACTTCAACTTTGAGTTCCGCGAGCCGCTGAACCTGCCCAACCCGATGCTGATGTTCGACGAGATGGCGGCGGGCTATGGCACGACGACCATCGTGCGCAATGTCGACCGCTCCGTGCTGGCCGGACAGCGCATCGGTATCCTCGGCGCCAACGGTCAGGGCAAGTCCACGCTGGTCAAGACGATTGCCGGCACCCAGCCGGCCCTTGCCGGCAAGCTGACGCAGGGCAAGGGCCTGTCCATCGGCTATTTCGCCCAGCAGGAGCTGGACGTGCTGCGCCTTGACGAAGGCCCACTGG
Organism: Burkholderiales bacterium; assembly: GCA_016195825.1. GTDB lineage: Bacteria > Pseudomonadota > Gammaproteobacteria > Burkholderiales > Burkholderiaceae_C > Pelomonas. Next base: position 31,381 of record JACPYV010000130.1, on the reverse strand, counting down.
AGCACATGGTGCGCCTCGCCCGAGAGGTCGGCCCCGCTGGCCGCGAGCAGGAGCTTCGCGACTTCCTCGGCCAATTCCGCTTCACCGGCGACATGGTCAACCAGCAGGTCGGCAGCCTGTCCGGCGGCGAGAAGGCGCGTCTCGTGCTGGCGATGCTCGTGTGGCAGCGCCCCAACTTGCTGCTGCTGGACGAACCGACCAACCACCTGGACCTGAACACCCGCGAGGCGCTGTCGATGGCGCTCAATGAGTTCGAAGGCACCGTCATGCTGGTCAGCCACGACCGCGCGCTGCTGCGCGAGGTCTGCGACGAGTTCTGGCTGGTGGCCGACGGCGTCGTCAAGCCGTTCGACGGCGACCTGGACGACTACCAGCGCTGGCTGCTGGACCAGAGCAAGGAAGCCGCCCGCGCGGCCAAAAAGCAATCGGCCGCGGCGCCCGCGCCTGTTGCCGCAGCGGCACCCGCGCCAGCACCCGCGCCGCGCGAGGACCGCAAGGCCTCAGGCCAGGCGCGCGCCAAGGTGGCCGAGCAGACCCGGCCGCTGCGCAAGGAGATGGAGCAGATCGACAAGCGCATGCATGCCCTGGCCACCGAGCGCACCGAGATAGAAGCCCAGCTTGCCGAAGGCGCTGTGGCTTCGGCCATTGCCGAGATGGGCAAGCGGCTGAAGGCGATCAGCGACCAGCTCGAAGCCGACGAGATGCGCTGGCTGGAGCTGGGCGAACAAATCGAGGCGCTCAGCTGAGGCTCAGCTGGCGAGCACCGCTGCAAGGGCCAGAGCGCCCGGCAGCGCTTGCACGACCAGGATCTTCTTGGACGCCGTGGCCGCGCCGAAAACGCCTGCCACGATGACACAGCCCAGGAAGAACACCAGCCAGGGCCTGCCCGCGCCCGCTGCACCCTGCAGCAGGCCCCAGGCCAGGCCGGCGACGAGAAAGCCGTTGTAGAGGCCCTGATTGGCCGCCAGCGCCTTGCTCTTCTCGGCGAAGTCCTTGTCCAGCCCGAAGGCCTTGCGTCCCAGCGGCTTGGTCCAGAAGAACATTTCCAGTACCAGGAAATACAGGTGCAGCAGCGCCACCAGCGCGGCCAGCCCGATTGCGACCATCTGCATCGTCTCGCTCCTCGTCATTGATTGGGGTGGCGGATCCTCGCAGATCGTCCTAGCGTCGCGTGTCTCCCAAAAGACCATTTTGCTTGTGTGCAATTGAATTGTTGACTACATTAATTCCCATGCCGTCCGCCAACGCTTCCACCGCCACCGCCGATCCCCGCGATCAGTGGCTGCAGCTGGACCACCAGCTCTGCTTCGCGCTGTATTCGAGCTCGCTGGCCATGACCAAGATCTACAAGCCGCTGCTCGCGCCGCTGGGCCTGACCTATCCGCAATACCTGGTCATGTTGGTGCTGTGGGAGGCGGACGGCCTCAGCGTCTCGCAGTTGGGCCAGCGCCTATCACTGGACTCGGGCACGCTGACGCCGCTGCTCAAGCGGCTGGAGTTGCTGGGCCACCTCGAACGCCGCCGTGCCCGAGATGACGAGCGCCGCGTTGACATCTTCCTGACCCCGGCCGGCCGCGACCTGCGTACCCGGGCCCTCGACATCCCCGGCCAGTTGGCATGCGCCAGCGCCTGCGACCTGGACGAGCTGACTGCCTTGACCCAGAGGCTTCACCAATTGCGCGGCCAACTGGCCGCGGCATCCGAGGCGGGTTGACCGCCCTCCATCTCGAGTTCTTCCCCCACCCCAACCACCCACAGGAGCCCACCATGGCCATCGAAAAAGCCCTCTACACCGCCACCGCCACCGCCACCGGTGGCCGCGCCGGCACCGCCAAGTCCTCCGACGGCGTGCTGGACCTTGTGCTGACCACGCCTAAGCAGCTCGGCGGCGACGGCGCCACCGGCACCAACCCCGAGCAGCTGTTCGCGGCCGGCTACTCCGCCTGCTTCATCGGCGCGATGAAGGCTGTGTCGGCCCGCCAGAAGGTCAGTCTGCCGGCGGAGGTGTCGATCACGACGGAAGTCGGCATCGGCCCTCACGCCAACAAGCCCGGCGCGTTCGGCATCCAGGTCGACATGAAGATCTCCGTGCCCGGCATGGACCGCGCCGCGCTGGAGGCCCTGGTGGCCACCGCCCACGAGGTCTGCCCCTACTCGAACGCCACGCGCGGCAACGTCGACGTGACGCTGACCATCGTCTGAGGTCGCTCGACGTGAGCGCCCGTTCGTGACATCCGTCACGCGGGCGTCACGGCAGGCGGTCAGCATCGCGGGTTTTCCAACCACCTCCGGAGACCCGCGATGCGCCCTTTCCTGACCACCGTGCTCGCCAGCACCCTGCTGGTCCTCGCCGCCCCAATCCGCGCGGCCGAGCCGGTGCTGATCGGCATGGGCACGCTGAGCGGTTCGCTGAGTGACCTCTCCGGTCTGAATTACTCGCTGGAAAGCGGCCTGGCTGCCAATCTGCTGGGTGGCCTGGGCTCGGGCCTGGCCTGGGCCGGTGGCAACACCTTCCTGGCCCTGCCGGACCGCGGCCCCAACGCCGAGCCCTACCTGAACGGTGGGGCAGTGGACAACACCACGTCCTTCATCGGCCGGTTTCACACGGTGCAGCTAAGCCTGACCGCCAACGCCGCCGGCTCCGCCCTGCCCTACACCCTGACGCCGACGCTGAAGTCCACGACGCTGCTGTCCAGCACGACCGCGCTGAACTACGGCGCCAAGGCACCGACCCTGGCTGGCATCGTCGACAGCAGCACGCTCGCGGCGGGCAGCAAGAACTACTTCTCCGGCCGCTCAGACAATTTCGCCGCCGGCCTGTCCACCAACCCGGCCAACGCCCGCCTGGACCCGGAAGGCATCCGCGTTTCCAATGACGGCAAGAGCGTCTTCATCTCCGACGAGTACGGTCCCTACGTCTACCAGTTCGACCGCACGACCGGCCAGCGCCTGCGCACCTACAGCCTGCCGAACGGCTTTGCCGTCGCCAACCTCAGCTCCTCCGGCGCTGCCGAGATCTCCGGCAACACCAGCGGCCGCGTCGCCAACAAGGGCATGGAGGGCCTGGCCATCTCGCCCGACGGCAAGACGCTGTTCGGCTTCATGCAGAGCCCGCTGATCCAGGACGGTGGCGACAACAAGGGTTCCTTCCTGAACCGCATCGTCAAGATCGACGTCGCCACGGGCGCCGTGGGCCAATACGCCTTCAACAATGCCATCAACGGTACCAACTACAACAGCAGCGAGCTGCTGGCGTTGAACGACCATGAATTGCTGGTGCTGGAGCGTGATGGCAAGGGCCTGAGCGATGGCTCCAAGGCGGCCGTCAAGCAACTCATCAAGATCGACCTGACCGGCGCTGCCGACGTCAGCGGCATCGCCGACCTGCGCACGCAGAGCAGCGCTGCCATCGTCGGTACCCGCTTCCTCGACATCAAGGCCGCGCTCAACGCCGCCGGCATCCCTGATGCGCAGATCCCGTCCAAGCTCGAAGGCATCGCCTTCGGCGAGGACGTTTTGGTCAACGGCACGCTCAAGCACACCCTCTACCTGGCCAACGACAACGACTTCCTGAGCACCGCCGTGCCCAACGGCAGCGTGACGCCCATCACGTACGGCAACAAGTTCTACGTCTTCGCCTTCGACAGCAACACGCTGGTCCAGCAAGGCATCTCGCCGGTGCCAGAGCCCGGCAGCTACGCGATGCTGCTGGCTGGTCTCGGTGCGCTGGGCTTCATCGCCCGTCGCCGCCGCGGCTGATCAGTCGTCGCCCAGCAAGGCCAGGATCAGCTCGACCCTGGCCTTGACCGGGCTCAGTGCACCCGCGCTGGGCAGCAGGCCGGGAAGTGCCATGACCGGCCCGGCATCGCAGCGCGTGCTGCGACAGACCTTCACTCCAACCGCCTGGGCTTCGCGCAATGCCGCGTCAAGCCCGGCACTCAGCGTGCCGTTGCCGGTGCCGGCCGCGATCAGCCCGTCAACGCCGCTGGTCAGCAGCGCGCGCACGATGGCACCGTCTGCGCCGGCGTGGTTCATGACGATCTCGACCCGCGGCCAGCGTGCAGCCGGCCGGACGATACGCGCCAGACCCAGCGCACCTCCAGTGGGCCAACCGCTCAGCAGCCTCACGGCGCCCTCCTCCACCCGCGCCACGATCGCCCCATCAGCCGACTCGAACGCATCGACGCGGTAGCTGTGCGTCTTGCGCACCTGCACCGCGTCATGCACACGGCCGGCAAACGTCACGACCACGCCCGCGGCCCCTGGTGTCGCAGCAACCTGCACCGCATCGAACAGATTTTGCGGGCCGTCCGGCGCCAGCGCCGTCGCCGGCCGCATCGCCGCGGTCAGCACCACCGGCTTGGTCGGCGCCAGCACGCGGTGCAGGAAATAGGCCGTCTCCTCTAGCGTGTCCGTGCCGTGCGTGATGACCACGCCGTCCACCTCGGGCCGCGCCAGCTGCTGCTGCACCGCATTCGCCAGCCGCTGCCAGGTGGCGAAGTCCATGTCCTTGCTGTCCAGTTGCGCCACTTGATGCGCCTCCAGCCGCTGCCCCGATAGGGCTGGCACGGCGGCCAGCAGATCCTCGACGCGCAGTTGCGCCGCCGTGTACCCGACGCCGTCGCTGGCTGATTGGGCAGTACCGGCAATCGTGCCGCCGGTACCCAGAATGACGATCAGACGATCAAGGATTTGCAATTTCGTGTTTTCCTGGATGAAAATACAGGTGCTGGACAGATTTCCAGCCACCTTCAAAGGCCGCCCGTGCAAGACCAACCCAAGCTTACCGCCCGACAGCAGCAGATTTTCGAGCTGGTGCGCCACGCGATCGAAAGCACCGGCGCGCCCCCGACGCGCGCCGAAATCGCTGCAGAGCTGGGCTTCAAATCCGCCAACGCGGCCGAGGAGCATCTGCAGGCGCTGGCGCGTAAAGGCATGCTGGAGCTGGTCGGCGGCACCTCGCGCGGCATCCGGCTCAAGTCCGACGCATTGAATGCCGTCAACCGCGCCCGCCAGGTCATGCTGCCGCTGGCCAGCCTGGCCCAGCTGACGCTGCCGCTGATCGGCCGCGTCGCTGCCGGCGCGCCCATCCTGGCGCAGGAACACATCGAGCAGACCTATACCGTCGAGCCCGGCCTGTTTGCCAAGAAGCCCGACTACTTGCTCAAGGTCAAGGGCATGAGCATGAGGGACATCGGCATCCTCGACGGCGACCTGCTGGCAGTGCAATCAGCCAAGGAGGCCCGCAACGGCCAGATCGTCGTCGCCCGTGTCGGCGATGAAGTCACCGTCAAGCGCTTCAGGCGCGGGCCCGAAGGAATAGAGTTGTTGCCCGAGAACCCCGATTTCGAGCCCATCCGCGTGGCGCCGGACGGCGAACATTTCAGCATCGAAGGCCTGGCGGTCGGATTGATCCGCGGCCAGGGCTTCAATTGACGCCGGATCCAGGTAAATAAAAAGCCCGGTCCAAACGGACCGGGCTTTTGTTTTGGATGGTGGAGCCGGGGGGAATTGAACCCCCGTCCGCAAGCCATCACCGGGCAGATCTACATGCTTAGCCGGTTGATTTGAATCTCACGGTCAACTCGCGCAATGGCACGCTAGCTTTTCCGCCAGTCACTTGATCTCACCACCTGCTGAGTGACCCAGCAAATGGCCAGCCGATGTGAGTGACTTCTCAGCCTTGCCCCTTGCGGAACTCAGCCCGGCCCATCGGCCTGCCGTTGAGAAGCTCATCCGCAATTAAGCGGCGAGTGCGAACGTAGAGTCGTTTGCAGTTACTTTGTTTCCAGTGGTTTTACGAGCGGACTGGTGTTCGGCATGCCCTACTCCGGATCCGCACCCACGTCGAAACCAGGTCGGCCCCAGAACCGTGTAGTTTAGGCCAGTCCCAGCGTCTTCAAGAGCTCGCCGGGTGCGGCAAGCTCGATATCTGCGCCCCAATGCCCATGTTGGGCCTCCGCGCCGAGGTAGCCCCAGGCCGCCACGGCCGTTGCCATGCCGGCGGCCCGGCCGGCCAGGATGTCGCGCTCGTCGTCGCCGACATAAAGACAGGCTGCAGCCGGCACGCCGAGCCTGCGGGCGGCTTCCAGCAACGGCGCCGGATGGGGCTTGGCATGTCCCGTCGTGTCGCCACCCACCACGGTTGCCGCACCCAGGCGCAGTGCGGCCACCAGCGGCAGCGCAAAACGCTCAGCCTTGTTCGTTACGATGCCCCAGGGAAGCCCGCGGCCGGCCAGCCCGGCCAGCTCTGCTTCGATGCCGTCGAACGGGCGCGTGCTGTCATACATCAAGCCCTCATAGCAGTCGAGAAACTCGCGCTTGAACTCGTCGTACCCAGGCTGACCCGGCGCAAGGTCGAAGGCCTGGCCCAGCATGCCGCGCGCACCCGAGCCGCCATGCGGCCGGTATTGCGCCAGTGGCAGCGGTTCAAGGCCGCGCTCGACGCGCATGACATTGGCCGCGCGGCCGAGATCCGCGGCACTGTCGATCAGCGTGCCGTCCAGATCGAACAGCACCGCCCGTAGGTGGGACCAGCGCGCAGCAATCGGCTTCACAGTGGGCGGCGGCAGGCCATCAGGTAATTGACGTCGGTGTCCTGCCCCAGGCTGTAGCGCTGAGTCAGTGGGTTGTAGGTCAGGCCGCGGCTGGCCTCGGTCTCCAGGCCGGCATCGCGGCAAAACTGCGCCAGCTCGGACGGGCGCAGGAAGCGCGCGTACTCGTGGGTGCCCTTGGGCAGCATCTTCATCACGTACTCGGCGCCGACGATGGCCAGCAGGAAGGCCTTGGCGTTGCGGTTCAACGTAGACAGGAAGACCCAGCCACCCGGCTTGACCAGCGCGGCACAGGCACGCACGACCGAAGCCGGGTCAGGCACATGCTCCAGCATCTCCATGCAGGTCACCACGTCGAAGCCTGCCGGCTGCTCGATCGCGAGCGCTTCGACGGCGATCTCGCGGTACTCGACGCCCTCCGTGCCAGCCTCCATCGCATGCAGCTCAGCCACCCGTAGCGGCTTGATCGACAGGTCAATGCCCAGCACTTGGGCGCCTGCCCGGGCCATGGAATCGCTCAGGATGCCGCCGCCGCAGCCCACATCCAGCACGCGCTTGCCCACGAGCGGGCACAGCTGCTGTATCCAGCCCAGTCTGAGCGGGTTGATCTGGTGCAGCGGTTTGAAGTCGCTCTCGGGATCCCACCAGCGGTGGGCGAGTTCGCCGAACTTGGCGAGCTCTTGCGGGTCAGCATTGATCGTCATGAAGTCCTGAAAACAAAAAAAAGCCCCGACGGCGAGCCGGCGGGGCTTTGTGCTGAACGCCCGCAGGCGCCCGAGCTTACTTGTTGCGCGTACCGACGACTTCGATTTCCGTGCGACGGTTCTTCGCGCGGCCTTCGGCAGTCTTGTTGTCGGCCACAGGCTGCTTTTCGCCCTTGCCTTCGGTGTACACGCGGTTCGGCTCGACGCCCTTGCTCACCAGGTAGGCCTTGACGGCTTCCGAGCGGCGGATCGACAGCTTCTGGTTGTACTCGTCGCTGCCCACCGAGTCGGTGTGGCCAACGGCGATGATGACTTCCAGGTTGATGCCCTTGGTATTGCTGACCAGGTCATCCAGCTTGGCGGTGGCTTCGGGCTTCAGCGTGGCCTTATCGAAATCGAAGAAGGCGTCAGCCGCGAAGGTGACCTTCTCGCTCACCGGAGCAGGCGGAGGCGTGACGACCTTCGGCGGAGCCGGCGGAGCGACCGGAGGCGGGGGGGCCACCGGCGGGGGAGCTTCGACCTTCGGTGCCGGCTTGATTTCGCCGTCGCAACCCTTGGCAGCCGTGGCCGGCGTCCAGAAGTTGTCGCGCCAGCAATATTCGTTGGTGCCGTTCTTCCAAACGGTGCCGTCCGTAGCGCGCCAGTTGTCAACAGTCTGGGCCATTGCGGCCGACGAAGCCACAGCGGCGACCGCAGCCACCGCAAACAGCGACGCCACGCGATTCAGTTTCTTCATGATTCTCCTCTCAAGGAATGCCGCAGTTGCCCTGCGAGAGTCAGTACTCAACCTCTAACCTCAGGAGAGACTTTAGGGTTTCTCCTAGGGACTCGACGATTGTGCCATGGGGGCACCGAGACGGACGCATTGTGGCGGCCTACGTTCATGGGCATGGTGACGATGTTGCGCTGCTGCTACATGGAGATGGGCCGCTTAGAATTCGCGCCTTTCACCTACCTCTGAGGACGCCGCGTGCGTGTAGCGCGTGCGTAAACCCGCCGCATGACCCAGTTCGCCAAGGAAACCCTGCCGATCAGCCTCGAGGAGGAGATGCGCCGCTCGTACCTCGACTACGCGATGAGCGTGATCGTGGGGCGCGCCCTTCCTGATGCCCGTGACGGCCTCAAGCCGGTGCATCGCCGCGTGCTCTACGCGATGAACGAGATGGGCAACACCTACAACGCCAAGTACCGCAAGAGTGCGCAGGCCGTGGGTGAGACCATGGGTAAATACCATCCGCACGGCGACTCGGCCATTTACGACACCATCGTGCGCATGGCGCAGCCTTTCAGCCTGCGCCACATGCTGATCGACGGCCAGGGCAACTTCGGCTCCATTGACGGCGATAACGCTGCGGCGATGCGATACACCGAGATTCGTCTCGACAAAATCGCTCACGAAATGCTGGCCGACATCGACAAGGAAACGGTCGATTTCGGGCCCAACTACGACGGCAGCCATAAAGAGCCCCTGGTGCTGCCGACCCGTTTGCCAAATCTTCTGGTGAACGGTTCGTCGGGTATTGCCGTGGGTATGGCGACGAATATTCCGCCGCACAACCTCAATGAAGTGGTGGACGCCTGCCTGTTCGCGCTGCGCAAGCCGGACGCCACGGTCGATGAGCTGATGGAGATCATCCCGGCGCCGGACTTCCCCACTGCCGGCATCATCTACGGCCTGGCCGGTGTGCGCGACGGCTACCGCACCGGGCGCGGCCGCGTTGTGATGCGCGCCAAGGTGCATTTTGAGGACATCGACAAGGGCTCGCGCCAATCGATCATCGTTGACGAGATCCCCTACCAGGTCAACAAGAAGACGCTGCTCGAACGCATCGCTGAACTGGTGCACGAGAAGAAGATCGAGGGCATCAGCCACATTCAGGACGAGTCCGACAAGTCGGGCATGCGCGTCGTCATCGAGCTCAAGCGCGGTGAAGTCCCCGAGGTGGTGCTGAACAACCTCTACAAGCAGACGCAGCTGCAGGACAGCTTCGGCATGAACATGGTGGCGCTGGTCGACGGCCAGCCCAAACTGTGCAATCTGCGAGACATGGTCGTGGTGTTCCTGGAGCACCGCCGCGAGGTGGTGACCCGCCGCACGATCTTCGAGCTGCGCAAGGCCCGCGAGCGCGGCCATGTGCTGGAAGGCCTGGCCGTCGCGCTGGCCAACATCGACGAGTTCATCGAGACCATCAAGACCTCGCCCACGCCGCCGGTCGCCAAGGCTGCGCTGATGGCCAAGAGCTGGGATTCATCGCTGGTGCGTGAGATGTTGAGCCGCGCCGAAGGCCAGACGCCCGGTGGTCGCGCCGCCTTCCGCCCGGACAACCTGGAGGCCGAATACGGCATGCAGACGGATGGGCTGTACCGCCTGTCCGACTCGCAGGCCAGCGAAATCCTGCAGATGCGCTTGCAGCGCCTGACCGGCCTGGAGCAGGACAAGATCGTCGGCGAATACAAAGACGTGATGGCCGAGATCGCCGATCTGCTTGACATCCTGGCCACGCCGGCACGCGTGACGACCATCATCGGCGACGAGCTGGTGCAGTTGAAGACCGAGTTCGGCCAGACCAAGCTGGGCGCTCGCCGCAGCGTCATCGAGCACAACGCGCAGGAACTGGGCACCGAGGACCTGATCACGCCGACCGACATGGTCGTGACGCTCTCGCACACCGGCTACATCAAGAGCCAGGCGCTGAGCGAGTACCGCGCGCAAAAGCGCGGCGGCCGCGGCAAGCAGGCCACGCAGACCAAGGACGACGACTGGGTCGACCAGCTCTTCATTGCCAACACGCACGACTGGCTGCTGTGCTTCTCCAACCGCGGGCGCGTCTACTGGCTCAAGGTATGGGAAGTGCCGCAGGGCTCGCGCAACTCGCGCGGCAAGCCCATCGTCAACATGTTCCCGCTGCAGGCCGACGAGAAGATCACCGTCGTGCTGGCGCTGACCGGCGAGTTCCGCAGCTTCCCCGAGGACCACTTCATCTTCATGGCCACGGCCATGGGCACGGTCAAGAAGACCTCGCTCAAGGACTTCAGCAACCCGCGCAAGGCCGGCATCATTTCCGTCGACCTCGACGAGGGTGACCACCTGATCGGCGCCGCGCTGACCGACGGCCACCACGACGTGATGCTGTTCAGCGACGGCGGCAAGGCGGTGCGCTTCGACGAGGACGATGTTCGCCCCATGGGCCGCACTGCCCGCGGCGTGCGCGGCATGATGCTGGAACCCGACCAGCGCCTGATCGCCATGCTGGTGGCCGAGGACGAGACGCAGAGCGTGCTGACCGCCACCGAGAACGGCTACGGCAAGCGCACCAGCATCGTCGAGTACACCCGGCACGGCCGCGGGACCAAGGGCATGATCGCCATCCAGCAGAGCGAGCGCAACGGCCGCGTCGTCGCCGCGACGCTGGTGCGCCCGGAAGACGAGATCATGTTGATCACAGACAAGGGCGTGTTGGTGCGCACCCGTGTCAGCGAGATCCGCGAACTGGGTCGTGCCACGCAGGGCGTGACGCTGATCGCGCTGGACGACGGCAGCAAGCTGTCGGGCCTGCAACGCATCGTCGAGAACGACGCGAATGAAACCAACGAAGCCGATGCCGCCGAACCCGGCGAGGCCGGTGACACCCCCGAAGCCCCCAAGGACTGACATGACTTTTCGCAAGCTTGGCCTGGCCCTCGCAATCGCGCTGGCCACCGGCACCGCTGTGGCCGACCCGTCGCCGGCCAAGAAGGCGCTGATCGACAAGATCGTGGCCCTTCAGCAGCAAGGCCTGGCTGATGGCCTGGCCGCCAACATCGTCCAAGGTCCGCTTCCGCAGTTGATGCAAGCTGGCCGCGCCGCGCTGCAACAGGTGCCGCAGGACAAGCGCGAGGCCACGGCCAAGGCCATGGATGCCGAGTTGAAGAAGTTCGTCGACGAGAACGTGCCCTACCTGAAGGACAAGATCTCCAAGGCTGTGCCGGCGACGGCTTCGGCGCTGCTGGATGAACGCTTCAACGAGGACGAACTGAAGCAGATCGTGGTCTGGGCAGAATCGCCAGTCAGCCAGAAGTTTGGTCTCGCGAGCGTGGAGCTGCAGAAGGCGGTCGCACAGAAGGTGATGGCCGAGGCCGGCCCGACGCTGGAAGGCCGGCTGAAGACGCTGCAGGGCAACCTGGCCAAGCAGCTCGGCATCCAGCCGCCTGCGGCATCCGCCCCGGCCCCCAAGCCCGCCGCATCCACGCCGAAAAAGTAGCCCTCTGATCTCGATGACCTCACCGCGCCCGTTCAACTTCTCTGCCGGCCCCGCCACGCTGCCCGAACCCGTGCTGCGCCAGGTGGCGGCCGAGATGCTGGACTGGCAGGGCAGCGGCATGAGCGTCATGGAGATGAGCCACCGCGGCAAGGAGTTCATCTCCATCTACGAGTGCGCGGAGGCTGATCTGCGCGAACTGTTGGCGGTGCCGACCAACTTCCGCATCCTGTTCATGCAGGGCGGCGGCCTGGGCGAGAACGCCATCGTGCCGATGAACCTCAGCCGCGGCGGCAAGGTGGACGTGGTGGTGACGGGCTCCTGGTCGCGCAAGAGCGCGGCCGAGGCGCGGCGCTACGCCGACGTGCAGGTGGCCGCCGAAGGTAATGGCCGCGAGATTCCGCGCGATTGGGCTTTGCGCGACGACGCAGCCTATGTGCATGTCTGCACCAACGAGACCATCGACGGCGTCGAGTTCCACAAGCTGCCGCACATCACCAATGGCGTGCCGCTGGTCATCGACTGCTCGTCGCACATGCTGTCCCGCCCCATCGCATGGGAGCGCGTGGGGCTGGCCTTCGGTGGCGCACAGAAGAACATCGGTCCGGCCGGCCTGACGCTGGTGTTCGTGCGCGACGACCTGCTAGGCCGCGCGTTGGACATCTGCCCCACGGCTTTCAACTACGAGACCGTGGCGGCGTCCCAGTCCATGTACAACACGCCGCCGACGTTTGCGATCTACGTTGCCGGCCTGGTGTTCCAGTGGGTCAAGGGCTTTGACTACGCTGGCAAGCGAGGCCTTGCGGCCGTCGAGCAGCGCAACGTCGACAAGGCCGCCATGCTCTACGGAGCGCTGGACACGTCCGGGCTCTACGAGAACCGTGTCGACGCCAGCTGCCGATCGCGCATGAACGTGCCCTTCTTCCTGAAGGATGAGAAGCTCAACGACAGTTTCCTTGCCTCAGCCAAGGCAGCCGGCCTGCTGCAGCTCAAGGGTCACAAGTCGGTCGGGGGCATGCGCGCCTCCATCTACAACGCGATGCCGCTGGAAGGCGTCCAATCGCTGGTGGAATTCCTGAAGGATTTCGAGGCCCGCCATGGCTGAACCCATCGCCTCCCAGGCCCTGCTGGCGCTGCGCGACCAGATCGACGGCCTGGACAAGCAACTGCTGGAGCTGCTGAACCAACGCGCCCGCGTCGCCGAGAAGGTCGGCGAAATCAAGCGCGCCGAGGGCACCCCCTTCTTCCGCCCGGACCGTGTGGCCCAGGTCATTGAGAAGATCCGCGCAGCCAACCCAGGGCCGCTGAAGGGCGAGCATGTGGCTGCTATCTGGCGCGAGATCATGTCCGCCTGCCTGGCTTTGGAATCGCCGCAGCGCGTCGCCGTGCTGGGCCCGGTGGGCACCTTCTGCGAACAGGCTGCCATCGAATACTTCGGCGGCGCCGCAGACCTCGTCTACTGCGCCAGCTTCGACGAGGTCTTCCATGCGACGGCCTCGGGTAGCGCGCAGTTCGGCGTCGTCGGCGTCGAAAACATGACCGAGGGCGTCGTCACGCGCTCGCTGGACCTGTTCCTGCACACGCCTTGCCACGTCGTCGGCGAGGTGTCGCTGCTGATCCGGCACAACCTGATGCGCAAGGAGCCGTCCATGCATGGCATTGAGGCCGTGCTGGCGCATCCGCAGGCGCTGGCCCAGTGCCAGAACTGGCTCAACAAGCACCTGCCCGACGTCGAACGCCGCGCCGTGTCCAGCAACGCCGAGGGCTCGCGCCTGGCCGCCACCAACCCGGCCTGGGCCGCGCTGGGAAGTGAACGCGCGTCCACGCTGTTCGGCCTGCACATCACGGCCCACGCCATCCAGGACGAGGCCTACAACCGCACGCGATTCGCCGTCATCTGCCTGCCGCAGACCATGGCCACGCCGCCGGCCACCGGCCGCGACTGCACCAGCCTGGTCGTGTCCGTGCCCAACCGTCCGGGCGCCATGCACGACCTGCTGGTGCCGCTGAAGACCCACGGCGTGTCCATGACCCGGCTCGAATCCCGCCCGGCCCGCACCGGCCAGTGGGACTACTACTTCTACATCGATCTCGACGGCCACCCCAGCCAGCCCAACGTGGCCGGCGCGCTGGCCGAATTGCGCGAGCATTGCGCCTTCTTCAAGATGCTGGGCGCCTACCCAGTCAAGAACTGATCATGTTCAACCAGCTCGGCGTGATCGGATGCGGCCTGATGGGCGGCAGCTTCGCGCTGGCGATGAAGCGCGCCGGCCTGGTCAAGCGTGTCGTCGGCTACAGCAAGTCGCCCTCCACCACCGAGCAGGCCAAAAAGCTGGGTGTCATCGACGTCGCGGCCGAGTCTGCGCTGCTGGCCGTGTCGGGCTCGGACATCGTGTTGATCGCCGTGCCCGTGTCGGCCACCGAAAGCACGCTGAAGGCCATCCGCCATCTGGTGAATCCGGGCGTGCTGTTCATGGACGTCGGCTCGACCAAGTGCGACGTGATCGAGTCCGCGCGCCGCGCGCTGGGTGACCGCTCGTCCAGCTTCGTGCCCTGCCACCCCATCGCCGGCAAGGAGTCGGGCGGCGTGCAGCACGCCGAGGCCACGCTGTACGAGGGCCGGCAAGTCATCCTGACGCCGCAGCCCTTCACCAATCCGCAGCTGGTGCAGCGCGCCACCGACGTGTGGTCGGCGCTGGGTGCCACGGTGCTGAAGATGCGGCCGCACAACCACGACGCTGCGTTTGCGGCCGTCAGCCACCTGCCGCATTTGCTGGCCTTCGCCTACTTCCAGGCGATTGCCGAGCAGCCAGCGGCGCGCGACTACCTGAGCCTGGCCGGCCCGGGCTTCCGCGACTTCACGCGCATCGCCGCCGGCGACCCCGCCGTCTGGCGGGACATCCTGCTGAGCAACAAGCGCGACGTGCTGGCACAGTCCAAGCGCTTCCGCGCCACGCTGGACGCGCTAGAAGCGTTGCTCGAAACCGGCGACGCGGCGGCGCTAGAAGCGGCGCTGCGCCCCATCTCCGAAGGCCGCGCGGCCTGGAACCTGTCCACCCCTGCTGTCCCGCCCGGCCGCCCTACGGCTAAGTGATGTTCAAGATCCCCTTCCTCGACCTGCCGCCGCTGCGCGGTGCCGCGGGCACGGTGCGCCTGCCCGGCTCCAAAAGCATTTCCAACCGCGTGCTGCTGCTGGCTGCGCTCAGCGAGGGCCGAACCGTCGTGCGCGACCTGCTGGCTTCCGACGACACGGCCGTCATGCTGGATGCTCTGCGCGCCCTGGGCTGCGGCGTGGCGCAGGACGGCGACACGGTCAGCATCGTGGGCCTGGGCGGCAGGCTGCTGGCCAGGCAGGCCAAGCTCTTCCTGGGCAACGCCGGCACGGCCATGCGCCCGCTGACCGCCGCGCTGGCGGTGCTGGCGGCCACGCAGGGCGGCGACTTCGAGGTCTCGGGCGTGGCGCGCATGCACGAGCGCCCCATCGGCGACCTGGTTGACGCGCTGCGCGGCCTGGGTTGTGCCATCGACGATCTCGGCAATCCTGGCTATCCGCCGCTGCGCCTGCATGGCCCGTCGGTATTGGCACTCGATGCTCCGGTCAAGGTGCGCGGCGACGTGTCCAGCCAGTTCCTGACAGCACTGCTGCTGGCCCTGCCGCTAGTGGCCGAGCGCGACATCCGTATCGAGGTCATCGGCGAGCTGATCTCCAAGCCCTACATCGAAATCACGCTGGCCCTGCTGGCACGTTTCGGCATCGACGTCCGACGCGAAGGCTGGGCGGCCTTCGTCATTCCGGCCAGCAGCCGCTACCGCTCGCCGGGCGAGGTCTTCGTCGAGGGCGACGCGTCGTCGGCGTCGTACTTTGTTGCGCTAGGCACCATCGCTGCCACCGACACGCCGATGCGCATCGAAGGCGTGGGCAGCGAATCCTTGCAGGGCGACGTGCGCTTCATCGAAGCCGCTGCGGCCATGGGCGCCTCGGTCCGGGCCGGCCCGAACTGGCTGGAGGTGCAGCGCGGCGCCTGGCCGCTGAAGGGCATCACGCTCGACTGCAACCACATCCCCGACGCGGCAATGACCTTGGCTGTGATGGCGCTGTACGCCGACGGCCCGACCACGCTGACCAACATCGCCAGCTGGCGCGTCAAGGAGACCGACCGCATCGCCGCGATGGCGACCGAGCTGCGCAAGCTGGGTGCGATGGTGGACGAAGGGCCAGACTGGATCCGCGTGCAGCCGCTGAGCGACTGGAAGGCTGCAGCCATCCACACCTACGACGACCACCGCGTCGCGATGTGCTTCTCGCTGGCCGCCTTCAACGGCCTGGTCGCCGACCGGCCGGTGCCGGTGCGCATCTTGGAGCCGCATTGCGTCGCCAAGACCTTCCCGGACTACTTTGAGACGCTGTTCGGCGTCGTCACGGTCAACACGGCCGACGTGCCCGTCATCACCATCGACGGTCCGACTGCATCCGGCAAGGGCACGCTGGCGGACGAGACAGCCAAGGCACTGGGCTTTGGCGTGCTCGATTCCGGTGCGCTTTACCGCGTCACCGGGCTGGCAGCACGCCGTGCCGGCCTGAACCTGGACGATGGCGCAGCGGTGGCGGCCATCGTGCCGACGCTGCAACTGCGTTTCAGCGACGGCCAGGTCTTCCTGGGCCAGGAAGACGTCAGTGCCCGCCTGCGCGCCGAGGCTACCGGGCTGCTGGCCTCCCAGGTCGCCGTGCACCCCCAGGTGCGCCAGGCTCTGCACCAGTTGCAACTGGATTTCCGCCGCCTGCCCGGCCTGGTCGCCGACGGGCGTGACATGGGCACGGCCATCTTCCCGGATGCGACGCTCAAGGTCTTCCTGACGGCAAGCGCTGCCACACGCGCCGAGCGCCGGTATAAGCAATTGATTTCCAAAGGTATTTCGGCTAATATCAAAGGCTTGCGCGAAGATCTGGAAGCGCGGGACGAACGGGACAAGAACCGCTCGGCCTCGCCTCTCGAGCCCGCGCAGGACGCGCAGCTGCTCGACAACTCGGCGCTGACCATCGAAGCCTCGGTGGATCAGATGCTGGTTTGGTGGCAACAGCGCCGGCCGTTCTGATCCTTTTCAGCACGGCCCAGGCCTGAGAAGCCACGGCCCGCCGCCCTTCCCTCCGAGCGTCAGCTCACTGAGGGCGGTGATGTCAACAACTTAACCCGCAGCTCGTCTGCAAGCAGTGGTCGGGGCACCCCGCCGCTACCCAAGGTCAATCAACATGTCCCAAACCCAAACCGCCGCTTCCGGCATGGAATCCTTCGCCGCCATGTTCGAGGAGTCGCTGCAGCGCTCCGACATGCGCGCTGGCGAAGTGATCTCGGCTGAAGTCGTTCGTGTCGAACACAACTTCGTCGTCGTCAACGCAGGCCTCAAGTCCGAAGCCTACGTGCCCATCGAAGAGTTCAAGAACGACCAGGGCGAACTGGAAGTCCAGGTCGGCGACTTCGTCTCTGTCGCCATCGATGCCATCGAAAACGGCTACGGCGACACCATTCTGTCGCGCGACAAGGCCAAGCGCCTGGCCTCGTGGCTGAGCCTGGAAACGGCCCTGGAGTCCGGCGACTTCGTGACCGGCACCGTCTCCGGCAAGGTCAAGGGCGGCCTGACCGTCCTGGTCAACGGCATCCGCGCCTTCCTGCCCGGTTCGCTGCTGGACACCCGCCCGGTGAAGGACATGAGCCCGTTCGAGGGCAAGACCATGGAATTCAAGGTCATCAAGCTCGACCGCAAGCGCAACAACGTTGTGCTGTCGCGTCGTGCCGTGGTCGAAGCCTCCATGGGTGAAGAGCGCGCCAAGCTGCTCGAAACGCTGTCCGAAGGCGCCATCGTCAACGGCGTGGTCAAGAACATCACCGAATACGGTGCGTTCGTGGACCTGGGCGGCATCGACGGCCTGCTGCACATCACCGACATGGCATGGCGCCGTGTCCGTCACCCGAGCGAAGTGGTGACGGTCGGTCAAGAGCTGACCGCCAAGGTCCTGAAGTTCGACGCCGAGAAGAACCGCGTCTCGCTGGGCATCAAGCAACTGGGCGACGACCCGTGGTTCGGCGTGGCTCGCCGCTACCCGACCGGCACGCGCCTGTTCGGCAAGGTCACGAACATCGCCGACTACGGTGCGTTCGTCGAGATCGAGCCGGGCATCGAAGGCCTGGTGCACGTCTCTGAAATGGACTGGACCAACAAGAACATCGCCCCCAGCAAGCTGGTATCGCTGGGCGACGAAGTCGAAGTCATGGTCCTGGAAATCGACGAAGACAAGCGTCGCATCAGCCTGGGCATGAAGCAGTGCAAGGCCAACCCGTGGGAAGAGTTCGCCGAGAACGTCAAGCGCGGCGACAAGGTCAAGGGCCCGGTCAAGTCGATCACCGACTTCGGCGTGTTCGTGGGCCTGGCCCAGGGCATCGACGGCCTGGTGCACCTGTCCGACCTTTCTTGGGACGAGACCGGCGAAACCGCCGTCCGCAACTTCAAGAAGGGCCAGGAAGTCGAAGCCGTCGTGCTGGCCGTGGACGTCGAGCGCGAGCGCATCTCGCTGGGCATCAAGCAGCTGGACAGCGACCCGTTCACCGCCTACACCACGATCAACGACCGTGGCGCCTCGGTGACCGGCAAGGTCAAGACCGTCGACCCGCGCGGCGCTGAGATCGAGCTGGCTGACGGCGTGATGGCCTACCTGCGCGCTTCGGAAATCTCCCGCGACCGCGTGGAAGACGCCCGCAACGTGCTGAAGGAAGGCGACGAAGTCACTGCGATCGTCGTCAACATCGACCGCAAGACCCGCAACATCCAGCTGTCCATCAAGGCCAAGGACAACGCCGACAACCAGGAAGCCATGCAGCGCCTGAGCCAGTCGAGCGAGCGTGAGAACGCCGGCACCACCAGCCTGGGCGCCCTGCTGCGCGCCAAGCTGGACAACCAGGGCAACTAAGCTCTCGGTTGACCGCCCGGCCTCCAGCAACAAGCGCTGGGGCCGGGTATGCTCCCCACAGGCTCGCCGGCCTCGCCAGCGGGCCTGTTTCAATTTCTGCTCCCAGCAAAGCTTTGCCATGACCCGCTCCGACCTCGTCGCCGTGCTTGCCGAAAGATTTGGTCAACTGACCCAGCGCGACACCGAGTTCGCAGTCAAGACCATCCTGGATGCGATGAGCGATGCACTGGCGCGCGGCCACCGTATCGAGATCCGCGGCTTCGGCAGCTTCTCCATCAGCCGCCGCCCGCCTCGCGTGGGCCGCAACCCGCGCAGTGGCGAGCAGGTCATGATCCCCGAGAAGCTGGCGCCCCACTTCAAGCCCGGCAAGGCGCTGCGCGAGGCGGTCGACAAGCACCTGCCGGTGACGGACGCCTGAGCCAGAATCCGGGGCCATGCGCACCCTTGTCTGGCTCCTGCGGGCCCTGCTCTTCTTCACGCTGTTCGCGTTCGCGCTGAACAACAGCCACGACGCCGTTGTGCGCTGGTTCTTCGGCCACGAATGGCGTGCCCCTCAAGTCATCATCGTGCTGCTGGCCTTCGGCCTGGGCGCCGCCTTCGGCGTGCTCGCCATGGTGCCGGCCTGGTGGCGCCACCGCCGCGCAGCTCAGCGGGCCGAACCGCTGCCCGGCGCCCCCATTCCCGCGCCTGAGGCGCCTGCCGTTCCTTACGCCGCCCACCAAGATGGAGTTTGATCCGCGCTGGCTGCTCTTCGTCCTGCCCGTCGTTTTCGTGCTTGGCTGGCTGGCCTCCAAGCTCGACTCTCGCCAATGGAAGTTGGAGCAGCGTGAATCGCCCAAGGCCTACTTCAAGGGCCTGAACCTGCTGCTGAACGAACAGCAGGACAAGGCCATCGACGCCTTCATCGAAGCCGTCCAGAACGACCCCGACACCTCCGAGCTGCACTTCGCACTGGGCAGCCTGTTCCGCCGCCGTGGCGAGACCGAGCGCGCCGTGCGCGTGCACGAACACCTGCTGCGACGTGGTGACCTGCCCAAGACCGACCGCGACCGGGCCCAGCACGAACTGGCGCAGGACTTCTTCAAGGCCGGCCTGTTCGATCGCGCCGAGGCGGCCTATGCCGAGCTGCGCGGCACCGCCTTCGAGCGCGAGGCGCGGCTGGCCCTGCTGTCGCTGTACGAGCGCTCGCGCGACTGGCCCAAGGCCGCCGAGGTTGCCGCCGAGCTGGAAGCCGCCGGCACCGGCTCCTTTTCGGGCCGCATCGCCCACTATCTGTGCGAGCAAGCCCTGGTCGCGCAGGCCCAGGGCCACGCCGACCTGGCGCTGGAGCTGCTGGGCCAGGCGCAGCGCCGCGAGCCCGAGGGCGCCCGTGCCTACGTGCTGCAAGGCCAATTGCTGCTCAAGGCCGGCCAGGCCGAGGCCGCGCTGGCGGCGTTCACTAAATTGCTCTCGGCGAATCCGCCGGCATTCAACCTCGTCGCAGCGGACTGTGCCGCGGCTGCTCAAGCGCTGGCCCAGCCCGATCGGGCCATCGCGCTGCTTTCCGAACAATACCGCCGCGCGCCGAGCATGCATCTGCTGCGGGCGCTCGCCACGCTGCAGCCGGCACCACAGCGCGAACGCCTTGCAGCGCATCTGCGCGAGCAGCCGGCGCTGTCCGCCGCCACCGAGTTGCTCAAGCTCAATGCACCCGCCCTACCTGCCGACGAAGCTGCGCCGCTGATTCAGACGCTCGAGAAGGCCACCAAGCCGCTGCTGCGCTACCGCTGTGCGGCCTGCGGCTTCGAGGCCGCGCACTACTTCTGGCAATGCCCCGGTTGCCTGAACTGGGACACCTACCCGCCCCGCCACGTGGAAGAGCTCTAGACCGATGCGTACCATCGTCTGCATGAAGTGGGGCACCAAGTACGGCCCCGAGTACGTCAATCGTCTGTACGCGATGGTGCGTCGCCATCTCAAAGGCGACTTCAACTTCGTCTGCCTGACCGACCGCAGCGAAGGCATCCGCGCCGAGGTGCGCTGCCTGCCCATCCCCGAGCTGACGCTGCCCAATGGCGAGCCCGAGCGCGGCTGGAAGAAGTTGACCACCTTCAGCACGGTGCTCGTCAACGAGTACGGCCTGACCGGCACCGGCCTCTTCCTCGACCTGGACGTCGTCATCGTCGACGACATCACGCCCTTCTTCGAGGTGCCGGGCGATTTCCTCATCATCCACGACTGGAAGCGGCCCTGGCGCGTGACGGGCAACTCCTCCGTCTACCGCTGGGAGCTGGGTGCCCACCAGGACGTGCTGACCGAATTCGTCGCCGATCAGGCCAAGGCCAAGGCCGACTATCGCAACGAGCAGGCTTTCCTGTCTGCCGTGCTGCACCGGCGGGGCTTGCTCAAGTACTGGGACAACGCCTGGTGCGCCAGCTACAAGTACCACTGCATCCCGGCCTGGCCCACCAGTTACTGGCGTGACCCCTTCGTGCCCGCGGGTGCCCGCATCCTGATCTTCCACGGCGTCATGAACCCGCCCGACGCGCTGGCTGGTCGCAGCAACGGCAACTGGCGGCATGCGCGGCCGGCGCGCTGGATCGCCGACCACTGGCGCGAATGAGCGTTCTGCTCCTCGTGCTGCTGGCGATCCTGGCCGGCCTGCTGCTCCGCGAACTGGCGACCGTGCTGCGCGCCAAGGTGCCGGCACAGACCCGCGTGGTGATGGTCGGCGTGTCGGCGCCGACCTGCCACGACGACATCCCCAAGATCATCTGGGCCTACTGGCAGACCGCTCCGGTGCCGCCCTTCATCCAGGCCTGCCTGGACAACTGGCGTCGTTTTGCGCCCGACCATGAGCTGCGCCTGTTGGACCGCACCAGCGCCGCTGACTGGCTGCCCACGCTGCGCGCCGACTTCGACGCCCTACCCGCCTATCGCCAGGCTGACTGGCTGCGCATCCATCTGCTGGCCAAGCACGGCGGGGTGTGGATGGATGCCTCCATGCTGCTGTGCCGCGACCTTTCCTGGCTGCACGACACGCGCAGGCGTCGCGCGGCGGACTATGTCGGCTTCTACATCGACCGCTACACGACACGGCCTGAGTTGCCAATCGTCGAGAACTGGATGATGGCCTCGGTGCCCGGTGGACGCTTTGCCGTTGCGCTGGCTCAAGCCTTTGACCGTGCCCTGGACGAAGGTGCCGAAGCCCTGCTGGAGCGGCTGCGAGCCGAAGGCCGGCATGCCCGCGTCGCGCAGGCGCTGACCGAGGATTTCCAGCGCTACCTCCTCATGCACGTCGCGGCCGGCGACCTGCTGGACCGCAACCCCCAGGTCGCGCGCCTGGCGTTGCTGCGTGCCGAGGACGGCCCATTTGCCTGGCTGGCGGCCGTGGGCTGGCGCAAGCGCCACCTTTACGCGCGGCTGGCGCTGACCAGTTGCCCCCGCGTGTTGCCCGCCGTGCTGAAGCTGCGCGGCGGTGACCGCGCCCTGGTCGAGCGCAACTGGCTGCGCGGACGCTTCTTGGCCATCAGCGCCTTGGCCCAGCTCATCGACAAGGCGCCATGAAGCCCTGGCTCAGCCTGCTGTTCCCGGTGTACGGGGTCGAGCCGTGGCTGAAGGCCTGTATCGCCTCGCTGGCACCGCAGCTCGACGATGGCGTGGAACTCGTCTTCGTGGACGACGCCTCGCCGGATGGCTCCGCGGCTCTGGTCGAGCAACGGCTACACCAGGCCCGGGTGATCCGACTGCCGCACAACCGCGGCGTCAGCGCTGCGCGCAACCGACTGCTGGACGAGGCGCGCGGCGACTACCTGTGGTTCATCGACCCCGACGACCTGGTCGAGCCCGGCGTCATCGCGCGCCTGAAGGCCTTGATCACCCGGCACAAGCCCGACCTGTTGAGCTGCGACTTCCGCGTCTTCGACGACGGCGCTTCGACGGAATCGGTCAAGCCACGGCATCGCCACATCACCAGCTTTGACGGCCCCGCCGGCGTGGTGATGGCCGACGTCGACCAGCGCCTGCGCGGCTTCTTCGTGCATGGCCAGTTCCACCCCTGGAGCAAGGTCGTGCGCCGCGCCTGCTGGCCGGCCACGCTACGCTTCCCAGAGGGACGCGTGTTCGAGGACATGGCCATCTATCCACGCCTGGCCCTGCACACGCCGCGGCATCTCCATGTGGCCGAGGTCTGGATCGCCTATCGGCAGCGTGGTGGCAGCCTGCTATCGTCGCTGGACGTGAAACGGCTGGATGACTGGACCTGGGCGCTGGACGGGCTGGCGGCCGAGCTGCCGCCGCTGAACGACGACGCGAAATTCGAGATCGCGCACTTCTGCGCCCGCACGCTGCTGCGCGCCAGGCGGCGCCGGTTGCAACTGGGCGGAGAAGCACTGGCCGGCCTGCAGACCGACGCCGAGCGCTTCGACCGCAGCTCGCCGCTGTCACGTCGCGAGCTGCTGGCCGCCTACGTCAAGCGGGGGCGCTGGCTGCGCGGCCTGCAGTGGTTGCCACACGCCCGCATCATGTCGTAAGACCGCTGCCATGGCGGCTTGAGTCAGGCGGCCTGGCGGCGCTGCCGGCCGGCAAGGCAGGCGAGGTAGAACGCCTCGATCTCCGCCGCACGCGCAGCCCGCCCGAAGCGTTCGACGGGATGGTGGCGCCGCAACGCCCCGCCACGAGAACGCGCCTCGCCCACCTGCGACAGCGCGGCTGCCAGCGCTGCCACGTCGTCGCAGGGCGGCAAGGCCTCGAAGCTGCCGCCGAGGTAAGTGGCGCCCTCGGTGGCGGTCGCAACAATCGGCAGGCCGGCGTGCATTGCCTCCAGGAATACGAGGCCGAAGGGCTCGCTCCGGGCGGCGCTGACGAACAGGTCGAAGGCGGCCAGGCAGTTTTCCGGCTCGTTGGTGAAGCCGGGCATGACGACATCTGCCGGTGCGGACGCCCGCACGGCACGCCATTCCGGCCCCTCGCCTACCAGCACCAACCGCGCACCCGGCAAACGGGCTTGCTGGAAGGCCTCGACCAGCAAGTCCCAACCCTTGCTGCGCTCGCCCCTGCCCAGCGTGCCGATCAGCCAGTCGTTGGGGCCAACACCCCAGTCGGCACGTAGGCGTTCGCGAGCGCCGGGCGCCGCGGGCTTGGGTTCGCTCCAGTTGGAGATCTGGCGTACGGTGCCCGCGTAGCTGGGCGGGATCTGCGCCAACTGGCCGGGTGTGATCGCGATCAAGCCATCCAGATGGCCGTGCTGGTGCGCCTTGTAGGAGATGTGCAGCGTCGCCACCCGGGCGGCCGCGCCATCCAATCCGGCCAGCGCCTTGCAGGCAAAGCTCAGGTGCGCATGGCAGACGTCGGGCTGCCATTGCGCAGCCCAGTGGCTCACCCGAGTGGCCGGGAACAGCGTCGGCAAATGCAGGCGCACCTGTTGCACCCGCGGATCCAGGCGAGCGGCCCAGGCGTCGGGTCGGTCCTCCGCGGCAGCCGAGCTCAGCAGAAAACAGACGTCGTGTTGCTCGGCCTGGGCGTTGGCGAGTTCGATGGCATAGCGCTCACTGCCGGCAAAGCGTTTCGTGAAGAGAAGATGGGCGATGCGCATGCGACGGCATTGAAACACGGCCGACAATGCCGCCCCATGTCTGCTGACGCCAACGTCTCTCCCGCCCGCCGCCTGGGCCAGTTCGTCTATCCCCACCGCTGGGGTGCGCTGCTCACCGTGCTGGCCTACATCGGCGCTGCAGCCACCGAGCCGCTGCTCCCCAAGCTGATCGGCTACGCCTTCGGCGAGGGCTTCACCAAGGACGCATTCCCGCTGTGGGCGGTGCCGGTGGTCCTGATCGGCCTGTACCTGATGCGCGGCCTGTTCGGCTTTGCCGGCCAGTACCTCTTCAACTGGACCCTCACGCGCAGCGTGATGGACTTCCGTGCGGCACTTGTCAACTCGCTGCTGCGGCTGGACGCGCAGGTCTACACGCGCATGCAGCCGGGCACGGCGGTCAGCAAGGTGGTCAACGACCCGCAGCAGATCCTGCAACTGGTCGGTGACGTGGGCCTGAGCCTGCTGCGCGACGGCCTCCCGGCGATCGCGATGCTGGGCTACCTGTTCTACCTGAACTGGCAGCTGACGCTGCTGAGCCTGGTCGTCACGCCGCTGATGGCCCTGGTGATGAAGAAGGTCAACCAGCGCATGCGGCTGATGGCCACGCGTTCCTATGACTCGCAGCTCCTGCTGGTCAACAAGGTCGACGACATCACGCGCGCCTGGCGCGTGGTGCGCCAGTTCGGAGCGGCCCAGCATGAGCGCGAGCGTTTTGCTGAGGTGTCGCACGAGGTGCGCCGCAACAACCTGAAGACGGCCACCGCCGGCGCGCTGGCGCAGCCGATCTCGCAACTGGTCGCCAGCGTGGGCCTGTCCTTCATCATCTGCGTGGCGCTGTGGCAGGCTCGCGCGGCCGGCACCGGCGTGCAGGCCTTTGCCGAATTCGTCACCGCGCTGCTGCTGTTGACCTCGCGGCTGCGCCATCTGTCCGACTTGGCCGCACCGATGACGCGCGCGACCGTCATTGCCAAGGGCTGCTTCGAGCTGATGGACGCGCCCAAGGAAGTCGACGGCGGCAGCCATGAACTGCCCGGCCCGGCACAGGGCAACCTGGCGATGGAGTCGGTCAGCCTGACCTACCCCGGCACGAGCCAGCCGGCGCTGGACGGCCTGAGCCTGGGCTTCGGGGCCGGGCGCACGACCGCGCTGGTCGGGGCCTCGGGTGCAGGCAAGAGTTCCATCATCAACCTGCTGCTTGGTTTTGCCCGGCCGGACGCGGGCCGCATCGTGCTGGACGGCACCGACACCGAGACGCTGACGCGGATGAGCCTGCGCCGCCAATTCGCTGTCGTGTCGCAGGACATCGTGCTGTTCGACGACTCAGTGGCCCACAACATTGCCTACGCCCAGCCGCGCGACGAGGCCAGGCTGGAAGCGGCGCTGAGGGCCGCGTACCTGTGGGACTTCGTGCAGACGCTGCCCGATGGGGTGGAGACTGCCGTCGGCGCCAATGGCAGCAAGCTGTCCGGTGGGCAGCGCCAGCGCCTGGCCATCGCGCGGGCGCTGTACAAGGACGCACCGATCTGGATCTTCGACGAAGCCACGTCGGCGCTGGACACCGAGAGCGAGCGCGCCGTGCAGCAGGCGCTGGCCGCCTGGTCGGGCCGCAAGACGCTGATCGTCATCGCGCACCGGCTGTCCACCATCCGCGACGCCGATGCCATCCACGTGCTGGGCGCGGGCAAGCTGATCGAGACCGGCAGGCATGCCGAACTGATCGCGCGCGACGGCGCCTACGCGGCCATGGTGCGGGCCCAGGCCGGCGAGGACTGATAGAAGCGTCACGCGCTGCTGCTGTGGGCGTGCCGGTGCCGGTGCTGGCGCAGGCGGACGTCGAGGCCAACACCACCACGCGCGCCGAGCTGGAGTCTCTGCCCGGCCTCGGCCCGGCGCTCGCGCAGCGCCTGCAGGCTGCGGGACCGCTCAAGAACTGGGTCGACCGGATGCACCGCGTGCCGGGCAACAAGGCGGCCACGGCGCGCAGGCTGCGGGCACAGCCCTGCGCGCGGCGGGCCAGCCGTCCCGGGCGGCGAACCCGGCGGAGCCCTCAACCACTGGGAGCGAACCCGGCTGAGCCGTCAGCAGCCGGCGGCGAATCCCGCGGAGCGGCTGCGCCTGAGCAGCGCCGGGTCGATCTGCGGCGCACGGGCCGGCCAGCCGAAGAAGCGCTGCACCTCGGCGCGCTTGGCCAGCGTGTCGCTCATGCCCAGGTTGATCAGCTCGCCGACGAAGCTGGGCTCGAACAGCAGATAGCTCACCAACGCCGAGCCGCTGGTGGTCTTGCCCTTGCCGCTGACCCCGAAGGCCCGCAGCATCGCGCGCACGGAGGACGGCAGGCTGGCCTGGTGTTCGCCGGCCAGGTCGTCCAGCCGGCGGCTGGGCGCGATGACCAGCAGCTCGATGGGCCGCAGCGCCGTCGCGGCGCGGGTCTCGCGCGGCAGCAGGGCCAGCGTGCGGTTGATGCGGCGCAGTCGCTCGACGTCTACCGCCAGCGCGTCAAGGAAGATGTTGGACAGCGCATGGCCGGCGATCTGGGCCATGCTGGGGTGCTCGTCGGACGCCTGGTGGCGCCGGCCCTCGGGCTCCTTCATGCGGACAGCGCCGATCACCAGCACACGCTCGGCACCCAGATGCACGGCTGGCGAGATGGGAGCGCTCTGGCGCATGGAGCCGTCTCCGAACCACTCGGCCTCGCCCTCGAAGTCCAGTGACTCAGCCGGAAAGATGAAGGGGATGGCCGACGAGGCCATCAGATGGCTCAGCGTGAGGCGCGCCTGCACGGCCATGCGCTGCTCGCGCAGCCAGGGCACGATGTGGTGGTGAGTCTGAAAGAAGGTGACGTGCTGGCCCGAGGTGTAGCTCGACCCCGTCAGTGCCAGTGCGCGCAAGTGGCCGCCGTCCAGCATGGTCTCGACGCGGCCCATGTCCAAGTAGCGGCCTAGCAGCTCGCGCAGCGGCTGGTTGTCCAGCAGGCTGCGCGGGCGGCTGCGTGTCCAGCGCGCGAGCGCCCAGCCCAGGCTCAGCATGCTCAACCAGCGGGCGCCGCTCTTCACGGCCTCGAAGGCATCGGCGCGGTAGATGTTCTCGACGTGCAGGCCTTGCCAGAGGTGCAGCAGGCCGTCGACGGCGCCGTCGAAGTCATCGGCATGGCAGGCCAGCGTTGACGCATTGATGGCGCCGGCCGACGTGCCGCTGATGATGGGAAAGGGGTTGGCCTGCGTGGCGCCGGCGTCGCGGCGCAGCTGGGCGATTGCTGCCAGCACGCCCACCTGGTAGGCCGCACGCGCGCCGCCGCCGGTCAGGATCAAGCCTGTGACCGGAGTCGGGCGGGCGAGCCCCGCGTCCCGCGTGGGAGAGGGCCTGGGCACGGATTGCAGCATCTGGCGAAATCATCGCCGATGCTGGGCCTCATCCAGCCTCGTATATGACCTCAGCTGCCGTGCCCAGTTTGGCCATGGCCTCGTCGGCCGGCCAGAAACGGCTGGCTTCGCCCAGTTCGACCAGCCAGCGCGCGCCGACCTGCCCTCCCTCGGGCTCGGCCCGCACGGCCACGCGCACCGGCAGGCCCACCTTGCGTGTGCCGCCCTCTTCCGTCTCCACGTCGCGCGGCGGGAAGCGCTGCACCAGCTCCTTCAGCATGCCGGCCGCGCCGGCATTGCCCAGCAGGAGGTGCCGGCCGAACTTGGCGCGCGCCGCTGGCAGGCTCCACACCGCCTGCACGTTCATGCGAAGGCCGCCGGAGAAGCGGTCGTTCTGCACCTTGCCCTGCGCAATGATGAGTTCATCTTCGGCCAGCAGCTCCTTGTTGGCGTTCAGCAACTCCTCGTTGGCCACGGCCTCGATGGCATCGCTCTTGTCGTCGAGCTTGAAGATGGCGACGCGGCCACGCTGGCCGTTGATAACGCGTATGTCGCTGACGATGCCGGCCACGATGGTGGGCTCGCGGCTGTCCTGCAGGTCCGCCACCTGGCGCTTGACGATGCGCCGCACCTCGGCCGCGCTCTGGTCGAACAGGTGGCCCGACAGGTAGAAGCCGATGGCCGTTTTCTCCAGCGACAGCCGCTCCTTGATGCTCCACACCGGCGCGTCGACCAGGTCGGGTTCGACGTGAGACGCCGCATGCGAGTCGCCGAAATCGAACAGACCGCCCTGGTCGGCGTTGGCCTCCTGCGTGTCGGCATGCGTGTAGCCACGTGCCACGCTGGCCAGCAGCTTGGAGCGCTCGGCGTTGATGCTGTCGAAGGCGCCGGCCTTGATGAGTGCCTCGACCGCGCGCTTGTTGACGGCCTTGCGGTCCACGCGCAGGCAGAAGTCGTAGAAGCTCAGGAAAGGCCCGCCGGCCTCGCGCGCCGCCACGATGGCCTCGATGGCGCCCCGGCCCGTGCCCTTGACGGCGCCCAGGCCGTAGTTGACGAGCCTATTGGTCAGCGGCTCGAAACGGTAGACGCCCTTGTTCACGCATGGGGACTGGAACTCGATGCCGAAGATCTTGGCGTCGTTGAGCAACACCTTGAGCTTGTCGGTGTCGTCCATTTCGATGGTCATGTTCGCGGCGTAGAACTCGGCCGTGTAGTGCGTCTTCAGCCAGGCCGTGTGGTACGACAGCAAGGCGTAAGCGGCGGCGTGCGACTTGTTGAAGCCGTAGCCCGCGAACTTCTCCATCAGGTCGAAGACCTCGTCGGCCTTGGCCTGGTCAATGCCCTTCTCCGCGGCGCCCTTGCGGAAGATCTCGCGGTGCATGGCCATCTCTTCGGCCTTCTTCTTGCCCATCGCGCGGCGCAGCATGTCGGCGCCGCCCAGGCTGTAACCGCCCAGCACCTGGGCCGCCTGCATCACCTGCTCCTGGTAGACGAAGACGCCGTAGGTCTCCTCCAGCACCTGGCCCAGCAGCGGGTGCGGGTACTCGATTGTTTCCTTGCCGTGCTTGCGCGCGACGAAGGACGGGATCAGGTCCATGGGGCCTGGCCGGTACAGCGAGACCAGGGCGATCAGGTCCTCGAATCGCGAGGGCTTGGCGTCCTTCAGCAGGCGCTGCATGCCGGGCGATTCAAACTGGAACACGCTCTCGGAGTAGCCCTTGCCGAAAAGGTCGAACACCTTCTTGTCGACCAGCGGCACGTTGGCCCAGTCGAAGCCGGCGCGGTCCGGGTGGCGGGCGACGATGAAGTCCTTGGCCAGCTCCAGGATGGTCAGCGTGGCCAGGCCCAGAAAGTCGAACTTCACCAGGCCGATGGCCTCCACGTCGTCCTTGTCGAACTGGCTCACCGCCGACGTCGAGCCGGGCTGCTGGTACTGCGGGCAGAAGTCGGTGATCTTGCCCGGAGCGATCAGCACACCGCCGGCGTGCATGCCGATGTTGCGCACCATGCCTTCCACGCGGGCTGCCAGCTTCAGCAGCTCGGCCACTTCCTCGTCGCTCTTCTCGCGCTCCTCCAGCTCCGGCGCCTCGTGGCGCGCGTAGATCATCTTGGCCTTGTCGGGGTCGAAGTTGGGCGGCAGCTTGGCCAGCGTCACCGTCTTGCCGGGCGGCGCGGGGATGAGCTTGGCGATGCTGTCCACGTGGCCGAAGCCCATGCCCAGCACGCGTCCGATGTCGCGCAGTGCGGCCTTGGCGGCCATGGTGCCGAAGGTGGCGATCTGGCTGACCGCCGGGCGGCCGTACTTGTCCTTGACGTAGTCGATGACGCGGTCGCGGTTGCCTTGGCAGAAGTCGATATCGAAGTCGGGCATGGACACCCGCTCCGGGTTCAGAAAGCGCTCGAACAGCAGGTTGTACTTGAGCGGGTCCAGGTCCGTGATGAGCAGCGCGTAGGCGACCAGCGAGCCCGCACCCGAGCCCCGGCCCGGGCCCACCGGGCAGCCGTTCTGCTTGGCCCAGCGGATGAAGTCCGACACGATCAGGAAATAACCCGGGAAGCCCATCTTGATGATGGTGTTCAGCTCGAACTCCAGCCGCTCGACGTAGCGCGGGCGCTCCTTCTCGCGCTCCGCTTCGTTGGGGAACAGGTGCGCCAGCCGCCCGACCAGGCCTTCATGGCTGAGCTCGCGGAAGTAGCGCTCCATCGGCATGGGCGTGCCGTCGTCCATCAATGGCGTCGGGAAGTTGGGCAGCTGCGGCTTGCCCAGCACGAGCGTGAGTGAACAGCGCCGCGCGATCTCGGTCGTGTTCCGGATGGCACTGGGGATGTCCTTGAACAGCTCCCGCATCTGCGCCTGCGTCTTGAAGTACTGGCTGGGCAGGAAGCGCTTGATGCGCTTGGGGTTGGCCAGCGTCTCTCCCTCGGCCACGCAGACGCGCGCCTCGTGGGCCTCGAAGTCGTCTTCGCCCAGGAACTGGATGGGGTGTGTCGCCACCACCGGCAGCCCCAACTCGGCGGCCAGCGGCACACTGGCCTGCACCAGCGCCTCCTGGCCGGGCAGGCCGGCACGCTGCAGCTCGATGTAGAAGCGGCCCGGGAAGGTCTCGGCATAGCGCTGCGCGGCTTCACGTGCCCGCGCCTTGTCCCCCTGCATCAGCGCGATGCCCACGGCGCCGTGCTGCGCACCGGACAGGCAAATCAGGCCCTCGCCCAGCTCCGCCAGCCACTCCCACTTCAGGCAGGCCTGGTTGCGCTGCACGTTGTCTATCCACGCGCGGGACAGCAGCTCGCTGAGGTTGAGGTAGCCCTGGCTGCTCTGCACCAGCAGCAGCAGCCGCGTGGGCGGCTTGTCGGTGGCGTCGGTCTCCAGCCAGCAATCCGCGCCCAGGATGGGCTGCACGCCCTTCTTGCGCATCGCGCTGTAGAACTTGATGCCGCCGAACAGGTTGGCCAGGTCAGTGATGGCCGCTGCCACCTGCCCGTCCGCGGCCGCCGCGTCGGCGGCATCGTCAGTGCGCAGCGTGCCGTCCACCACCGAGAACTCGGTGTGCATGCGCAGGTGGACGAAGGGCAGGTCAGGGGAATCGGTCGCAGCGGTCTCGGGCATTGCGGCATTGTAGGAAGCCGCTCCGGCCCGCCGTGGCGACGCTTGTACGGCCCCGTTAGGTCTAAAACATTAAGTATTACTTTTAATCGATATCAACTCCTGAATCGGCGTAAGCGTGGGGTCTCAGAATTCAAATAGTCATGTTTAATTTGTTCATTCCGGGCTGACGTTGGCCCGGGGTGCCCCACGAGGCCCGCCCGCACGAGACGGCCCGCCACACCGGAGACAAACCATGTTCCTGACCTTGAAGCGCCTCGCGCGCTGGGCCGCAGGCTGCGCGCTTGCCGCCACCCTCGCTCCCGCACAGGCAGCGCCCTGGGCGCTGACCGGCTCGCTCAGCAGCCACGACCCCAACCTCTACAAAACCAGCGCCACATGGTGGATCT
>JACPYV010000134.1 GCA_016195825.1 Burkholderiales bacterium | reverse complement strand
GCGCGCCGTGGTTCTGCGCGTTGACGACGAGGTTGAGCACCAGGCGGCGCAGCGCCTGCGGCCGCGCGCGCCGCCACACGGCGGGGCCGGCGGCCAGCACCGGCTGCGGCAGGCCCGGCGCCAGTGCCACGGTCTCGGCCAGAAACTCGCGCAGCTCGATGTCCACGGCGGGCTGCGCCTGCTCGGCCGGGTGCGAGGCTCGGGCGTAGTCCAGGAACTGCGTCAGCAACGCATCCAGCCCGTGCAGGCTGCGGTCCAGCGTGTCCAGCAGTGCGGGGTCGCCGTTGCCGGCGTCGCGCAGCAGCTCGCTGGCCAGCCGGATCTTGGCCAGCGGCGTGCGCAGGTCGTGCGACAGGCCGGCCAGCATGAGCAGGCGATCCTCCTCGTCGCGCGCCAGGGCTTCAGCCATGTCGTTGAGCCCACGCGCCAGCGCCGCCGTCTCGACGGGGCCGTCGGTGGGCAGCGCCAGGCGCCGCTGGCCGGCGCCGACGGCCTGCGCTGCCTCGACGAGCCGGGCCAGCGGCCGGTTGATGCGACGCTGGATCAGCCAGGCGCCCAGCAGCGCGAGCAGCGCGCTGACGGCACTCGCGACCAGCCAGGTGCGCGCGAACCGGTGGGCCGGCTGCACCGAGGGCACAGCCAGCCAGAAGGTCACGCCGGGCGGGCGCACGGAAATGAGTCCATTGGCCTCGCGGCGCCATTCGAGCTGGCCGTCGACGACGCCCAGCTGCGACGCCAGCTCGGCCAGGAAGCCGCGTTCCAGCAACGTGGTTCGCTCCCGCTTCACGTCCTCCAGACCCGAGGCGGCACGGGCGTTGAAACGTGCCACGAAACCGGCGCGCTGGGTCTCGGGAAGCAGGCTCAGGCCTTCGCCCACGGCCTGCAGGCTGCGCGCGGTGGCTTCGGCGGACTGCCGCAGACGCGGCTTGGCAATGAACTGGCCGTAGGCCAGCGCGTTGATGACCTGGCCGCCCACGATGAGGGCCACGATGAGCCACAGGTTGCGGCCGAACAGGGATGACAGGCCCAGCTTCATCGCGCGCCCGGTTCTGGAATGAACACGTAGCCCAGGCCCCAGACGGTCTGGATGTGGCGGGGCGCGCTCGGATCGGGTTCGATGAGGCGGCGCAGACGCATGACCTGCACATCCAGGCTGCGGTCGCTGACGCCGTGCTCGTCGCCGTGGGCCAGGGTCAGCAGCTTCTCGCGGCCTAGCGGTCGGTTGGGCTGGCTGGCCAGCGCGCGCAACAGCTTGAACTCGACGGTGCTGATCTCCACCGGCTCACCGTCGCGTTCCAGTCGGCGCTGCGTGGGGTAGAGCGTGAAGTCGCCGAAGCGCACCGGCTCCTCCCCGCTAGGCCCGTGGTGGGCGCCAAGCTGCTGCTGGCGCCGCACCAGCGCCTGGATACGCGCGAGTAGCTCGCGCGGCGCAAAGGGCTTGGCGAGGTAGTCGTCGGCGCCCATCTCCAGGCCCAGCACGCGGTCCACGAGGTCGCTGCGCGCGGTCAGCATCAGGATGGGGATGGTCTCGCCTTGGCCGCGCAGACGGCGGCACAGGGCAAGGCCGTCCTCCCCGGGCATCATCAGGTCCAGCACCAGCACGTCGAAGCGCTCGCGCGCCAGCAACTTGGCGGCAGCGGCAGCGTCGGGCACGGCGCGTACACCCAGGCCTTGCTCGGTCAGGTAGCGCTGCAGCAGGCCGCGCAGCTCGGCCTCGTCGTCGGCAATCAGGATGCGGGTCATGCGGCCATGTTAGGGACGCCGCCGCACCCGCAGCCGCAGGAAAACAATGACAAACCGTTGCAAGGCGCCGCCGCTGTCAGGCCCTGCAAGCACTGCAACCGCCGCGGCAACCTCCGCGTGGCCGTCGCCCGGCAGCATGGCGCCACCTCGACTGCGGAGCCCGTCCATGCACCGTCTTGCCTTCGTTGCCCTCGCCTGTGCCCCCCTGCTGGTGCAGGCTGACCCCACGCCCGCGCAACGCGCCACCGCCGCCCGGCTGACCGCCGAGAAGTCGGCCGCCTGCTTGGCCGCCCAGCCCTTCTACTGGGAGCTGGGCAACCAGACCCAGCCGCTGGTCGGCGGCAAGGCGGGCGAGAACGGGCCCGAGCGCGGCACGCAGATGGCGATCGCGTCCGCATCGAAGTGGCTCTACGCCGCCTTCGTGGCCGAGCGCCGCCAGGGCCAGCTGAGCGCGGAGGACGTCAAGTTCCTGCACTTTCAGTCCGGCTACACCTACTACCACGTGTGCCGGCGGGAGCAGAGTGTGGCGGCGTGCCAGGAGAGCCTGCTCAACGGCCGCGGGCGCTTGAACCCGGCGACGGAGAACCGCTTCGACTACAACGGCGGGCACATGCAGAAGCATGCGGTGCTGATGGGCCTGGGCTCCTTCGGCCCCGACGGGCTGGCGCTGGCCGTGAAGCAGGCGCTGGCGCCCGCGCTGGGCCCCGACTGGCGCTTGAGCTACAGCCAGGCCATGCCGGCCGGCGGCGGCGTGACCAGCGCGGCCGACTACAGCCGCTTCCTGCGCGCGCTGCTGGGCGACAGCCTGCAGCTGGGCCGGCTGCTGGGCCGGCACGCCGTCTGCACCAACCCGCAGAGCTGCCCCCACGAGGCGGTGAAGACGCCCATCCCCGAGACCGAGAGCTGGCACTACAGCATCGGCCACTGGGTGGAGGACGATCCGCAGGTTGGCGACGGCGCGTTCAGCAGCCCCGGCGCATTCGGCTTTTACCCCTGGATCAGCGCAGACCGGCGCTTCTACGGCCTGGTCGCCCGCGAGCAGCGCCAGGGCGTCATGAGCGGTGAGCCGGGCGACAAGCCGGCCGTGGCGTCGGTGGACTGCGGCCGCGAGATCCGCGCCGCCTGGACGGACGGCCAACCCCGCCGTTGATCCCTTGCACACCATGACCATCGCGCAACACCCCGTCATGCACCCACCGACACCGCCCGCTGCACGTCTCCCGGCCCTGGCCGGCCTGATGCTGACCTTGAGCCTGATGACAGCCTGCGGCGGAGGCGGCAGCAGCGACAAGCCCACCGAGCCCCCCACGGCGACTGACCAGCTGGTGTCGACCACCGTGGCGGGCTACCCGCATGCGGTCAACGTCTACCGGACCGCCGGTGCCACGCGTGCCATCGTGCTGCTGCACGGCGGCGGCGGCGACCTGAACGCGGTGGCCTACCAAGTGGGCCTCAACAGCAGCGCCACCGACACCACCACCGCCACCATCCACTGGGCCTGGCTGGATGCCAACAAGGTGACGCTGGTGATCCCGCAGGGCCAGCACCTCGCCAGCAATCCCGGCGCCACCACCTGGAGCAACTACGCCATGACCTCGGGCCAGGACGACAAGGCCTTCCTGCAGGCCCTGGCCGCCAAGATCCGCAGTGAATACGGGCTGGCCGACATCACGCTGATGGGCCACTCCATGGGCGGGGCGATGACCAACCGCATGTGGTGCGAATCGCCTGCCACCTTCAACCGCCACGTCTCGCTGGCCGGGCCGGCATCGTCCACCTTCAACCAGGCCGCCACGCCTTGCGCGCCCGGCAGTGCGGCCACGCCCTACCTGGGGCTGATCGGCGACAGCGACAGCATCATGCAGACCGCCGGCGCGTGGGAAGCGGCGACCTGGTCGGTGAACCCGGTGGTGGTGGCGTCGTCCGTCGAGGCCTGGGTCAATCGCATCGTCATCGGCGAGTTCCACCAGCAACAGGCCCGCACGGCCATGGTCTGCGGCGGGACGCTCGACAGCAACGGCTTCACCACAGCGGGCAACGTCGACACCTGGACGACTTGCTCGGGCAAGCTGGTACTGAAGCGGGTGCGGGGCGCCGACCACGGTGTAGCCTCGCTGGACGCGCAGATGGGCGCAGCGTCGGCCTTGGACGTGATGGACGCAGTGATGGCGTTTGCGGCGGCGCACTGAGGCGGGTACCGCTGCCTGCGGCTGGCGCGCGCCGGTCGGCGCGGGCCTCAGGATTGGGAGTGGCGGCCGACCGCTCCCCTCCCGGGAAGCGGCAGCCGGCCGCGCATGCCAAGCTCAGCGCACGCGGTCGATCTCCAGCGCGACGCGGTCCACGGAGCCGTCGACATTGCGATACAGGCGCAGGCGACGCATGCCGTCCGGGCTGACCAGCAAGTCGGCGTTCTCGGCACGCCACAGCTCCAGCGGATGCTCGTCGAGGCCCACGCTCAGGCGGCGCGCGCCGACCTGGACCTTCAGCGTGCGGCCATCGTCCAGCACATAGTCGCCATGCGCTTCGCGCAGCGCGGAACGGTCCACGGCGGGTACGGTGGGGTCCTGGGCGCTCGCGGGCGCAGTCAGCGTCATCAGTGCGAGCAGAGCGGCCGACAGGGTGAGTGGTCGCAGGTTCCAGGTCTTCATGGTGAGGTACTCCTTAGGTTCCCCGAGGCCAGTCGCCTCGGCACAAGATGTAGTGCAAACCCCATGCCAGCTTAAAAAGCCAAAAACTTCACGACCAAACGGCGTCTTCAATCCGTATTCGCCCTAGTCTGGGCCGCCATGCCCCGCATCGCGACACCATGCCTCGTGATGGCGCGGCGCTTGACCCTGACGTTGCGTCAGGCTTCATGATCCGGCCCGTCGTCAACGCAAGACCCGGACATGGACTACTCGGTGGGGGAACTGGCCAAGCGCGCAGGCCTGACGGTGCGCACGCTGCATCACTATGAAGCGCTGGGCCTGCTGTGCCCGTCGTGCCGCAGCGAGGCCGGCTACCGCCGCTATGGCGAGGCCGACGTGCTGCGCCTGCACCGCTTGCTGGCGCTGCGCGACACCGGCCTGCCGCTGAAAGCCATCGCGCCGCTGCTGGACGGCGAGGCGCCGCGCCCGCTGGCCGAGGTGCTACAGGGCCAAATCGAGCAGATCGAGGCCCAGCTGCTGGCCCAGGAGACGCTACTGCAAACGCTGCGCAATGCTGCC
The DNA here is from genome assembly GCA_016195825.1 of Burkholderiales bacterium. GTDB lineage: Bacteria > Pseudomonadota > Gammaproteobacteria > Burkholderiales > Burkholderiaceae_C > Pelomonas. The sequence goes on along the minus strand of JACPYV010000134.1, from coordinate 1,205 downwards.
AAGCGCCTGGCGCTGCACGGCGACGGCGGCGACGCGCTGCAGGTCCTGCTGGACGCGATGCAGATCCGGCGCGTGCACGAGCGCTGGTTCAGCCCCGAGCAGATGCGGGCCTTGCGGCTGCAGTGGGAAGCGCTACCCGAGACCGAGCGCGATGCGGTCGAAGCCGAGTGGCCGACCCTGATCCGCCTGGCCCGCGAGGCCATGGACGCCGGCAGCGACCCCGCCGCACCCGAGGTGCAGGCGCTGGTGAGGCGCTGGCTGGTGCTGCAGAAGCAGTTCCTGGACGTCGCGCCCGACATGAAAGACACGATGCAGCGCATGTACGCCGCCGAACCCGAACTCGCCCGCCAGTCCGGCGTGACGCCCGAGTTGATCGCCTACCTGCGCCGCTCCAAAGAGACCCTGCCCCCGGAGGACCACACATGACCACGCCCGACCCACGCCGCGCGCTGCTGGCGAACACCAACTTCCGCTGGCTGCTGGGCGGAGGCCTGCTGTCCATGCTGGGCGACCAGTTCACGCTGCTGGCCCTGCCCTGGCTGGTACTGACATTGAGCCGCGACCCGCTGGTGCTGGGCACCGTGCTGGCCGTGGGCAGCCTGCCGCGCGCCGTCTTCATCCTCGTCGGCGGCGCCCTGGTGGACCGCTATTCGCCGCGGCGCGTGCTGTGGCTGACCAAATGGATCAACTTCGCGCTACTGGGCCTGCTGGCCGGGTTGGTGGCCAGCGGACATGTCACCTTGCCGGGCGTCTACGCGTTGACGCTGGCCATCGGCTTGGCGACGGCCTTCAGCTACCCGGCAGGCAGCGCCATCCTGCCGCAGACCGTACCGGCCGCGCTGCTGCAACCGGCCAACGGGGTGCTGATGGGTGCGCGCCAGGTCGTGCTGTTGCTCGGGCCGGTGCTGGCCGGCCTGCTCGTCTCAGCCGGCAGCGACCCGGGCCTGGGACGCGGTGGACTGGCGTGGGCCTTCGGCCTGGATGCCCTCAGCTTCGCCGTGTCGGCCTGGACCTTGTCGCGCGTGCGCGCCGCGCCGGCCGAGGTCCGGGCCGCGCAGCCGGTGTTCGCGGCCATCGCCGAGTCGCTTCGCGCCTGCTGGCAGGACCGCGAGCTGCGCGCGATGTTCCTGTACTTCGAAGGGCCGGACGGCATGGTCTTCGAATACTCCACTGGCGTGCGCATGATCACGGCCGCCGACGAGCCG
>JACPYV010000124.1 GCA_016195825.1 Burkholderiales bacterium | reverse complement strand
GGCCGCGTTCGAGGTCGGCGGCCAGCTGGGGCCGGTTGGGCCGCACGAAGAGATAGGACGCCGCCGGATAGCGCAACAGCACATGGGGCTCGATGACCAGATCGTGGGCCGGCGGCGTAGCGGCCTCGTCGTCGATCTCGATGACCGAGCGCGGGAAGTAGTCGATGCGCCCCAGGCGCAGCATGTCGAACAGCGTCTCGTAGCGACTGGAGGTCTGCACGCGCAGCCCGTTGGCGCGCAGGATGTCGGTGTCCGGCCAGTCGTGGCCCTGACCCGCGCTGTAGGGCGCCAAGTCGGCCAGCTGGCGCACGTCGCGCCAGCGCTGCGCATCGGCCGCACGCACAAAGGCCAGCCGGCAGCCGATGAGGCCGCGGTCCACCGGCACGCGAATGGGGAGCAGCTCAGCCTCGCGATCGGGGCTGGTCATGGTCCAGGCGATGTCGGGGTCGCCCAGGCCCTCGGCCAGTTCGCGCATGACGCGGCTCTGCACCATCGCCCGGCGCGACTCGACCAGGTCGTAGCGCGCGCCGCTGTGCTGGATGGCCAGCTTCATGACATCGACAAGGTACTGCCACTGTGGGATGCGGCCGGGGTCGTGGCGCGGGTAGACGACGGACCCGCCCGGATTGGCCGCCGCCGCGCCGGATGCCAGCATCAGCAGCAGGGGCCTGCGCCTCATCGCTCGCCCCGCGACCCGGTCAATTCCTGGGCACCGGGCCGCGTGGGGGTCTCAAGGCTTGCGCCGCGCCTTGGCCGCAGGACGGGCCGCGGTCTTGGCCGCAGGCCTGGCCGCCGTCTTGGCCGCTGGCCTGGCGGTGGCCGCACTCGCGGCCAGGCCCTTGGCCACGCTGCCGACGACGGCGCCGGGCATCGTCGCCGCCTTGCGCAGCGTGTCGCTGGCTGCGTCGAAGCTCTGCTTGACCAGGCTGCCGGCCAGGTTCTTGGCCGCGTCGGTGGCGGTGTCCTTCATGGCCGACGTGGCCAGCTGTGTGAACTGCTGGCTCAGCGCCGTCCACCACTGCGTCGGGTCCACGGCGGCTGGGTTGGCCGCAGCGGCCTTGGCCGAATCCGCCGCCGTCTTCACGGTCTTGGCGGCGACCTTGGCCGTCTTGGTGGCGGCACCCACGGCCGTCTGAGCCGCTGCCTGGGCCACCGGCGCCGCGGCAGCCATGATCTCGGGCGGGATCGCTGGCCAGGCGGGTACCTCGGGCAGCTTGAGGCTGTCGCGCAACTGGTTCAGCGGCACGTTCATGGTCTGCAGGGTCGACAGCGTCATGCGCTGCACCTCCAGCGCCTGAATGGTGGCGCCCAGCATGCGCGCGTTCTGCTCCAGCCAGAACTGCACGGTGCGCAGCTCCTCAATGCGCTTGCTCAGCTCCTCGGGGTTGAGCGTGGGCGCGACCCACTGGCCGATGCCCGGCAGCGCCGAACCGGCGTTCTTGACCAGGCCTTGCAGGAACTCGAAACCGGGCACGAACTTGGTGAAGCTGTTGTCGGTCATGTCTTGTCTCCTCGCCGCGGCCCGTGGTGGGTGGGCGTGGGCCATCCTACTTGCTGCGGGGCACGACGGCCTGCACTTCGAAGCCCCGCGCCGCCAGCAGCCGGGGCAGCGCATCCGGCCCGCTCATGTGCAGCGCGCCGACGGCCACCAGCAGGCGCTGACCGGCCGCGTGCAGCGCGTCGATGCGCGCGGCCAGCTGCACATTGCGGTCGTCGTTGACGCGCTTGAACCAGGCCCGCTCGGCGGGGCTGTCCGCGCAGGCGCACCAGCGTGGGTAGTCGGCCAGCGTCTTCAGGTCGCCGCGCGACCAGGCATCGGCCAGCTTGCGCATGGGCGCACGCAACTGGCCGCGCTGCAACTGGCGCAGCGCCGCGTCGACGACCGCGGGCAGCTCGGCCGCGGTGGGCGTCAGCGCCGAGAGCTGCTCCTCCACGGTTTCCAGTGACTGCACGGGCCGGCCCTCTGCCTTGGCGCGCGCCAGCAGGGCCAGGTCCTGGCCGAAGCCCACGTCGAAGCCGTCGCGACGCGCCTCCAGCAGCGTCAGCGTGCTGACTTGCAGCATGGCCGGCAGCGCATTCAGCGCGCCCGCCGGCATGCAGGCCGCGCGCACCTGGGCATCGACGCGCCGAGCCAGCGCCGGCGCCAGCGGCTCGGGCGGCGCAGCAGCGGCCAGCACGGGGCCCACGTCTGCCGGGTCCAGCTCCACAGCCAGCACCTCGGTGTCGGCCCAGGCCTGGCGCAGCGCGGGCCCGGGGTAGGCCCAGCCGGCCCGGCCGATGTGCAGGCTGCCGAACAGGTAGCTGCTATGCCCGCCGCGGCTGATGCGCCACAGCAAGCCGCGGTCCGGCGCCTTGGCGGCCCAGGCGGCGGCCTGCTCGGTGGTGGGGGCCGCGGGCAGGGGCGGGCAGGCGGCGTCGGCGCTGCCGACCAGCAGCACGGACAGCAGCACGGACAGCAGCAGGGGACGGATCATGGCGCGGGCTCGATGCGGAGTTCGCCAGGCTTCTGGCTGAAATGAAGGCGACCGAGCACGTCCATGCCCAGCAGCGGCGCGCCGAGGTCGGGCAGCACCGTAACGGTCAGCTTGTCGGCGCGAACGCCGCCATCCAGCGCAATGTCGGCCCGCGCCACGAAGCCGCGGGCCGCGCCGCCGGCCGTCTGGGTCCGCACGGCGCCCAGCGGCGTCAGGCCGGCGCGCTCGGCCAGGGCCTGCGGCAGCGCGGTGGAGGTGGCCCCGGTGTCAACGAGGAAATCCACGGCGACGTTGCCCACCCGGCCCGGCCAGTGGAAGTGGCCGTCGTCCGCGCGTGTCAGCACGACGGTCTGGCCAGCCAGCTGGAAGCGGCTGGCCTCACGCTGCTGCTCCCAGGCCTTGAAGCCGAGAAAAAACACGAGGCCCACCAGCAGCCAGATCGTTAGCAGCTTGAAGGTGTGCGGCAGTTCCTGGTGGGTCACGGACGGTCGCGGCAGCGCGGGTGAGGGTTTGCTTGGGGGTCAACGATAACCGGGCGGCTCAGAATGCCGGGTATGAAGCTGCTGCCCGCCCTGTTGCTCGCCGCCTGCGCGTCCGCCCAGGCTCAGTCGGAACCGCTCACACGACTGGCCTGGCTGGCCGGCTGCTGGGTCCAGCCGGGCCGGGAGGCCGGCTCGGTGGAGCAGTGGATGGCGCCAGCCGGCGGCCTGATGCTGGGCATGTCTCGCACGCTGAAAGATGGCCGCATCGTCGAGTTCGAGTTCATGCAGCTGCGCGCCGAGGACGGCGGCAAGCTCAGCTATGTGGCCCAGTTGCACGGCCGGGCGCCAACGGTGTTCCCGCTGGTGAAGCAGACCGAGGCCGAGACTGTGTTCGAGAACCCGACGCACGACTTCCCGCAGCGCGTGCTGTACCGGCTGGCTGCGCCTGACCGGCTGGTTGCGCGCATCGAGGGCACGCTGAACGGCAAGGCGCGTGCGCTGGACTTCCCGATGCAGCGCACGCCCTGCCCTTGAAGGGGCTGCTGGTGGCGCTGCTGCTGGCGGCCAACGCCGACGAGCAGCTGCTGAACCGGTTCGACGACCCTTTCGAGGCCGCCTCGGCCGAGATCGCCGACTGCCCCGAACCGCGCGGCCCGCGCATCACCGCCGCCCAGGCGCGTGCGCAGGCCCACCACCGCGCCGAGCGCGGCACGACCTGCTGGCTGCGGGGCGAATGCAGCGAACCCAATGCCTACCGCTTCGATGCCGGCATCGCCGCCGCGCTGCGCGAGCGGCTGAAGGACGCCGCGGCCCTGCACCCCAGCAGCATGTGGGTGACCGTGCAGGGCCGCGTGGTCTACCTGGAGGGCTGCGTCGTTCGGGACGAACAGGGGCCGCAGCTGGAAGCCCTGGCACGCAGCGTGCCGAACGTGCAGCAGGCCACGGCCCTGGTGCGGGTCGGCCAGGGCAACGTGCCCTACCAGCGCATGAATTGACCCGCAACCTCACGGGCCTCGCCCCAGGTGGTAGCTTCCAGGACATCTGGTCACGAGGCTCCCGACTTTGCTGAAGCGATTCGCCACCCTCCTCTCGCTGACCCTGTTGCTGGGGCTGGTCGGCTGCTCCGGCCTGACGCTGGCCTACCAGCAGCTGCCGCTGCTGGCGAGCCTGTGGGTGGACCACTACCTCGACCTGGACGGTGCCCAGCGCGGCCGGCTGAAGGAGCAGCTGCGCGCCTGGCAGGCCTGGCACCGCCGCGAGGAACTGCCGCAGTGGGGGGCGCTGCTGCGCCAGGCCAACGCCGCGCTGGACGACGGTGTGACGACCGAGGAGCTGCTGGCGCTGGAGCTCGGCGTGCGTGCCAGCGTGGAGCGCTGCCTGCAGCACGCCGCGCCGCTGGCCGCGCCATTGCTGGCCGGCCTGCAGCCAGCGCAATGGCAGCACCTGCAGAAGCGGATGGACGAGAAAACCGCCGAGTGGCGCGAAGCCCAGTCCGGCAGCGGTGGCCCGGACGAGCGCGCCAAACACTACGTCGACAACCTGGACCGCTGGCTGGGTGACCTGGACCGCGCCCAACGCCGGCAGGCACGTGCCGACGCCAGGGCCTGGCAGGTGGATGTGCCGGCGCTCGCCCAGGCGCGCGCCACACGCCAGGCGCACACGGTGGAGGCGCTGCGCGCCTGGTCGCACCAGGACCTGGCAGGTGGCACGGCGCTGCTTATGCGCAACCTGCTGCCGCTGCCGGCCGAGCAGACCTACCGCGAACAAGTCATGGCCAGCCTGCTGAAGCAACTGAACGGCATGAGCGCCGCCGAGCGCGAGCAGGTGCGCAGGCACTGGGCCGACTGGTCGACCGAGCTGCGCAGCCTGCAGGCCGGCTGACGGGAGCGACGTCAGCTGCGCAGCGCCGCCACCGGCGACAGCCGCGCGGCCCGCCGGGCCGGTACCCACACGGCGGCCTGGCCCAGCAGCCACAACGCCACGGCGCCCGCCGGCAGGTAGACCCAGGGCAGGCGCGGCAGCTCGTAGCTCTGCATCAGCAACTGGCTCAGCGCCGCGGCGCCGGCCAGCCCGATGAGGATGCCGGTGGTCGTCAGCAGCAGGTTCTCGAGCTGGAAATAGCGCAGGATCTGAACCTCGGTAGCGCCCAACGCGCGGCGCGTGCCGATCATTCGGGTGCGCTGCTGCACCCAGAAGCTGGCCAGGCCCACGATGCCCATGGCCGTGACCAGCAGCAGCGCCACGCAAACGCCCCCCATCAACCAGGCCATTGCGCGGTCCTGCGCGTAGAAGGCGGCGCGCATCTCGGTCAGCGGCTTGGCCTGGGTGACGACCCGGCCGCGGTCGCCCTCCTCCAGCACGGCGGTCGCGGCCTTGATCTGCTTGTCCAGCTGCCCGGGGTCCGCGCGCAGGATGTACGACCCGCCGCCGCGCAACGGCAGGATCATCGCGGCGCCAGCATCGTTGCCCCGCGCGCGCTGCAGTTGCGTGTGCGTCAGCGTCTCGACGACGCCGATGACGGTCGACGGCGAGCTGCCAAAGATATAGACCGTCTGGCCCAGCGCCGAGCGGCCGGGGAAGAGCTTGTCGGCCATCACCTTGTTGATGATGAGCTGGCCGATCTTGGGGTCCGGCACGCTGAAGACCTGGAAGCCGTCGAGCACCTCGTCGGGCGTGAAGTTGCGCCCCTCCAGCAGCTTCAGCCCGAAGGTCGGCAGCATCTGGTCGTCGGCCGCGTACTGGGCCGCGCCGATGCGCAGGCCCTTGCTGTCGGGATCCAGCGAAACGCCGCTGCTATTGCTGTTGTTGCCGTAGGCGATCTGGTTGGCCACCGTGGCCGCCTTGATGCCGGGCAGCGCGCGCAGCCGCGCGAGATCCTCCGCCACGATGGCGGCGGTGCGCTCGGGCGGCTGCGGCTTGCTGCCGCGCAGGTTCAGCACCGCGATCTCGGACTCGGCCAGGCCGCTGTCGGTGGCCAGCGCCTGCACGCGGGTCTGGATGAGATGCAGCGCGTTGGTGACGATGGCGCAGGTCAGCGCCACCTCCAGCACGATGAGGCCGGCCGAGATGCGGTGGCGGCGCAGCGTGGCGAGGATGGGAAGCAGGTCCATGGCAGTCAGTCCTAATCAGTTGGTGCCGGCGCTACGCTCCGCGCTCGAGCGGTCTGGCGCGCAGGTTCACTGAACTTTCAGTTGCACGGCGGGGGTGACCAGCGCCGCGCGCCAGGCCGGCAGCAGGCCGGCCAGCAGGCTGGCCATGAGCGCCAGGCCCAGCGTCAGGGCCAGCATGGAGGCGTCCAGCTCGGCCAGGCGGGCGTAGTCGTTGGGGCTCTGCCGAACCAGCCACAGCCCGCCCTGGGCGAGCAACAGGCCCAGCAGCGCACCGGCCAGCCCGAGCAGCCCGGCCTCGACGACGAACTGCTGGAAGATGTCGCCGCGCGTGGCGCCCAGCGCCCGGCGCACGCCGATCTCGCCGCTGCGGCGCAGCGTCTTGGCCAGCAGCAGGCCCACCATGTTGACCACGCAGACGGCCAGGAAACCGAAGGCCAGCCAGGTCTGCAGGCGCACGTCGGCGGGCAGCACCTTCTGCTCGCCCAGCCAGTCCATCACGTTGCGCAGCCGCACGTTGGTCGGGCGCTCGTAGCGACCGGCCTTGCGCTGGGCCTCGGAGTAGGCGACGAGGTAGTCACGGTAGGCGGCGGCGTCCTCGGGCTTGGCGAACTCCACCCAGTACTGGATCCACGAGCAGCTCGCGTTCAGGTCCATCGACGTGCCGCCGTTGGCGCCCTTGGCCCAGCAGTTCATGTTGCCCCAGTGGCCCATCTTGAGCAGCATGGCCGTGGAGAACGGCAGGTAAAAGTCCTCGGTCTCGGTGTAGCTGCCCAGCGTCAGGTCCCAGAAGTGGGGCTGCACCTTCCACGGCTTGAGCACGCCGATGACGCGCAGCGGCTGGCCGCGCACGATGACTTCCTTGCCCACGCTGTTGGCGCCGCCAAACAGCTTGTCGTTGAGCGACGCCGAGATGACGGCCACGCGCGCCTCGCTCGCATCATCGGCCGCGCTCCAGCCGCCGCCGTGCTGCCAGGGCGCATCGAACATCGCGAAGAAGTCGGCCGAGGTCATGCGCACGCCCGCGAAGATCGGCTTGATCTCCGCATCAGGCAGGGCCACGGCCGTGTTGAAGCCGCTGGACATCGACTGGCGCATCGCCTTGCCGTCGCGAAGCAAAGCCGTCGCGTCGAAGCGGGTCAGGTCGAAATTGGGCTCCTCGCCGGCCTTCCAGCCGACCATGTCGGACGCGTCGAGCTGCACGTTGAACAGCCGCGCGCTCTTGTGCGGGATGGGGTCGCCGGACAGCACGTGGTAGACGGTCAGCGTGGTCATGCAGGCGCCGATGCCCAGGGCCAGCGCCAGCACCATCAGCGCGCTCAGGCCCTTGGCGGCCAGCGTGTTGCGCCAGGCGAGTTCGAGGTAGTGGAGGAACATCAGTTTTTCTCCAGAAGAGCGTTGACGGTGGCGAGCTCGGCGTCGCCGAGGCTGCCGGCGGCTTGATGCAGGGCGAGCAAGGCCAGCACATGGCGATGGCGGGCCTGGGTCTGCGCGTTCTGCGCGGCGGCCTGGGTCTGGATGGCCAGCAGCAGGTCGGTGGTGCTGCGAGTGCCCAGCGTCAGGCCGGTGCGCGTGGCACCCAGCGCCCGCTCGGCGGCCTCCACCGCAGCCTGCGTGGCGCGCAGCTGTGCGGCGCCCTGGCTGACGGCAAGGTATTGCGCCCGCACGTCGCGCAGCACGGCGCGGCGGCCGGCTTCCAGCTGTTCACGCGCGGCGTCGCGCTGAAAGCCCGCACGGTCGGCCGCGGCGGCCGTGGCGCCACCGGCGAACAAGGGCAAGGTCAGGCGCAGCGCCACCTGCGTGGGCGTGCGGCTGGCATCCGACAGCGGCACGCCGTCGCCACGCTGGCGCGTGGTGTCGATCCCCACACTGAGGGTGGGCAGATGGCCGGCGCGCGCGGCGGAGATGCGCTGCTCCCCGGCCTGCACGTCCAGCTGCAGAGCGCGCAGCTCGGGGTTGGCCTGCAGCGCGCGCTGCGCCCAGGCCTCGGCGTCGTCGGGCAGCGTTTCGGCGGTCAGTGCCTGGCGCAGCGGCAGCAGCGCGGGGGCCGGCGCGCCGGTCAGCTGGGCCAGCGCCTCGCGGGCGTCGGCCAGGGCCAGCTCGGCCGCCAGCGTGCCGCCACGCGCCAGCTCCCGGTAGGCGCGCGACTGGTCGGCCTCGACCTGGGCCGACAGGCCTGACTTGAAGCGCGCCTCGGCCTCGCTGACTTGGCGACCGAACGCCTCCTCGTTGGCGCGCGCCGTGGCCAGCTGAGCCTGGGCGGACAGCAGACCGAAATACGCCTCGGCCACCCGGGCCCGCGCGGCCTGCTCGGCGGCGGCCAGGCGGGCGGACTGGGCTGAGGCCTGGCTGCGGCTGGCGTCCCACTCGCGCAGCGCGGCCAGGTCCACCAGGGGCTGGCTGAGGCTGCTGGTGGTCGTGTTCCAGCGGCTGCCGCCGGTCTCGCGCAGCTCGTTGCGCTGCAGCTGCCACTGCGGCAGCAGCGCGGCGCGGGCCTCGCGGGACGCGGCCTCCTGTGCGCCGCTGTAGGCCGCGGCCTGGCGCAGCAGCGGGTCCGCCGCGCGCGCCTGCGCCCAGACCTGCAGCAGGTCATCGGCGCGGGCCGCCGTCGCGGCGCAGAACGCCGCCAGCAGCAGAAGCTTCACTGTGTTCAAGCCGCCAGCTCCGCCTTCAGCTCGGCAGTCAGGTCCACCACCTGGCCGTCGATGACATGCACGTTGCGCTGTGCGCGCGCGGCCAGCTGCGGGTCGTGCGTGACCATGACGATGGTGGCGCCGTCGCGGTGCAATTCCTCCAGCAGCTCCATGACGCTGCGCGCCATCGCGCTGTCGAGGTTGCCGGTAGGCTCGTCGGCCAGCAGCAGGCGCGGCTCGCCGGCCAGCGCGCGCGCGATGGCAACACGCTGCTGCTGGCCGCCGGACAGCTCGGCCGGGTAGTGCCGCCCGCGCGCCGACAGACCCACGCGAGCCAGCGCATCGGCCGCGCGCTTGCGGCGCTCAGCACCGCCGAAGCCGCGGTAGCGCAGCGGCACCTCGATGTTGTCGAGCACGTTGAGGTCGGGGATCAGGTTGAAGGCCTGGAAGATGAAGCCAATCTTCTGGTTGCGCACGGCCGAGCGCTCGGCGTCGCCCATGCGGCTGACGTCGATGCCGTCCAGCTTGTAGCGGCCGGCGCTGAAGGCTTCGAGCAGGCCGGCGATGGTCAGGAAGGTGGTCTTGCCCGAGCCGGACGGGCCGGTCACGGCGACGAACTCGCCCTCGTTGACCGTCAGGTTGAAGTCGCGCAGCGCATAGGTCTCGACCATCTCGGTGCGGTAGACCTTCTGCAGTTTTTCCATCTGGAGCATCGTTCTTCCCTTTGTTCAGTCTGCAATGAGGACGCGATCCGCGCCCTTGAAGTTGTCCGACCCGGAGATGACGACACGGTCACCGGCCTGCAGCCCCGAGACGACCTCGACCCGCTCCAGCGAGCGGGCGCCCAGCTTGACGGCGACCTTCTCCGCATAGCTGCCACGCACGACGTAGGCATAGCTGCCGCCGCCCTCGTCAACGAAGCTGCCGCGCGCCACGCCCAGCACCTTGTCGCGGCGGTCCAGCAGCACGCGCACCGACAGGCGCTGGTTCTGGCGCAGCTGCTCGGGCTGCTTGCCGGCAAAGCGCAGCCGCGCTGCCACCTCGCCGTTGACCACCTCGGGCGACACCGAGCTGACCTGGCCATCCCAGCGTTGCCCGTTGCCGCTGATCTCGCCGGGCATGCCGGGCTGCAACTCGCGGGCGAAGCTCTCGGCGACCTGCATCTGCACTTCCAGCGCCGACAGGTCGATGACCGACAGCAGCTTGGCGTCGCGGGCGACGTTGGTACGGTCGGCGATGAAGAGCTGGCCCACCTGCCCGTCCACCGGCGAGCGCACGGCCAGCTCGGCCACCTGGCGCTCCAGGTCGGCCACCATCAGCTGCTGGCGCGCCAGCGCGCTCTTCTTGGCCTGAACGTCCAGCGCCAGGCTGTCGGTCTTCAGGCCGCGCAGGCTCTGGGCCTGATCCAGTGCCAGCTTCGCCTTGGCCAGCGCATCCTGCGCGCGCTCGACCTGCATGCGCGCCGTGGCACCGGCCTCGAAGGCCTGGGTTTGGCGGGCCAGGTCGTTGACGGCGATCTGCTGGTCGATGCGGGCGTTCTCAAACGCGCTCTGCAGCGCGGCAGTCTGCTGACGGGCCTCGACCTCGGCGCGCGCCAGGTCGGCGCGCAAGGCGTCCACGTTGCTGCGCTCCTGTGCGAGGCGGTTGGTGAGCTCCGGCGAGTCGACGCGCGCCAGCACTTGGTCGCGCTTGACCGGGTCACCAGCCTGCACGGTCAGCGTCACGGTGCCGGCGCCGGGCGCGTACAGCGTAGGGCTCTGCGCAGCCACGACACGGCCTTCGCCGGCTACGTCGCGCGTCAGCGGAGCCACCGCCACCGTGGCCAGCGACAGCCGGGCAGCGCTGACGGCCGCGTCGGCGGACAGCATCTGCCGCACCCGCCCGCCGCCCAGCAGCACGATCGCGACCAAAATGATGATGCCGGCCAGCAGCGGCCAGCGGCGCAAAAGCCCGGACCGGGGCGCGAGCGGTTTGTCCTGCTCGGAGGTGTCGCGAAAGCGAGTGTTCATGGGCTGGCTTCTGCAAGCCACATGCCAGCGGCCGGCGCCTGAAGAATCAACCACTTGGCGCAACTGCCCGTGTCCGCGGACAGCGGGCGGACAGTCCGGTCGCGCCGATGGTGGGTCTCGCTTGGCGCCATGGCCCCCCACCGAACACCTGGCCGGCCTCGATGCCAAGCACCCGGAGCAGGCGGCGCCGGGACATTTGCGGAAGGCTGTCGAGGACGTGGTTGGGCGGCTCCGGCCTTGAGCTGATGCGCCGCCGACCTGTAGCGCGCTGTGCTCTGCTGGGCTCGACAAGGGCGCGCACCACGCGCCGTGAGGGCACGGTCGGACCTCCAGGCAATTCGAGCCCTAAAACCAAGAACGTGTGGCTACCCAGGGACGAGCGCCAAGCGCCCCGCTGACGCCCGCACCGCCAGGCCGTGCAGGGCAGCGACCGCGCGACAGAAGGCCTCGCTGTCGCCGGCCCGGAAGACACCGCTGACGCGCAGGGAACGCAGCTTCTCGATGGGTGCGACGTCGATGGCCACGTTGCTGTAGCGGTTCATCTCGGTCACCGCCTCGGGCAGCGGGATGCTGTCGAGGACCACCTCGCCTCGCTGCCAGGCCGTGAGCTGATCGATGCGGGGGCGGTCCAGCCGCACGCGTGGCACATCGCCGGCGGCACCAACTTTGTGAGACAGCGCCACACGGAGTCGCTCCCCGGGCGCCATGACCCGGGACTCGCCGAGCACGCTCTGCGTGACACCGCCGGCACGTCGCACGATCACCTGGCCCTCGATCAGCGTGACGCCGAAGGCGTCACCTCCACCGGTGGCTTGCGGCGTGGCCCGGACCAGGAACGACGTGCCGGTGGCCACCACGTGGGCGTCAGCCACTTGCACGACGAACGGTCGACCCGGGTCCTTGGCAACCTCGAACAACGCTTCACCCTGCAGCACGCTCAGCATGCGTTGCGCCTTCGTCAGCGCCACGCGAACGCGGGTCGCGGTGTTCAGCGTCATGCGTGTGCCATCAGGCAGCATGACGGCGCGCTGCTCGCCGATGCCGGTTTCGTAGATGTCGCCCGGCGCCCATGGCCGCCAGGCGAGCAGGGCCGCACCGGCCAGGGCTGCGGTTGTCAGCGCAATTCGCCGGTTGCTGAACGCTGTCGTCTTGCGAGGCCGCTGCACGTGCGTGGCTGAAGCGTACGTGCTCAGCTTGAGCCCGGCCACGTCCTGCCAGGTGTCGGTGCAACGCTCGAAGGCCAGGCGGTGCGCTGCAGAGCGCGCCTGCCAGGCCAGGCATTCGCGCGCCATGGACTTGGTTCGGTCGGGGCCATGAAGGCGAGACACCCACACCGCGGCCTCCGAGGCGATCTGCGGTGTCACGCAAGGGGGCTCCTCAGCTGCAGCCCCCACAGCGTCGGAGGCTCGCGGCGGTGGCACGGCTACCAGCCTTCCATCCAGGTGGTGAGCTGCAGCGTGGCCCTGGCGACGTGCTTGTGCACGGTGGTGATGCTCACGCCGTGGGCCTGGGCAATCTCGCTGTAGGGCAGTCCGTCGATGCGGTGGGACAGGAAGATGGACCGCGTCGTCTCGTTCAGGCGGCTGATGCCCACGCTCAAGCGGGCCAGCCTCTCCTTGGCCAGCACCGCACCTTCGGCGGTCGGTCCGAGGTCGATGAGGACGACGTCCTCGGCGAGCACTTCCTCGCCGCGCGTCACCCGCGCGCGATGCGCATCGATGGAGAGGTTCAGCGCGGTGCGCATCATGAACGCCTCGGGCTGCACCACGACCTGCTCGCGCTCGTAGCAGGCCAGACGCACCCAGGCCTCCTGCACCAGGTCCTCCGCGTCATGCGCCGAGTTCCCACGGCGCTGCAGCGCAGCACGGATGGTGGCGAGCGTCAGTTTGAGGTTCATGGCCATGGTGGACCTTCCCAAGCTGGGGATCAGCTGCGGGCGGCTGTCAACGCGGAGCAAGCCGTCGCACGCGGGGACCGCAGCGGTGGCGGCAGCTCTGGAGGCTCTGGCCAATTGGCATCGACGTACCGCTCAGCCCGTTCACGCAACAGCGCTGCGGCAGCGGCCGGGCTGGCAAAGCCGCCATGACGGGCCACCGCGCGCTTGAGGTACGGGGTCAACTGCTCCGCGACCTCTTGCGCCCGCTCGATGCACCGCCGTTCGGGCGAGACCGAGTCGACCAAGGCCTGATCGACCGCAGTAGCAGACGCGGACAGGACCGTGACGCTCCGGAAGTGGCAGGCCATGGCAGCCGTCATCTCAGCACTGTCCGGTCCAAGCAAGAACCGGATTCGCTCGACGCCGCGGTGATGGAGATCGAACGCGACAGAGCGCCAAAGAACATCAGCAGCACCCGCGCGCGGCCAGCAGCCCAGGAAGTGCGGCAAGCGGTCGGACAGGATGCCTACTGCCCACAGCATCTCCACTGAACGCACCCCGGCGGCGGCGTCCAGGGGGATGGCGATGGCGTCAAAGGACACGCACTCGTAAGAGCGGCAGAGCGGCAGGGCATGCTCGGCTGAGCCGATCGCTGAGATATTCATCGCTTGCTCCTGCAAATTCGCGCTGCCTGCGCAGGTCTTCGCCGCTGGACTGGACAACCCTGTCTAGGGTGCAGTAGCTCAATCATATAAGTCTGATTGGGACTAGTCCAGAAGAGCCTTGAAGGTTGAGCCAAAAACCTTCACAGGCTCCATGAAGAAGACGATTTACTCAAAACAGCAGGAGGTGCTGCTGCGCCTTCTCGTGGACGCGCGCCAGACTGCCAAAATCACACAAGGTGACTTGGCTGATTGGCTTGGGATCACCCAAAGCGAAGTCAGCAAACACGAGAGAGGTGAGCGAGGACTCGACTTCCTTCAAGTCAGGACGTGGGTGGAAGCGCTTGGGGTGCCCTTTGAGGTCTTTGTCTCCGAATTCGAAGCAAATCTTTCGACGAATCAACTGCTGACTCCTCGGCCTAGAGGTCGTCGAAAAACTAGCCCGCCCTGACAAACGCTTCAACACCGTGGCCCCGCTGCCGCAAGCGACCATGGGCTCCGCCGAGGATCAGGAACGGGTGTTTGATGCAGGAGCTCAGAAGCTCGTCAACCAAGTAGTTGTCAGGACGATTATTCGACGCTGAACGGCAGGGGGATCCAGTCGATCGCGTGGAGCGCACTTAAGGATGTCTAGTGGTGCGGTTCTACATTGATCACTGGGTCTTTCTGGGTCGAAAACGCAGTCGTCCCACGGCATGTATTGATTCAACGCTTGGAAATGGCCCGAAAGTATTCCCGCGTCTCCGCGTCGGTGCTGTAGACGTAGCAGCCCTTCATGCCTCGGGTCATCAACGTACGATAGGTGTTCTTGACGATTAGATCTGCCGCCGAGGCAGCTTCTTCAGCGTCGCGCCGCATCCAAGCCTTCAGCCCCTTGATGGACTTGTCATGGCGATCGCGCGCCGTCGCATCAGTCCTGATGCAATCGTCTCGGACCACCAGGTCGGGTCCGATGATGACGCCCACGTAGTCGACCTCGAGGCCCTGGCAGGTGTGGATGCACCCCACTTCGTTGATCGAGTTCGGCGCGATGATCCAGAGGCTCCCGTCCTGATCGAGGTTCCAGCGTCGGCGGTAGGTTTCGCCGATTTCGATGTCGAAAGCGCTGGGATCGCGCTTGCTGGTCCAGGGCCAGCAATAGCCTGCCACCACCCGTGCCTTGTTCTGCCCGTTCTTCGCCTCGATGGCGGCATGCATCTCAGCCGGGTCGTCGAACACCTGGAAGTCGAAGCTGTCGCCTTCCAGTGTCGGATTGGCGGTCTCCTTGACATCCAGGATGTGGTCAAGCCAGGCGAGGTAGCCATCCGAGCCAGCGCAGCGGAACTGCGAGGCCAGGTTCAGCACCTCGACCTCGGCTCCCTTCTCGGCGGCGAACTGGCAGATCAGCGCTTTGGACCCGATGTCGCTGAGTGTGACGCGCTGGTCCTCGTCCAGGAAGAAGATCGTGCACTTGGCAGCCGCGATCAACTCTTTGACCTGGTTGTCGCCGAGGTTCCCATACAGGCCGGACTTCTCGTTGAGACGATGGGCCTCGTCGACCACCAGGAAATCAAAAGCGTCGCACTTCTCGTCGATGTAGGCGCCGGAGCCGCCAAACAGGCTCTCGAACTTGCTGCGACGCATGTTGCCGGTGACCTTGGCCTCGTAAACGCGCCGAGGCGCGGCGTTCTTCGAGACGTACTTGCCGAGCAGGCCCTGGGCGGTCAGCGCGACTAACAGGTTGATGGCCACCACTGTCTTACCGGTACCGGGGCCACCCTCAATGATGACGACGCGAGGCCGTGTGGTTGAGGCCGAGCGCGCCGCGGCCAGGCAGGTCTCGTAGACCGTCTTCTGGCCGTCGATGAGGACGAACTCTGGCTTGCCCTTGAGCAAGCCGACCAAGCTGTCTGCAAGTGCCTTGGACGGACGGATGCGTCCGTCCGCGATCTCGTACAGCACCGCGCGGCTGTCGCCGCGGTGCACATGCCGCTTGATGAACTCGCGCAGCAGGGCTCGCTCCTGCTCGCCCTTAAGGAACAGCGGTGCCTTCTCGATGTAATCAGCGTAGTGCTCGGCATCGATGACGCCGTCACGGGGATAGTTGTGGAGGTAGGCGCAAGGCCTGAGCCTGATGCCGCCCTCATACACGGCCTCGTTGAAGCCTTCGATCAGCGAAGCGTACGACCAGGCCTGATATGACGGGTGGACAACTTCGCGATGGGCCTGGGCCAGGTACGTGACGACGATGGCATCCTTGGACGAGCGCTTGGCTTCTTCCCACTGCTTGAGCTCGACGATGACGGCAGTCTTGGTGCCGTCCTCACCGTAGCCGGTGAGCGTCATGTCAATGCGCTTCGAGCTTTGGGGGACGTGGTACTCGACGGCCAGGCCGGTGTCGTCGGGGATGCCCTCGTCGCGCAGCACGCGGGCCATGAAACCCAGGGACTCGCGCCAGGATCGCATCTCCGCCTTCGCGACTCGGCGGCCGGTCGCCTCGATGAAGCACGCATGGATCACGTCATCGATGTCGCGGTCATCGTGGTCGCGCAAGAACTGCCGCTTGTCGGCCTGGTAGACGAGCACTGATCTCCCTCCCTGTCAGTCTTTTGGCGCCGATCGCTTTTGGCTACTTCCTCTCGAAAGATCGGCGGGGTACTTGCGAGCGTTCAAGGCTAACTTGGATTTGGCAGCTTCATTGAGGTCGATGCCGAGCATGTCGGCCATGCGGACCAGGTAGAAGAGGACATCGGCCATCTCTGCGGCGATAGCCTGCGCTCGCTCAGGGTCGGCCGCAGCTTGCCTGGAATCGGCCTCGGTCATCCACTGAAAGATCTCGACCAACTCGCCCACCTCGCCGGTCAGCGCCATGGCGAGGTTCTTGGGCGAATGGAATTGGCCCCAATCCCGCTCTTCGGCGAAGGCCCGCAGCGTCTCGGTCAGCGCCGACACGTCAACGATGGCTGCGGCATCAATCGGCTTGGTCATGTATGTCGTTTTGGGACGGCGCCTTTGAAGATTGCTAGGCCGCACACCGATTTACTTGATCGGAATATTGGCCTCCATCTTCTCACCGCTGGCTCCAAGACACTCCCCTTCGGCTGGCTGGCGACCCGACTCATTGGTTCGAGAAGCAGGGCCGACAGTGCCCTTCGTTTTACATGCAGCTCCGCGTAGGCAACGACCTGCAATCCTCCCGTCGTTGAGACTCTCCGCTCTGACAGCCACGCGACCGATGCGCCCCGCAACGCGCCCTGGCATCCGGTATTGACAGCAAATCCGGAACAGTCCGTTCCAAGGTCTCCGTCTTTTGATCTCAGCGCGATCCCCGATGTGTCGACCCATGCGGTTGCGCATCGGCGACCGCAAGACATCGAAGGACATGACCATGAAGTACAAGACTTTCGCTCTCTCCGTTCTCGCCCTGGCTGCCAGCTCAGTCGCCTTCGCGCAGTCCTCAGGCCCTCAGGTGACGCTGTACGGCATCGTTGATGCCAATGTGCAGGTGCTCGACGGTGCCTCGACTCTGACCCGTGTGCAGTCCGGTGGCCTGCAAGGGTCCCGCTTCGGCGTTCGCGGCAATGAAGACCTGGGTGGTGGCCTGAAGGCCTTCTTCACGCTGGAATCTGGCATCAATCTGGACGACGGCACCTATGGTCAGAACGCGTTCTGGGGTCGTCAGGCCTTCGTCGGCCTGGGCACGCCCTACGGCACCGTTTCTCTCGGTCGCCAGTACGGCAGCATCTACACGCTGACCAACGAATTCAGCCAGTTCTCCAACGTCGGCACCGGCGCCAGCACAGCCGTCATTGGCGGCTTCGGCTCCTATGAGCCCGTGCGCGGCAGCAACGGCTCGGCCACTGGCAACGGTGGCCCGGCACGAGTCAACAACTCCGTGAAGGTTGAGTCCGTCAACTACGGCGGCTTCACTGCCGGCGCGCTGTGGGGCATGGGTGAAGTGGCTGGTGGCACCAAGGGCAACCGCATCGCCGACGTCTACGGGCGGTACACCGGCCACGGTGTCGACGCGATGCTGTCGGTCGTTGAAGACAAGGCGGACGCACTCGGCCAGAACCTGCGAACAGTGTCGGCTGCTGCGGCTTACGACTGGGGCAACTACCGCTTCAACGGCGGCGTGATTCAGGTCGACGACCGCACGGCTGCAGACCGCGACGGCAAGGGCTACTGGCTGGGCGCCAGCTACCGCATGGGACAGCACCTGGTCAAGGGGCAGTACGTTGAGAGCAAGAACGACGGCGCTCTCGCAGATGGCAAGACCCAGGCCTTCGGCGTGGGCTACCAATACGACCTGTCCAAGCGCACGGCTCTCTACAGCTCGGTGACCCGCTTCAAGAACGAAGGCGTGGGTTACGTCGGCCGCGCAACCGGCACCATCCCGGTGGGATTGACCACCGCGAACGACCGCAACCTGACTGAATTCGTGACCGGTATCCGTCACAGCTTCTGAACCAACCTCACCTCCTAGGACGCGATCCCATCCCCGCGTTCCTTTGGCCCGCCTCCTCGAGGCGGGCCTTTTTTGCTTTCAGCTTGGCGAACTCGGGCTCATCGTGTGATGAGCATGGCGAGTGCAAGCGCGCAGAAGATGCCGACGTTGAGCTTAGGTTCCCAGTACGTCATGAACAGGAGGGTGATGGCCCACCAAGCCAAACCGGCCAAGAGAGTCAGGACGAGCACGGGCGTTTGAGTCAGGAGTGGGAGGGCGCGCCAGGCTAGAAAAAGCCCCATCAACCCAAACACCACTTGGCCAAGCGAGAAGGCTGAATTCAGACCGTAATACAGCGTCGTCTCAGGACCGGGCGGATGTTTCCCGCGCACTGCGTGAGAGACAACGTCGATGATGAAGTGCAGCGTGCCGCTCAGAGCGAGCCACCCGTAGGTGGCGAAGACCAGGTACTTGTTCATCGCGACTATGCGCTGACCCGCGGCGAGAAAGTCGTGGCAGGCGCCTGCGAAAGAATGGGTTCCCAAGCGGTGCGCCACTGCGCGAGCGGCTTGCCATCGTCCTTGAAGGCGAGGTCCAGAAACGCCAATGCCAGGTCGGCAGTGGCTGACTTGACCTTTGGGTTCAAGGCGGTGCCGCCAGTGATGGGCCGGTCCGTGAAGATGCTGTGCGAGCCTCCCCGGAAGACGGCGAGCAGCTTCCTGGGGTCACCGACCGCATTGAATACCGCCAGGCGGTCCGCTGCGCCCGAGCGGTAGCCGGGAATCTCGATGACGTCGTCCGTCGCGGTGACGTGAATGGTCGGCACCGACACATGACCCAGCACCGCGGCCAGGTCAGTCTCGCCGTAGAACGGTGGCGCCGAGATGATGACAGCGGCGGAGAAGCGACTGTCCCGGCAGTTGACGACGTGCCCTTGCCTGACGACCTGAGCGCCGATTGACAACAACGTCGTGTTCGCGCCGTACGAGTGACCAGCCGCGACAAGCCTGCGCTGATCCACGGCCGCGCCCAACGAGCCCGTTTCGGCCGACAGCATCCTGTCGAGCGCAAAGCGCACATCCGCAGCTCGGGCGATGGCTTCACTCTCCTGTGCAGCTGCCTGCAGGCGGCCTACGACGCCAAACGGGTTACCACGCCAGACGGTCGCATCGCTGCCGGTGTGCTGAACGTGCAGGCTGGCCACGCCGCGCGACGACCAGTGCCTGCCCAGATAGCTGTAGCCCTGCCGGGAGCCGCCGATGCCGTGCGAGAAGACGACCAGTGGCACGGACGCGTCCGAGGGCAAGTCTGCTGGCCAGTACAGACGCGACGGAACCGGGCGAGACCTGGCCGCGTCCACCCAGTCGAAGTCCATCACCCGATACGGCGGTGTGTCGGGCTGAGCCCACGCTGCCTTGGGCAGCGGCAGGGCCGCGCCGAGGAGCAGGGCGTTCAGGCGCCGGCGCTGAATGGGTTGCGAGTGCGGGGTCAAAACGTCACTCCGGTGAGGCGTGCGGATTCGGCCCAGAGCCGGCGGGCGTCGTCTTTGCTCAGGGCTTGACGAGGAACTCGGGAGGCTGACGGGTAGCCACGCGTCTCGCCGAGCTGGTCAGGTCCGTAATACAGGCCGCCTTTGGCTTGTGGCGCCGTGGCCGCGAACAAGGTGGGCAGGACGCCTTGGGCGGCCGGCTGGAACAGGAACCACAAGAAGCGGCGGACCAGGGCTTGGGGGCTCGTGGGCCCAGCGCCGTTCGGCAACAGGTCCGTGCGCGAGATGCCTGGGTGTGCGGCGATGCTCTGCAGGCCCCATCCGTTCGCATCGCTCCGTCGCTGAAGCTCGAATGCGAACATCAGGCAGGCCAGCTTCGACTGGCTGTAGGCCGCCATGGGCTTGTAGCTTCGCGCTGATTGCAAATCGTCGAGCGCCAGCGCACCGGATCGAGCCGCGACGCTTGAGAGCGTGACGACGCGAGGCTGGCGGCCCTTGCGCAGCAGCGGCAGCAGACGCGCAGTGAGCGCAAAGTGCCCGAGGTAGTTGGTGCCGAACTGCAGCTCGAAGCCATCGGTGGTCAGTTCGCGCCGGGGCGGCGTCATCACCGCAGCATTGTTGATGAGGGTGTCGACGCTGGCTCCCGTCGCACCCAGTCTGGCGGCAAACTGCTCAATGCTGGCCAGGTCAGCCAAATCCAGAACCTCATACCTCACGTCACCACGCGGGACGCTCTGTCGGATCGCGTCAACGGCTGCGGCGCCCTTGGTCGGATTCCGGCCTGCGATGATGACCTGCGCCCCGGCACGAGTGAGCTCCAGCGCGTCGTGGAAGCCCAGGCCGCCTGTACCGGTGACCACGGCCGTACGGCCTTTTTGAGGGGGGATGTCTGTCGCTGTCCAATGGGCCATGGTTTCTTGCCTGCAGTAAACTGAGTGCAAACATTTCTGCACTGAGTGCATTTTATAGTGCACTCAGTGCGCAAACGCAATAGCCCCATTTATGTCGGGAACTCCGTCCCATCCCTCGTTTGTCGCCGACAGCACAGAGGACGCCTCGCCCGAAGGGCTGCGCGAGCGCAAGCGTCGCGAGACGCGCTACCGCATCGCCGAGACCGCGCTGCGCCTGTTCCTTACGCATGGCTTTGATGGCACGACGTTGGACGTCATCGCCGAGGAGTCCGGCATATCGCGGCGGACGTTCTTCTCGTACTTCAAGTCCAAGGACGACATCCTGCTGTTCTGGCAGGACGCTCACTGGCGGACCATTTACGAGGATCTGCTGAAGACGTCTCCCGACGAATCTCCGCTGGATGCCGTGCGCGACATCATGGTGAAGCACATGGCTCGCTACACGACCGAGGAGATGGTCGCCATCGACACGCTGATGCGCTCGAGCCCGACGCTGCTGTCTCGCAAGCAGGCGTTCTACGGCGAGCAGGAGCAGGTCTTGTTCTCCAAGCTCTGCGAGGTATGGCGTCAGCCGGAACGGCGGGCAGCACTGCGAGTCGTGGCCATGGTTTCCATGGGCGCCATGCGGGTGACAACACAGACCTGGAACGAGCTGCCCAGTCCCCGTAAGCCCATGGCCAAGCTCCTGCGTGAGACTTTCGAGAGTTTGAAGTCCGAGCTTTGATGCTCGCAGTGACAACCAGAGTTCAGAGTTGAGTGCAAAAGTTCAGAACTCAGTGTCGGCTTGCGTTCAACTCAAAACCGAAAACCCGCGTCGATCAGCCACCTGGCTCCGGGTGAGCCAGCGAGGTTTGAACCCCTGTCTCACTCAACTTTGAACTATCGGCTCTTCGTTTCGCTCAAGATTGACGTTCCCAAGGTCAGTCTGCAAGAACTCGCGGCAGCGAGTTCAAAGGCGACGTGCGACTGGCACGGCGCAGTGCGCCCCTGCCGCATGCTCTAGATCTGTACGCGTGTCCCCAACTCAACGACCGAGTTGTCCGGCAGGCGGAAGAATTTGGCGACACCGCTGGAGTTTCGGCTCAGAGCGGCAAACAGGCGTTCGCGCCAGTTCGCCATACCGCTACCGGGCGTTGGCACGACGGTTTCGCGACTGAGAAAGTAGCTGGTCTCGAATGGCGTGATCGTGAGGCCCTTGGCTTCGCACAAGGCCAAGGCAGCGGGCACGTTGGGCTCTTCCATGAAACCGTAGTGCACGACGACGCGCCAGAAGCCGGGGGCTATCTGCGACAGTGCGACACGGTCGGCGTCATCGACGGACGGATGCTCATGGAACTGCACGTTGAGGATGACGTTGGTCTCGTGCAGGACTTGGTTGTGCTTGAGGTTATGTAGTAAGGCTTGCGGCACAAGCGTGGGGTCGGCCACGGTGTAGACAGCCGTGCGCCGAGCGCGGTGGGCGCCGCCGTGGGCCAGGCTCTCTATAAAGGGTTCAAGCTCCAGGCCTTCGCTGCGCAGGCTCTCCATCAGCAGGCGGCGGCCACGGGCCCAGGTGCTCATCATGATGAAGAGCATGAGGCCCAAAGCCAGGGGGAACCAGCCACCGTCGAAGAACTTGATGGCGCAACCGGCCACCAGCAGCGCATCCACAACGAGGAAGAAAACGGTCGCGCCGATAGCGACTGGCGCGGGCAGGCGCCAGCCGTCGCGGATGACGAAGAAGGTCAGCACCGTGGTGATGAACATCGTCAGCGTCACGGCGATGCCATAGGCGCCAGCCAAGGCCGAGGAACTGCCGAACATGAATACGGCGCCCAGCACGCCGGCCAGCAGCGCCCAGTTGACGGCAGGCACGTAGATCTGGCCCGACTCGCTGGCCGAGGTGTGGCGCATGGTGACGCGCGGCAGGAAGCCCAGTAGCACGGCCTGCTTGGTCATCGAGTAAGCGCCAGAGATGACGGCCTGTGACGCTATGACGGTAGCCAGTGCCGCCAGAACCACCATGGGCAGGATCAGAGCCGTCGGGAAGAGGCGGAAGAAGGGGTTGTCGATGGCCGACGCATCGCCCATCAGCAGCGCCCCCTGGCCCAGGTAGTTCAGCGCCAGCGCCGGGAAGACGAGGCCCATCCAGGCCAGGCGGATGGGCTTGACACCAAAGTGGCCCATGTCTGCGTAAAGCGCCTCGGCGCCGGTCAGGGCGAGCACGATGGCGCCGACTGCGGCGAACAGATGCCAGCCGCGCTGACTCAGGAAGGCCCAGGCCTCCAGCGGGTTGAGCGCCGCGAGGATCTGCGGCTGCTGGACGATGTGGACGACGCCGATGGCGGCCAGCACACCGAACCAGATCACGATGATGGGACCGAACACCTTGCCCACCGACGCCGTGCCATAGCGTTGCACGAGGAAGAGGCCCACTAGGATCGCAGCCGAGATAGGCAGCACATAGGGCTTGAGCGTGGGCGTAACGACCTCCAGGCCTTCGATGGCACTCATCACCGAGATGGCCGGCGTGATGACGCTGTCACCATAGAACAGCGTCGCGCCGAAAAGGCCCAGCAGCAGCAGCGCGCTGCGCAGCTGCGGCCGCTGCTGTACGGCGTGCGCCGCCAGCGCGGTCAGCGCCAGCGCACCGCCTTCGCCACGGTTGTCGGCGCGCAAGATGAGGATGACGTACTTGAGGGTGACAACGAACATCAGCGCCCAGACGATGACCGAAGTCGCGCCGATGAGGTTGTGGGCGTTCAGTTCGACGCCGGTCGCCGGCAAGAAGACCTCTTTGAGGGTGTAGAGGGGGCTGGTGCCGATGTCGCCATAGACGACACCGATAGCCCCTAGCGTGAGAGCGGCCAGGCCGCTGCGTTTGTTATCAAGGCTCATGCGGTAAGGACCCGAAGGGGATACCGCAGTTTGCTGGGTTCCGTATAAAGAACTCATAAAGATGAACAACAGGCAACGGCAAGGTGCCGGGCTGAGCGAGTACTTATGCGCGTCGGCGCATCACTTGCCACCCCAGCGCCACCGCGGCGGCTCACCTTTGAGCCAGCACACGCCGAGCGGGCCCAGGCTGATCACAGCGATGTAGGCCATGAACAGCAAGGTGCCCAGCTGTCGCTGAAAGACGACGCCCGCTGCGACGAGCAGTGCGAAGAAGGCCAAGACCAGCCAGCCCTGCCAGGTGCGCGGGGCACCCCAGCCCCAGCCATATCGCTTCGCAGGGAACCACTTGCGTGCAATCCTTACCGCTCGCCTCTGCCTGGGTCATTTCCATGGAAATTGGCCCTGGCCAGGCTGAAAGCAGCTCATCCCGCCAAATCTGCAGTCCGTCGTCTGCGCCTTGGGCCGTACCGGCGGGTGGAGATATGGTGTGCTACATCAGCAACACACCCCGGAGCACCCATGACTCCCACCTGGACAGACCAGGCGCCGATCTACCAGCAGCTGGCCGACCGACTGGCCGTGCAGCTGCTGGACGGCAGCCCCTTGGAAGGCGAGGCCCTGCCCTCGGTGCGCCAGCTCGCCAGCCAGTACGTCATCAACCCGTTGACGGTGACACGGGCGCTGCAGGCACTCAGCGACCACGGCCTGATCGAATCGCGCCGCGGCCTGGGCATGTTCGTGATGTCCGGCGCCCGGGAGCGGTTGCTGCGCCATGAGCGGGAACAATTCCTGCAGAAGGACTGGCCAGCATTGCGCGCCAAGCTCAACCGCCTGGGGCTGAGCGCCAAGGATCTGAACTGGGAGTCGACATGAACCTCATCGAAGTCAAGAACGTCACGCTGCGCTACGGCAAGAAGACCGCGCTGAACGACATCTCCATCACCGTACCCAAAGGCCGCGTCGTGGGCCTGCTGGGCCACAACGGCGCCGGCAAGACCTCGCTGATGAAGGCGCTGGTGGGCCTGCTGCCGGTGCAGGGCGACATGACGGTGCTGGGCCTGAAGCCCACGCAGGACCGCCAGACGCTGCTGGAGCAGCTGAGCTACATCCCTGACGTGGCCGTGCTGCCGCGCTGGGCCCGCGTGCATGAGCTGATCACGCTGATGAGCCGGCTGCAGCCCAAGTTCTCGGCCGAGCGGGCGCACACCCTGCTCAAGCGCACCAGCGTCAGCGAGGGCGACAAGGTCAAGAGCCTGTCCAAGGGCATGGTGGCACAGACCCACCTGGCGCTGATTGCCGCCATCGACGCCAAGCTGATGATCCTGGACGAGCCGACGCTGGGGCTGGACGTGGTGTCTCGCAAGAGCTTCTACGAGATGCTGATCGACGAGTGGTGCGACGGCGAGCGCAGCGTGCTGATCTCGACCCACCAGGTCGAGGAGGTCGAGGCGCTGCTGAGCGACGTCATCATGCTGGACGAGGGCCGCGTGGCGTTGTCCATCAGCCTGGAGGACATCGACCGCCGCTTCGTGGCGCTGAACCACGACCCGGCCGCCGCCGACGCGATGGCCGCCGCCCACCCACTGCTGCGCTACCGCGAGCAGGGCCGCACAACGTCGCTGTTCGACGGCGCACCGCCCGAACACATCACCAGCCTGGGCCAGCGCGTGCGTCCCAGCCTGGTGGACCTCTTCATGGCGCTGACCCGCAACCCGGCGCTGAACAGCAAGCAAGCCTGAAGGAATTGCCATGAACAACCACATCCCCACCCTGTTGCTGCGCGAATGGATGCAGCACAAGCGCGGCTGGCTGATCGCCGCGTTCGCCCCGCCCGTGCTCTTCCTGGCCATGCTGCCCTTCGGCCAGGTGCAGGGCCTGCCGACCGAGCAGCTGGAACTGGTCGCGCTCGTCGCGCTGGTCGTGAGCGCTGCCGTCGTCTACGCGATCTGTCTGCTGGCGGCGCTGTTCCAGCTGCCGGGGCTGGCGCGGCGCGATGCGCAGGACCGCTCCATCGAGTTCTGGCTGTCACTTCCCGGGAGGCCGAGCGAGAGCGTCGCCGCCACCGTGCTGGCCCACGCCTGGCTGGCGCCGGTCGGTGGCGCGATCGTCGGCACGGCGTTCGGCCTGCCGATCGCGATGTCGGTGCTGGCCAGCAAGACCGGCCTCTCCGCCGCCTTCGGCGTGCACTGGGTCGAGGTGATCAGCGCGGCGCTACCGCTGCTGCTGCGCGGCCTGCTCGGCACGGCGCTGGTGACGCTGTGGCTGGCACCGTTGATCTTCGTGCTGATGGCCGCGTAGGCCTGGCTCAAGCGGCTGGGCGTGCCACTGGTGCTCGTCGGCGGCGGCGTGGCCGTGGCGGTGCTGCACAAGGCTTACGACATCGACTGGCCGCTGCAGGCACTCGCCAACCACAACGAGCACATGAACCATGCGTTGGTCTTCAGCGGCCAGGCAATGATGGGCGCGCTGAAATCCGACGCCAACCTGTGGACCTGGGCGCTGCACGACCTGGGCCAGGCGGTGGCTGATCTGGCCACGCTGGACTTCCTCGGCTGGACAGCGGTGGCGGCTGCGGGCTTCGCGCTGGTGGTGGCCAAGCGCTCACGCGGCGGTTGAAGCAGCCAGCCCATGAAGAAGGGGCCCGCGGGCCCCTTGCCTCATGGCGTCGGCGTCGGCGTCAGGCCGGCTTGGCGGCCAGGCCGTCCGTCACGGGCGGCACCAGGCGTGCCGCCATTTCCTTGCGGAAGCGGTTGAGCTCCTGCACGGTGGCGAAGCTGCGGTCCATCAGCAGGCTCATGTTGTGCAAGATGCGCTCGACGACCTTGTTCTCCCACACCGTGTCGAACTGGATCTGCTTGTCCAGCCAGCGCTCCAGCCACTCGGGGTCGGGCAGGCGGCTCTGGATGGTGTCGCGCGGGAACAGCTTGGCGTTGACGTGCAGGTTGGTGGGGTGCAGCGCCTGAGCCGTGCGGCGGGCGCTGGCCATCAGCACGCCCACCTTGGCGAAGGCGGCACGGGCCTCGTCGCCGAACTTGGTCATGGCCCGCTTCATGTAGCGCAGGTAGGCGCCGCCGTGGCGGGCCTCGTCGCGCGACAAGGTCTCGTAGATGGCCTTGATGACGGGCTCGCTGTGCCACTCGCTGGCGCGGCGGTACCAGTGATTGAGGCGGATCTCGCCGCAGAAGTGCATCATCAGCGTCTCCAGCGCGGGCGCCGGGTCGAAGTCGAAGCGCACCTCGTGCAGCTCGGCCTCGGTGGGCACCAGGTCGGGCCGGAAGCGCCGCAGGTACTCCATCAGCACCAGGCTGTGCTTCTGCTCCTCGAAGAACCAGACCGACATGAAGGCCGAGAAGTCGCTGTCCTCGCGGTTGTCGCGCAGGAACATTTCGGTGGCCGGCAGCGCCGACCACTCGGTGATCGCGTTCATCTTGATCGTCTGGGCCTGCTCGTCGCTCAGTTGGCTGGCGTCGAACTTGTCCCACGGGATGTCGCGGTCCATGTTCCAGCGGACGGCTTCGAGCTGTTTGAAGAGTTCGGGGTAAAGCATGGCGAGTCCTCGTTAGAGGCGTGATTCTAAAAGTTCGCGCACACGCGCCGTCTCGGGCCCGATGGCGGCCAGTCCGTCGAGGCCACGCACCCCGTCCGGCAACCCCGGCAGCCGCAGTGCCCGGCTGCTGCCGCCGGCCCAGATTTCGACGTTGCGGGGCAGCAGCTCCCGCAGTGCAGTCAGGCCGTCCAGCACCGCGCGGCTGGACAACTGGCCGCTGAAGCTCAGCGCGACGACATCGGCCCGGTGCGCGGCCACGGCCGGGGGCAGTTGGGCCAGCGGCGTCTGCACGCCCAGCGACAGGCAGGCCGCGCCCTCCAGGCTCAGCAGCGCCTCGGCCATCAGCAGCCCCAGGCCATGGCCCTCGCCCGGCAGCGTGGTGAGCAGCACGCGCGGGCCCGCGCCCTGCACATGGCTCGGCAGCGCGTGGATGGCCTGGCGCAGCACCAGCTGCAGCGACTCGCTGTAGATGTGCTCCTCGAACACCTGCAGCTCCCCGCTCATCCACAGCTCGCCGACGCGCGTCGTCAGCGGCGCGAACACCTCGGTGATGGCGCCTGCCAGGCCGCGGCGCAGCACGGCCTGGGCCAGCGTGCGGCGCAGGCCGTCGATGTCATGGGCCTGCAGCAGCGCGGCGCACGCACGGATCTCGGGCGCCTCGGCCACGGTGCTCGCCACCCCGTCCAAGGGCGCAGGCGGCTGCAGCAACGCCGCCAGCTCCTGCGCCGACGCGGCGACGATGCGCCCGGGCCGGTGGCCGGCGTCCAGCAGGCGCTTGACCAGCCGCAGCCGATGCACCTGTTCGGGCGGGTACATGCGCTCGCCGGACGCATCGCGCCACGGCATCGGGAAGCCGTAGCGGCGCTCCCAGACGCGCAAGGTCTCCTTGTTGATGCCGATGTCGCGCTCAACGGCTGCAATGCCGATGCCGGCGCCCGGCACGGGCGCATCCGCCGCGGCGTCGCCGGCGTAAATCATGGGGTCAGACATGGCGAAGCATCGCCCTCAGCGACGGGGTTTCAGGTGAACAAACACGGTTTGTCCTGGACAAAACTTACACAAGATCGAATTCCTGACCTAATATAGACCGCATGCCCCGTTTTGCACAGGACAAAACATCGACAACCCGCCCGATCTCTGACGCCCGGCAGCCACTGTTTGCAATCCGGTCCAGGAGTGTCGAGCCAGCCCAGGACATCCAACCATGACGACAACAATCGTCGCCCGAACCTGGGACAGCGCCGAGGAACTTCATGCTGCGGGGCGAGTCTCAGGCTACACACACAGTGAAAACCCCAGCCCTGCTCGGCTGCGGGCCCTGCCCTCCAACCCCGAATTCAGGCCGCGCAACCTCTCTGAGACCAGAGCAGCAATCTCGGAGCCGTTCTCCTCCTCCTCCCTCCCTCCCTCGTTGGCTCCGAGGCGTTCTGCGGCCGCTTTTACAAACCGGGCCCGTGTCGATGACGCGGGCCCTTCCTTTTCCGACGCGGCCGCGGCCCATGCGGACTCGGTGCTGGGCCTGCTGCGCGAGCGCGGCCATCCGCGCGCGCCGGGCGGGCAGACGGGCAAGCGCATCGCCGTCGTCGGCGGCGGCATCGCGGGACTGTCGGCTGCGTGGGCCCTGAGCGACCGCGCCCACGTCACGCTGTTCGAGGCCGGCAACTACGCCGGCGGCCACACGCACACGGTGGACGTCACGCTGGACGGGGTCACCCACGGCGTGGACACCGGCTTCCTCGTCTTCAACGAGCGCACCTACCCGCTGCTGATCCAGCTGTTCGAACAACTGGGCGTCGCCGTCGCGAAGAGCGACATGAGCTTCTCGGCCCAGGTCGCGCGCGACGGCATCGAATGGAGCGGCAGCAGCCTGTCCACCGTGTTCGCGCAGCGCCGCAACCTGCTGCGGCCTGCCTTCTGGGGGATGCTGTCCGACTTGCTGCGCTTCAACCGGCTGTGCACGGCGCTGGCCGCCCGCGGCGAAGAGGCGGCGCTGAGCGAGCCCATCGGCGCCTTCCTGGAGCGCCACCGCTTCGGCCGGGCTTTTCGCGAGTGGTACCTGCTGCCCATGGTCGCCTGCATCTGGTCGTGCCCGACAGCGCAGATGCTGCAGTTCCCCATCCGCACGCTGATCCGCTTCTGCCACAACCACGGCCTGCTGCAGGTCAACGAGCGGCCGCAGTGGTGGACGGTGGCCGGCGGCGCGCGCCACTACGTCCAGGCCCTGCTGCCGGCCATCCACGACGTGCGACTGGACACGCCGGTGCAAGCCGTCTTCCGCCCCGCCGCGGGCGGCGAGGTGGTGCTGCAAAGCAAGCGGGGGCGAGAGCATTTCGACGCCGTCATCCTGGCCGGCCACAGCGACCAGAGCCTGGCGCTGCTGGACGAGCCCAGCGCAGCCGAACATGCGCTGCTCGGCGCCATCCGCTACCAGCCCAACGTGGCCGTGCTGCACACCGACGCCGGCCTGCTGCCGCGCCGCCGCGCGGCCTGGGCGGCGTGGAACTACGAGAGCGGAAGTGACGCCAGCGCCGTCTGCCTGCACTACCTGCTCAACCAACTGCAACCACTGCCCTGGCAGCAGCCGGTCGTCGTGTCGCTGAACCCGCTGCGCCAACCCGACCCGGCGCGCGTCATCGGCCGCTACGACTACGCCCACCCGGTGTTCGACGACGCCGCCGTGCGGGCCCAGGCGCGCCTGCCCGAGATCCAGGGCGTGGGCGGCGTCTGGTATGCAGGCGCATGGACGCGCTACGGCTTCCATGAGGACGGCCTGCTGTCCGGGCTCACGGCCGCCCAGCAGCTCATCGCCAGGGTGCTGTCGTGAACATCGCCATGCTGGGCACGGGCCAGGTGCGCCACCGGCGCTTGCGCCCGCGTGAGCATGCCTTCGCCTACGCCAGCTATTTCCTGTGGCTGCCGATGCGCGCGCTGCGCCGCGAGGCCTGTGCCGCGCTGAACCGCAACGACCGGGGCTGGCTGAGCTTTCACGACGGCGACCACGGCGACGGCAGCGCCGATGCGCTGGCGTGGGTCGAGCGGCTGCTGGCCACCGAGGGCATCACGGACGCCGACGGCGAGGTCTGGCTGCAGACCTACCCGCGCGTGCTGGGCTACGTGTTCAAGCCGGTCAGCTTCTGGTTCTGCGAGCGCGCGGATGGCTCGCT
>JACPYV010000123.1 GCA_016195825.1 Burkholderiales bacterium | reverse complement strand
TTTTGAGGACTGCCGGGCGCGACTCTCATCGTGGCGCGGGGATCACCGATCCCCATCCAGACGCCGGATAGATTTACGCAAGCCACCTTCACATCAGCCTGCCATCAGCCCTTGCAAAAGCGGGGGTGACCATAGATTTTCCTTGATGCGCGCGCTGTCGTCAGCGCTTGACCGTTGTGAAGGCCAGGCTGTTGGCCGTGTCCGCCTTGAACGAAAACACCTTGGCACCGCCAGACAGGAAGCTGCCGTTACTCGACGCGATGACCTGGCCTGCAACGAAGTTGTTCATGGCCATCGCAGCGTTCGCATACGCCGCGTTACCGGCGAACGAGGATGCGCCAGGCAGCTTGCCGATGGCGACGGGCGCCGGATTGGCGCTGGCAGCGTCGAAGCCGATGAGATCGGCGTCCGCGTACCCCTGGCTGCCAATCCCGGCGGCGTAGATGAAGCGCGTGCGGCTCTCGCTGCGCGTCAGATCGATTGCCGCGGGATCCATCAGTGCCAGCGGCAGGGCATTGGCCGCCGTCGCGCGAACCGTGCCGCTCTCATCCACCATGTCAACGCGGTAGCTGGGTGTCCCGCCGAGGCCGCTGGCACGCAGGAACTGATGCACACCGCTACCAGACGTGAGCACCGTGGTAACGCTCGTGACAGGCGTGGACTCCATCTCCACCGGCACGCCGGCCGCACTTTTGGACATGGCGTACAACTTGTTGGCTGATGCCTGCTGCACCGTCAGATAGAGCAACCCCTGGCCCATGGCCGCGTTGGCGATGAGACCGGTTCCGCTGGCCAACCGTGTCGCGACAGGCTGGCGCTTGGTGATCTTGACAACGGACCACGTGGAAAGGGTGGTGGTGCCGCTGTTGCGGTAGACGTAGAAGGCGGTCGCATCGTGGCCCAGCAATTGCCAGTTGCCGCCGCCGGTCAATGACTGCCCAAGAGCCTGGTGCGAAACGCCGACCACGTCCACGACGTGCAACTCACTGTCTGCATCGGAACTCGCGATATCCAACAGACCCAAGCCGGGTGCCGTGGCCAACATGTGGCGGACTTCAGGGGTCGGTGCTCCGATGGCGTGGCCGCTCAAGGGCAAATAGTGCCCTCCGCCGCTCACGCCATATTTGTCCAGGGAGTAAGCCGGAGCCAAGGTCGCGGGGTCCCTGATCATCCCCAAGCTGGCCGTGCTCGACGACACAAAAGCACCCGTCGCGCTGTCATAGCGACGCGAGTTCACGGCGTCGTCGGCGGTGCCGCACAGGCCGTCCGGCCCCTTTGTCGTCACCACGAACGGCGTGGCATCCGGCGCGGCATAGTCGATCGCACTCGGGTCGATCGACACCTTGCAGGCACCAACCAAGGTGTCGCTTCGCAGCTGGCTTGCCGGCGACGCGCCGTTCGCAGCCAAGGGGATGCGGTGCAGCTTGCCATCCGAGATGTACAGCAGCGCATGCGCGGACAGATTCTCGACACGACCCGCTGCCGCGTTCACCGTGCCAGCGTAAAGCGTGGCCACGTCCGTGACCGGCGCAGAGCCGTCTTCGATCACGTACTCCACGCTCGGATCGCTCGGATGCACCAGCGACAAAGCCGTCGTGGGAGCCGTCGTCGATCCCTGCACCTTGAGGACCGGCGCGTAGGGTCCGCTGGAAGGAAATGTGGGAACGCTGGTGACGCTCGAAGTTCCGGTGCTGCTGCCACCGCCTCCGCCGCCACAGCCTGCCAAAGTCACCGCCAAAGTCACTGCCGCCAACGCTGCCAACCCGTTCGAACCCACCCGACTCATTCCGCTGCTCCCGCCATAAACATCTGTCTGGCGCAAAAAACCTCAAATTGTCCCGAGGGGCAGCTAGGCATGGCGCGGGCTGCACCATTGAATCGCGGGACCGGGCTACAGCAAACATGAACTAATGCACGCCGGGACGAGTGCCCGGCCGGGCGCCTTTCACCGGCATGACGCCGTCGGACTACCGGCGGCAACATCAGCGGCAACACCAGCGGCGGGCTTGAGGAGCAGGATTCGCCGCGCTGGCCCAGGGTGAAAACTGCCGGTAGGGCCGCGCGGCCTGTGAGCTAGGCTGCGCTCCGTCATCAAGCGCAGGTAGCCCGTGTTGGAAATCCTCTTTGAACTGCTGGCCGAGCTGCTTTTTCAGGTCCTGGGAGAAGTGCTCGTCGAGCTGGGCCTGCAGTCGCTGGCCCAGCCGTTCCGCAAGCAGCCCAATGTCTGGCTGGCCGTGCTGGGTTACGCGCTGCTGGGCGCCCTGCTTGGCGCGCTGAGCTTGTGGCTCTTCCCCAGCCACTTCACGCGCGAGGGCTGGCCGCGGCTGGCGAACCTGGTCTTCACTCCGGTGCTCGCAGGTTTCGCGATGACGCTGCTGGGCCGCTGGCGCGCGCGCCGGGGCGACACGGTGCTGCGCATCGATCGCTTCGCCTGCGGCTACCTGTTCGCGCTGACCGTGGCCGTGGTGCGATTCAACTTCGCCAGCTGAACGCGAGCCGCCGGTTCATGACCGCCACCCGTTGGACGTTGATCGCCCTGGTCGCCTGCGCGGCCGCCTCGGGTGTGCTCTACGTCTGGCCGGACGCAAAGCCTGCAGACCCAGGCCCCGCGGCCGTGGCTGCAGCCTTGCCGCTGAACCTTCCCCCTGCGGTGGCCACGAGCGTTGCCGCGGCCCGTGCCCCGCTTCGGACGCCTGCGCCCGCACACGCCGCGGCGCCTGCGGCATCGGTACCCCGCATCGGCTCCGAGGGCTACGGCGCGCACATTGAGCGCGCACAGGCCAGCAACGACGCGGCCGCCGCCTGGGAGGCGGTGCAATGGCTGCAGCAGTGCGCCTCCAACGAGGCGCGGCGCCAGAGCTTCGAGCTGGTGCGCAACCAGGGCATCTCGCCCGACATGATGACCCAGCTGATGCAGGAGGCCGACGCCGAGGGGCGACGCTGCCAGACCGTCACAGCTCGGCACCAGGCCATGCTGCCGGAGCTGGCGCTGCGCGCCATGCGGGGCGGGGTGCCGCAGGCAGCGGCCGGCTATGCAGGCTCGGTCGACCCCGCCGGCATCCCGCCGGCGCTGCGCCAGGAGGTGGTCGACTCCCTGCGCCGCGACGCCTATGCCGGGCACGCAGGCAGCCTGTTCGGCGCATTGCTGACGCCTGACGCCTGGGGGCTGACCGACACCGAGCGGCTGGGCTACCTCTATGCCTACGGTGAGATGACCGGCCCGCAAGGGCAGGCCATGGCCAAGCAGTTGATCGCGGCCCACACCATCCGGTTCAAGGCCGAGCCCACGCCGCAGCAGATGGCCGCCGCGAAAATCGCCGGTCAGCAGATCATCGACCGCGTGCGCGCCAGCGGCCAGCCTTGAGGCCGGTTCAGGGCATGCCGTTGCCCACGTAGTCCGCAAACCCCGGCCGCGTGCTCAGCCGCTGCAGCCAGGCGTCCACCGCCGGCAGCTCGACACGCTCGATCGGCGCGTTCTTCCAGCGCTGGGCGGACAGGCCCAGCACCACGTCGGCCAGCGTGAAGTCGTCGCCGGTGACGTGGGCGCCCGTCTTGGCGAGCTGCCCGTTCAGGAGGCCCATGTGGCGATTCCAGTTCGCGACGCTTTGCTCCACGGCCTCCGGCGCAGCCGGCTGGCCACGCACCAGCGCCATGAAGGCGACGCGCCAGGAGTTGTTCAGCTCGCCGGCCTGCCAGTCCATCCACTGCTCGACCCGCGCGCGCGCCTGCGGCTCGGTGGGCAGCAGCGTGCTGGCGTAGACCTTGGCGGCCAGGTAGCGGCAGATGCTGTTGCTCTCCCACAGCACGAAGTCGCCGTCGATGAGCACGGGGATGAGTCCGTTGGGGTTCAGCGCGAGGTACTCGGGCTCCTTGGGCGAGCGAAATCCCGGCCCCCAGTCCTCGCGGTCCAGGTCCAGGTCGAGCTGGGAGGCGGTCCACATGACCTTGCGGACATTGATGGAGGCGAGGCGGCCAAGGAGCTTCATGGTTCAGTGCTCGTGCTGGTGATGGGCGTCCGGCACATGCGGGTGGCTGTGCCGGGTAGGGGCGTGATGATGCCGGTGGCTGTGCTCGCCCGCCGGCATGGGGTCGTGGACATGGTCGTGGTGGCCGTCATCGTGGCGATGGGCGTGCTCGTGGTCCAGCGGCTCGTGCGCGTGTTCGTGGCTGTGGGACTCGGCCAGGTGCAGGGCTACGCCGGCCAGCATCAACGTGCCGCCCACGGCCATGGGCCAGCCGGCAGAACGGTCCCCCAGGGCCAGCGCCGCGACGGCGCCGATGAAGGGCGCGAAGGCGAACACGGAGCCGGTGCGCGCAGCACCAAACGCGCGCTGGGCGAGCAGGTACAGGCGCAGGCTCAGGCCATAGCCGGTGGCGCCGATGGCGAACAGCGCGAGGGCAGAGGCCGCCGCGGGCAGGCCTTCGCCGGCCACCCGCGCCAGCAGCACGGTCAGTGCCACCCCGAGTGCGGACTTGGCCGCGACGACCTGGCTTGGGTCGCGCTCGGCGACGCCGCGTGAGAGCGTGTTGTCCAGGCCCCAGGCCAGCGTTGCCGCACCCACGGCGAGCAGGCCGGCCCACTGGCCGCCGCCGCTGCGCCCCTGGTCCAGCACGAGCACGGCGCCGCCGGCCAGCAGCAGCGCGAGCGCGATGCGCACGCGGCGGTCCAGGTGTTCGCGGTAGAGCAGCGCCGCGAGCAGAGCCGTGAACAAGGCCTCCAGCGTCAGCAGCAGGGATGCGCCGGTCGCGCTGCTGCGCTGCAGCCCCCAGGCCAGCGCCGCGGGGCCGAGGGCCGCGCCAAACAGCGCCATCGCAAGCAGGCGCGGCAGGTCGGCGCGCACGACGCGGGCCTCCCGCGCCGCGGGGCGGCGCGACAGCGCCCCCATCACCGCCGCACCGGCGTAGAGCAAGGCCGCCGTCGTCCACGGCCCGCAGCCGGCGCCGGCGCGTTGCACCAGCGGCGTGCTGAGACCGAAGAGCAGGGCCGCGAGCAGGGCCAGCAGGCCGCCGCGCCAGGCCGGGCGGTTCATCCGAGGCGCTCCGTCGGGGCCAGCAGGCGCGGGGCGATGGCCGAGGCCGCCGCGACGCAGCCGACGTGGTGGGCGGTCAGGCGACCTAGGGAACGGGGAATGGGCACGACGACACGGCAGGCGGCTGCAAGCCCGCAGTGTCGCCCAGGGCAAAAGCCCCGCTCAGGCTGGGCCGGATGCGGGGCTGCGTGCGGGGCGACGGATCAGAACGAGGCCCACTCGCCCTCGGCCACGGCCAACGCGGGTTGCGGGGCCAGCGGCACGAACTTGGCGGCGGGCGCCGGCCTAGCCTGTGCTGGCTTGACGGTGCGCGCGGGCGCCGCGGCCGCCTTGCGCGGCTTGCTCACGGCCTTCGTCGCGGCAGGTGCGCCCTGTGCAAGCCTGAAGACGGCCACCGCGTCCACCAGTTGCCGCGCCTGCTCCTTGAGGCTCTCGGCCGCGGCGGCGCTCTCCTCGACCAGTGCGGCGTTTTGCTGCGTGGCCTGGTCCATCTGCGAGACGGCGTCGCCGACCTGGGCCACGCCGGTGCTCTGCTCGCTGCTGGCGGCGCTGATCTCGCCCATGATGTCAGTGACGCGGCGGATCGCGCCGACCACGTCGACCATGGTGGCGCCGGCCTGGTCCACCAACACGGTGCCGCGCTCGACGCGCTCGACGCTGGCCGTGATGAGGGTCTTGATCTCCTTGGCCGCCTCGGCGCTGCGCTGGGCCAGCAGGCGCACCTCGCCGGCCACGACGGCGAAGCCGCGCCCCTGCTCCCCGGCACGGGCCGCTTCCACGGCGGCATTGAGCGCCAGGATGTTGGTCTGGAAGGCGATGCCGTCGATGGTGCCGATGATGTCGGCGAT
>JACPYV010000126.1 GCA_016195825.1 Burkholderiales bacterium | reverse complement strand
GTCGTCAGCCTTGCTGCGGGCCTACTCGAACAGATGCCCGAGATCGTGGTGGCCCATCTCGTTGGCCTTGGTGCGCAGGTAGCGCTCGTTGTCCGGCCCGGGCTCGGTCAGCGAGGCCTCGCGCTCCACCACTTCGATGCCGAACTCGGCCAGCGCGGCCATCTTCAGCGGGTTGTTTGTCAGCAGCCGGATGCGGTGCACGCCCAGCGCCCGCAGCATGCAGGCGGCGGCGTCGTAGCGACGGGCGTCGATGGGCAGGCCCAGCTGGGCGTTGGCCTCGATGGTGTCGGCGCCGGCGTCCTGCTCAGCGTAGGCGCGCAGCTTCTGCACCAGGCCGATGCCGCGCCCCTCATGGCCGCGCATGTAGACGATGGCGCCGCGGCCTTGGCTCGCGATGCGCTCCATCGCGCCCTGCAGCTGCGGCCGGCAGTCGCAGCGCAGCGAGCCGAACACCTCGCCGGTCATGCATTCGGAGTGCACGCGCACCAGCGGCGGCTCGCTCCCCGTGAGATCGCCCATGCTGAGCACCACATGCTCCTGCCCTCCCTCGGTCTCGCGGAAGCCGTGGATGGCGAACTCGCCATAGGGCGTCGGCAGGCGGGTGGAAACGATGCGTTCGATCTTCATGATGTCGGTCAACCTGACGGGCATTGTCGCCCCCCGGGGGAAACCCCGTGTCACCCAGGTTAGGCTGCGGCCTCCAACCGTTTTGCAGGAGGCCGGCATGGCCCAGACGATCCAGTTCCAGCGCCCGGATGGGGCCACCGTGTCCGGCCACTTGGCCGAGGCGGCCCGACCGCTCGGTGCCGTGGTGGTCATCCAGGAATGGTGGGGCCTGAACGACCAGATCCGCGGCGTGGCCCAGCGCTTCGCGAACGCCGGCTTCACGGCGCTGGTGCCGGACCTGTACCGCGGCAGCAGCACCGTCGAGGAGGAAGAGGCCCAGCACCTGATGACGGGCCTGGACTTCGGCGACGCCGCGTCGCAGGACGTGCGCGGCGCGGTGACCTACCTGAAGGGGCTGCAGCTGGGCGGCGGCAAGGTCGGTGTCACCGGCTACTGCATGGGCGGCGCGCTGACCGTGCTCGCGTCGACGCTGGTGCCCGAGGCCGACGCGGCCGTGGTCTGGTACGGCATGCCTCCCGTCGCGTATGTGGACGCCGGCAAGATCAGCATCCCGCTGCAGGCGCACTGGGCCACGCAGGACGAGGTCTTCCCGATCGCCGGCGTTGCGGCGCTGGAGGCCAGGCTGGCCGATGCTGGCGTGCGCTACGAGGGCCATCGCTACCTGGCCCAGCATGCCTTTGCCAACGAGACCGCCCAGGGGCCGGGCCGCATCGCGCAGACGCAGTACGACGCGGCCTGGGCACTGGAGGCCTGGGACCGCGCGATGCGCTTCTTCGGCCAGCACCTGACCTGAGCGAGGCGCCGTCCAGGCAGCAGCGCCTGCGCGTGACGTTTGCACGCAAGACCCGCGACCCCGCTGGGTCTAATCGAGACTGCTCAGTACATTTTGTGACTGGGTGTTTCAATCCGCGCCGTTCGACGAGTGGCTGTGAAGCCTGTCCGTCCGGAATCTTGAACTGAGCGGAGAAATTTCATGGCTATCGCAGAGGTGTTGCCCACCGGTTTCGACACGGGCTGGGTGGTGGGATCGTTTCTGGTGTCGGTCACCGGCGCGTATGCCGCGCTGTCGGCCAGCACGCTGGTGCGGCGTGGCCGCGGTGGCGTGAACTGGGTGAATGCGGGCTTCGCGGGGTTGGCGCTGGGCGGGGTGAGCATTTGGTCGATGCACTTCCTGGGCATGCTCGCCTGGCGCACGGGCCTGGCGGTGGGCTACAGCCTGGCCGGCACGCTGGTGTCACTGCTGGTGGCGGTGGGGGTGTC
Source organism: Burkholderiales bacterium (assembly GCA_016195825.1). GTDB lineage: Bacteria > Pseudomonadota > Gammaproteobacteria > Burkholderiales > Burkholderiaceae_C > Pelomonas. Next base: position 15,477 of record JACPYV010000126.1, on the reverse strand, counting down.
GGCCTTCGCGCTCGGCTACATGGCGGCGGGCCCGTTCTCCTACCGGCGCCTCGCGGTGGCCGGGCCGGTGGCGGGGATCGGCGTGTCGGTCATGCACTTCATGGGCATGGGTGCGATGGGCTTCGGTGGTTACCTGACCTGGAACTGGCTGCTCGTGGTCGTGGCGGTGCTGATCGCCGTGGTGGCTGCTTCGGCCGCCTTGTGGCTGGCGTTTCACGTGCGCAGCACCTCGCACCGCGTGGGTGCCGCGTTCGTGATGGCCGCCGCGGTCTGCACCATGCACTACACCGGCATGGCGGCCGCCGACGTGGTGTGCACGACGACTGAGCGCCTGCAGCGCCTGTCGGGCCTGCTGTACGGCGACGAGTTCCGCGCGCTGGTGATCCTCGTGGCGCTGGGCGCCGCCGGCTTCGTCGCCGCCGATGCGTTCGTGCAGCGGGTGGTGCAGCGCCAGCAGCTCGCCTGACGGCCGCAGCCAGCCGCCGCGCCGGGCCGCCCTGGACCGGCGACGGCCGTGCTTCGTGTTGTCTTGGGGCTGAGGTCTATATCAACTTGATCACGACCTTGCCCTTGGCCCTGCCCGTCTCGACATAGGCCATCGCCTCGTTGGTCTGCGCAAACGGAAAGACCCGGTCGACGACGGGGCGGATGGCGCCAGCCTCGATGAGGGCGGTGATCTCGCGCAGCTGCGCGCCGTTGGCGCGCATGAACAGGAATTCATAGCCCAGCTGACGCTGCGCGGCCTGCCGGCGGACGCTGGCGCTGAGCAGGCGCACGACGAGGCCGACGAACCAAGGCGCCCGGATGTCGCGCGCGAAGGACGGGTCCGGCGGGCCGGAGATCGAGACCAACCGACCGCCAGGCCGGAGCACGCGCAGCGACTTGGCCAGCGCCGTGGCGTCCTGGCTGTGCAGCACGACGTCGAAGTCCTGCAGCCTGCGCTCGAAGTCTTCGTTGCGATAGTCGATGACGATGTCGGCGCCCAGACGCTGCACGAGCTCGGCGTTGGTGGCACTGGTCGTTGTTGCGACCGTCGCGCCGAGGTGCCTGGCCAGCTGGATCGCGAAGCTGCCGACGCCACCCGAACCCGCCTGGATGAAGACCTTTTGGCCGCGCTTCAGGCCTGCCCGTTCGACCAGGGCCTGCCAGGCCGTCAGGCCCACCAGGGGGATGGAGGCCGCTTCTTCCATCGTCAGGCCCCGGGGCTTGGGGGCCAGCGAGGCTTCACGGATGGCGATGCGCTCCGCGAAGCTGCCGATGCGGAAGTCGTCGGCGCGCGCGTAGACCTCGTCGCCCGGCTTGAACTGGCGCACGCGCGCGCCGACCTTGACGACGATCCCGGCCACGTCGTGGCCCAGAACGGTGGGCAGGCGGTAGGGCAGGATGAGCTTGAACTCGCCGTCGCGGATCTTGGCATCCAGCAGGTTCACGCCGGCGGCGTGGACCTCGACGAGCACCTCGTCGTCGCGCAGCGTCGGCTCCGGCATGTCTGCCAGGCGCAGCGCGCCCTTCTTGGCGTAGCGGTCCAGAACGAATGCTTTCATGAGGCTTCCTCGGTTGTTCGTGATGGTCAGGCTTGGAGTCGCAGGTCGCGGCGGATGCCGGCGTCCAGCACGGCGGCCGGCGCCAGGCGGCGCAGCCATCGCATCCGGCCGGCCAGGCCGGGCGCATAGCGCAGGCTGGGGCGGGCCGCCTGGGCCGCCTGCAGCACGACCTCGGCGACCACCTCGGGCCCGTCGGCGTCGAGCAGCACCTCCTTCATGCGCTTCTCTACGCCGGCGCGCGCCGTGCGGTAGACGTCAAGTGGCGTGTCGGGCGGCATCAGGTTCGCCTCGAAGGGCGTGTTGATGTAGGCCGGCTCGACGACGGCCACCCGGATGCCCAGCGTGCGCAGCTCATGGTCGAGGGACTCAGAGTAGCCCGCGACGGCGTGCTTGGTGGCGGCATACAGCGCCATGTAGGGCATGGGCAGAAAACCCAGTGCCGAGCCGATGTTGACGATGCGACCGGACTGCTGGCGGCGCATCACCGGCAGCACCGCACGCGTCATGCGCACGAGGCCGAAGAAATTGGTCTCGAACACGGCCCGGGCCTGCGCCAGCGAACTCTCCTCGGCACCGGCCGGCGCGACGCCGAAGCCGGCGTTGTTGACGAGCAGGTCGATGCGGCCCTCGCGGTGCATCAAGTCCTGCACGACGGCCTCGACCGACGCGTCCGAGGTCACGTCCAGCGGCAGCATCTCGAAGCCGTACCGGGCCGCGGGTGCTGCCCGCCGGCTGGTGCCGTAGACCTTGTAGCCCGCCTTCGCGAGGCGCTCGGCCGTGGCTTGGCCGATGCCGGACGAGGCGCCAGTCACGAGCGCAATCTGAGGGGATGTCTTTGAAATTGGCATGATGGTCGTCATATGTGTTGGCGAAAGAAAGGCCAGCGGTTCGGCCGGCGGGGCTTCAGGTGGCGGTGGGAGTCAGATGCCGCAGGGCGGTGTCGCGCAGCCGCTCGGACAGCGAGGGGTCGTCGACGAGGCGGGCCAGTACCAACGCACCGACCATGGTCGACAGCGTCAGCAGTGCCTGTTCGTGAGCCTCGGGCTGGCCCCAGGCGGGCGACTGGCGGGCCAGAAGATCGATCATGGCCTTGATGTGCGTGGTCGTCGTGCGGCGCACCTCGGGCGCCTGGCGTGGCGTCTCCGAACCCAGCGCGGCCAGCGGGCAGCCCAGTTCGGCATTGGCCACATGCTCGGGCGACAGATAGGCATTCAACATGGACGTCAGCGTCTGCTCGGGAGGCGTGCGGGCGACGACGTCGGCCGCCGCGGCGGCCGACTCCGCGCAGGCCCGGCCCACGGCCTCGGCCAGCATGGCCTCGCGCGACTCGAAGTGGGCATAGAAGGCGCCATGCGTCAGGCCGGCCTCCTTCATGATGTCGGCGACGCCGGTGCCGTCATAGCCGCTGCGGCGGATCGCGCGTGCGGCGGCGGCCACGATGCGTTCGTGAGAGGCCTGCTTGGCGGCTGCCCGAGCCTTGGAATCCGTATTTGGCATGATGGATATCATACGAAATCCAGCCCCATCCCGCCAGGGTTGAGTGCAGGCTCGGCGTGCAAGGTTCCCGGCGCGGGCTCAGAACGGCAGCGCGTTGGTCGCTTTGACCTCCTCCATCACCGCGTACGTTCGCGTCTCGCGCACCCCCGGCAGGCTCCAGATCACGCTGCCGATGAACTCCCGGTACGCGCCCATGTCGCGCACCCGCGTCTTCAGCAGGTAGTCGAAACCGCCGGCCACCAAGTGGCATTCCAGGATCTCGGGCCGGGCCTGTACGGCGCCTTTGAAGGTGTCCATCACGTCCTGCACCGTGCGGTCCAGGTGCACCTCGATGAAGACCAACATGGCCGCGCCCAGCTTGGCCGGGTTGAGCCGTGCCTCGTAGCCCAGGATGTAGCCGTCGCGCGTCAGCCGTTTCACGCGCTCCAGCACGGCGGTGGGGGACAGGTGTACGGTCTCAGCCAGCTTGAGATTGGAAATCCGGCCGTCGGCCTGCAGCACGCGCAGGATGCGCTCGTCGATCTTGTCCAGGGTGTCGGTCATTGGATTTATCTCGGCTGTTTTGCTAATCCTTGGAATTTAATCCAAGAGCGTCGTCGATAAAGTGCCAGTTCTCACCAGGAGCCCCGCCATGACCACGCCCTTCGCCGTACCGCCCGAACAGCCCCGCCTGCCGGACCCCTACCGCGCCGAGCACGGTGTGGTGCAGGCCCTGGCCGACCGCGTCGGCGGCGCGCTCGACTGGCCCGGCGTCATCGCCATGGCCGCCCCCTGGGTGGAGCAGGTGCGCAAGAACCCGGCGCCGTTTTGGGCCATGGAGTCGCTGCTGCGCGAGTACCCCATCACCAGCGCCGAGGGCCTGGCCCTGATGCGCTTGGCCGAGGCGCTGCTGCGCGTGCCCGACGCACCGACAGCCATCGCGCTGACGGCCGACCAGCTGGGCCGCGCGGACTTCGACGGCGCCAGCGAGGGCAGCCCGCACAAGATGCTGGCGGCGCTGTCGGCCTCGGCCATCTCCATGTCCAAGCGCTTCCTGCCGGGGGCCGAGGACGACGGCGGCCTGTTCAAGCGCCTGGGTGCGCAGACCGTGGTGGCGGCCACTGTGCGGGCCATCCAGCTGCTGGGCCGGCAGTTCGTGCTGGGCCGCAACATCGGCGAGGCCATGGCCGAGGCCGACAGCGCCCGCAAGGCGCAAAAGCAGCTCCGCTTCAGCTATGACATGCTGGGCGAAGGCGCTCGGACCGAGGACGACGCCCGCCGCTACCAGGCTGCCTACGTCGGTGCCATCAAGGCCATCGCGGCCGGCCGGCGCGCGGACTCGCCCGAGGCGTCGGACGGCATCTCCATCAAGCTCAGCGCCCTTTTCAGCCGCTACGAAGTGCTGCAGCGCGACCGCGTATTCGCCGAGCTGCTGCCGCGCGTGTGGCAGCTCATCGAGCTGGCGGCGGCGGCCAACATCAACCTGACCATCGACGCTGAAGAAGTCGACCGCCTGGAGCTGTCGCTGGACGTGCTGGACACGCTGGCTGCGCGCATCGCCACGCACCACCCGCAGTGGCGCGGCTTCGGCCTGGCCGTGCAGGCCTACCAGAGCCGCGCGCTGGCCGTCGTCGACGAGGTGGCCCGCATCGCGCGCCAGCACGGCCTGCGCTTCATGGTGCGTCTGGTCAAGGGCGCCTATTGGGACGGCGAGATCAAGCGCGCCCAAGAGTTGGGCTTGGCGCACTACCCGGTGTTCACGCACAAGCAGCACACCGACGTGTCCTACCTGGCCTGCGCCCGCGCGCTGATCCAGCACGCCGACGTCATCTATCCGCAGTTCGCCAGCCACAACGCCGGCACCATCTCGGCAATCGTTCAGATGGCCCGTGCCACCGGCGCCCAGTTCGAGATGCAGCGCCTGCACGGCATGGGCGAAGGCGTCTACCGCGAGGTCCTGAAGGACGGCAGCATCCCTTGCCGCGTCTATGCCCCCGTGGGCGAGCACCGCGATCTGCTGGCCTACCTGGTGCGCCGCCTGCTGGAGAACGGTGCCAACTCGTCTTTCGTCCATCAACTGGCCGACCCCAGCGTGCAGGTGCCCGAGCTGCTGGGCTCGCCGCTGGCCGAGTTGCGCGACACGCCCGCGCTGCCGTTGCCGCCGGCGCTCTACCTCGATGAGCAGGGCCGCGGTCGCGCCAACTCCACCGGCGCCGACCTGACCGACCCGGCGCAGCGCGCGCCGCTGCAGGCCGCGCTGGCGGCTTGCAGCCTGGGTGCCGTGCCCGAGGCCACCGCCGCTGACGTGGACGGCGCGATGCAGCGCCTGCACGCCGGCTTCACCGCGTGGAACGCCAAGCCCGTACCGGCCCGCGCCGCCGTCCTGCGCCGCGCCGCCGACGACCTCGACGCGCGCCTGGCCGAGTTCTGCGCGCTGCTCGTCAAGGAGGCCTTCAAGACCCAGGCCGACTGCGTCGCCGAGGTGCGCGAGGCAGTGGACTTCCTGCGCTACTACGCCGACCAGGCTGAAGCCGAGTCGGCACTGATGCAAGGCCGCGGCGTGTTCGTCTGCATCAGCCCGTGGAACTTCCCGCTGGCCATCTTTGCGGGCCAGGTCGTCGCCGCGCTGGTCGCCGGCAATGCCGTCGCCGCCAAGCCCGCCGAGCAGACGCCTTTCGTCGCGCTGAAGTTCGTCGAGCTATTGCACCAGGCCGGTGTGCCGGCGGACGCGCTGGCGTTGCTGCATGGCCCCGGCGAGACCGTCGGCGCCGGGCTGGTCGCCCACGCGCACACGGCCGGCGTCTGCTTCACGGGCTCCACCGTCGTCGCGCAGATCATCAACAAGGCGTTGGCCGTCAAGCCCAACTCGCCTATCCCGTTGATCGCCGAAACCGGTGGCTTGAACGCGATGGTGGTGGACTCCACCGCGCTGCCCGAGCAGGTCATCGACGCCGTCGTGCAGAGCGCCTTCCGCTCCGCCGGTCAGCGCTGCTCGGCGCTGCGCCTGCTGTGCGTGCAGTCCAGCATCGCCGACGGCGTCATCGAGATGCTGAAGGGCGCGCTTGAACAGCTGCATGTGGGCCAGCCCGCCCACCTGGCCACTGACGTGGGCCCCGTGATCGACGATGAGGCGCACGCCAACATCGGCAGGCATGTGGAGCGCCTGAAGCGCGAGGCCAGGCTCATCGCCGAGGCGCCTGTCGCCGAAGCCATGCCGCGCCAGATCCGCCCCATCGCCTTCGAGCTGCAGCGCGTGTCGCACCTCGGCGAGGAAATCTTCGGCCCGGTGCTGCACGTCGTGCGCTTCGAGGAGTCCGTCGACGAAGTCATCCAGGACATCAACGCGCTGGGCTACGGCCTCACGCTGGGCATCCAGACCCGCATCGACAGCCGCGCCCAGCGCCTGGCCGACGAGGCGCGAATCGGCAACGTCTACGTCAACCGCAACATCATCGGCGCAGTGGTGGGTGTACAGCCCTTTGGTGGCGAAGGCCTGTCCGGCACCGGCCCCAAGGCCGGTGGCCCTGACTACCTGCGCCGCTTCTGCGCCGAGCCCCACCTGGACGCCCCCGCGCCGCCGCTGGCGCTGGAAGGCCGCGGCGAGGCCCTGGCCGTGGTTACCGACAGCGCCTGGCGCAACACGCCGCTGGCCGAACGCATCGCCACGCTGCGCCGCGCCGCCGACACCATGGACGCGCCCGCGGCCCTCGCGCTGCGCGCCCTCTTCCCTGCGGCGCAGACGCTGTTCGCCGACCTGACGCTGCCCGGCCCCACCGGCGAGAGCAACACGCTGCGCCACCACGCCCGCGGCGTTTTCGCGGTGCTGGGCCGTGGCGAGGCCGGCCTGGCCGCCGTCGTCAGTGCACTGCTGGCCGGCAACAGTGCCATCTGGCTGGGCGGCGACGAACGCGCCCGCCAGGCGATGCTGCGCGCAGGCCTGCCGACGAGCGCGCTGACGCTGCTGCCCGACACGGCCTTGGCCGGCCTGCTCGTCGCCCCGCAGTTGGCCGGCGTCGCCCTGGCCTCGTCAGACCCGGCCGCCGCGCACACGCTGGCGCAAGCCCTGGCTCCGCGGCCCGGCGCCATCCTGCCGCTGGTCACGGCGGCCGGCCATGTGCGCCAGCTCTACCGCTTCACGGCCGAGCAGACGCTGACGATCAACACGGCCGCTGCGGGCGGAAATGCGGCGCTGCTGGCGGGGGTGCACTGAGGCAGGTCTTGCCGCTGCGTCCGGCCTGAGCCACCATCCCGCCACGCGCCCTGCCGTTCGGGCGCACCAGGGAAGACAAGGGAGAACAAGCATGTTTCCATGGTTCTGGCTCTGGGCGCCCCAGCTGCGCCTGCCCTTCAGCGGTGACGTCGCGCAGGACATCGAGCCGCGGCTGGACTGGTTCTTCAACGGCATCAAGCCCGAGGCCGGCAACGCGCGCATCGAGGCTGGGGCCTTTGACGTGGCGAGTTACGGCGACCAGCTCGGCGTCATCAGCAAGCTGCTGATCGAGATGGCCGAGCGCCTGCCGGCCGACGTCACGGCAGGTTCCCGGCCGTTGGGTGAATTGCGTGCCATCCACGACCGCATCGAGGCGATCAAGGCCGCAGAGCGCGACCGCGAGCTGGTCGACCTGCAGGCGCGCATCCGGCGCGTGCAAATCCGTGGCGGCCCGCGCGCTGCCGAGCTGGCCGCCACGCTGGCGGTTGAGCCCGTCGCAGCGCCCCGCACCCGTGTGACGAGCCCGCGTCGCCGTTAGCGTTCAGCAGCCCTCGATGCTGTGGCTGCGTACCAGCCGGGTCTTGTCGTCAACGGCGTAGCGCACGGTGCAGGAGAACTTGCTGGTGCCCGAGCCCGGCTGGGCGGGCATGGCCCGCGTGTACGCGTAGACCCAGCTGCCGTCGGCCTGGCGTGTCACCGCGTCCGGTTTGCCGAGCTTGGCCTGCAGTTCGCTCAGCGGGGCGCCGTGCCAGCGGCTCAACGCGGCGTCGAATTCGCTCCGGCGTGCCGCCTCGGCCCGTGCGGCGGGGGCTGGCGGTGCAGGGGGCGCCGGCGTGGCAGCCGGCGCGGCGGCCGGTGAAACCGCAGGTCTTGGAGCAGGCGTGGACGCGCAGCCCGCGATCAGCAGCACGGAGATTGCCAGTGGGGTCCAGGCGGCAAGATGTCTCATCGGCGGTGAGGCTAACGCGGCCAACGTCCCCGGCATCGTCGCCAGATGTAAGAGCTTGCGGGCCGCCGTGACGCACCCGCTCGCAGCGCGGTGTGGCTGCGACGCGCTTCAGAAGAACTGTGCCAGGAAGGCGCCAGCCTCGTCCGACAGGCCGACGATCTTGTTCGTGGCCTGTCGGTAGAACTTGAAGTTCAGCTCGGTTTCAGGCCGACCGTCGTCCCAGTCTGCAAAAGGCTTGAGCTCGGCGCGGCCCAGCCGCCGCATCACGAGCGCCGTGCGTCTGACTGCGATGCTGACGCGCGGTGTCTGCCGCTCAATGCCGGGCAGCCGGGGCGTGGGTTCGGCCGCCGTCACCACGCCGCGGGCCACCAGCCCAGGGCCGCCTTCGTTCTCGCTGGCGAACAGGTAGATGCCGTCACCCACGGCGATGCGCTTGCCGGCATACATCGTCTTCTGTGCGGGAAAGGTGAAGGTTTCGGCCTGCAGGTCACGGATCTCGGCCTTGATGGCGTACATCGGGTTCTCCTGGCGTTCGGTCGTCGCCATCTTCGCTGCCTCAGAATCGACGGCGATGACCGATGTTGCCGATCCCGATCCCATGCCCCGGCCGCCGCCCGAGCCCGACCTCGACGCCTGCTGCGGCAACGGCTGCGACCCCTGCATCTTCGACCTCTACGACCTGGCCAAGGACGAGTACCGCCAGGCGCTGCGGGCGTGGCGCGAACGCCATCCTGAAGTCCCCTAGCCCGCCGCCATCACTGCAGCGGGTTGCGGCCGCTCACCGGCTTGTAGACAGCGCCGTCGTAGCGCAGCACCAGTTGGTCGTCGACGACGCGGGGCGTGATCTTGCCGGTCTTGGCATCTTGAGCTGCCTGGCTGCCGTTGAATGTCACGACCAGGTCCGGCCAGGCCGCGTCGCCGGCCTTTTCGGGGCGCCCTTCGAAGTGCCATTTCCCGCTGACGTCGTAGCAGTTGGCGGGCGTCGGCGGGTCGGGCATGTCGGCGTCGGCGAGCGGCTTGCCGCCCAGCCATTCGGCGCAGCCGGGGGTGGCGTCCGTGGCGCTGGCGCTGATCGGCTGCTCGGCCACGGCGCTGGCTTGGTTGGCGCCAAGCGCGAAGACGTGCAGCCCCGTGCTGCACAGGCCCTGCCCGCAGTATTCGTTCTCGACTGACAGCGCCACGTGGCCGTTGGCCAGTGCTTGGAGCTTGAGGTCGCCATGCTGGCCATAGGAGCCGGTCCAGGTGAGCGAGGCGCGCTCGAAGGTCTTCACCCAGCGGCCGTCGCGGCGCTCGAAGCCGTACAGACCGAGGTTAACCGCCGTGGCGTGCGCCTGTTCCGGCTGCCCATGGCCATCGTCGGGCACGCCGCTGACGACGAGCATGCGATGGTCGGCGTCCAGCGTGGCGACCAGCGCGGGCGCGACCAGCACGCGGTCCTGGCGCGTGCCCTCGCCGGAAGGCACCTGCACCGGGTAGGGCGTCGCCGCCGTCCAGCCACTGAAGGCGGCCGCCATCAGGACTGCCGGGCTGTCATCGGCCGCGCCGGCGGGTGCCGCGGACGCTGCCGGCGCCGCCGCGCTGGCCGCGCTGGCCGCGTCATCGGGCTTCTGCTGGCAGCCGCTCAGCAGGCCGGTGGCGATGGCGATGGCGGAAAGGCAGTGGGCGGACTTCATGGGCCGGCACGATAGCCCGTGCCTGCGGCTCGTTAGCATGTTCCGATTCACGTCACGAGCCTCGCCATGTGTCGCAACATCCGCACCCTCTTCAACTTCGAGCCCCCCGCCACCGAGGTGGAGATCCGCGATGCGGCGCTGCAGTTCGTGCGCAAGCTCAGCGGCTTCAACGTGCCGTCGCAGGCCAACGCGGCGGCCTTTGACCATGCCGTGGCGGCCATCGCCGACGAGGCGCGCACGCTGATCGCTGCGCTGGTGACGACGGCCGAGCCCAGGAACCGCGAGATCGAGGCCGAGAAAGCGCGGGTTCGTTCTCAGGCGCGCTTCGGCGGCCCGGGCGGATGATGCGGCGCCATCACCATCCCTGAGGACCCCCCATGCCCAAGCTGCTGTCCCTAGTCGTCTGCATGACCGTGCTGACCTGGCTGACCGCCGTCGTGGCGAGCCTGATCCGGGCGCGGGCCTGGACGCCCAAGGGCTTGATGCTGGCCTTCGGCAACCGGGCCGACCTGCCCGAGGCCACGCCGCTGGCCGGCCGTGCCCAGCGCGCGGCGGCCAACACGCTGGAGAACTTCGTCTTCTTTGCCGCGCTGGCCCTGACGGCCCAGCTCGCCGGTGCGACCGGTGAGCGGGTGCTGCTGGGGGCTCAGGTCTTCCTGTGGGCGCGGCTCGTCTACCTGCCGGTCTACGTGGCGGGCATCCCCTTCCTGCGCACGGGCGTGTGGGCGGTCAGCGTCGTGGGCCTGGGCTTGATGGTGGCGGGTATGACCTGACGCACAATCCGCGCGCCCCGTCTCTGCCCACACCGCCATGCGCCTGAAGATCGCCCTGTCTGTCGTCGCACTGCTGCTGCTGATCGCGGCCTGGTTCGCTTTCGCCTGGCGCTGGAGCTACTCCGACGGCGAGCGCGCCGGCTGGGTGCAGAAGCTCTCGCGCAAGGGCTGGGTCTGCAAGACCTGGGAGGGCGAGCAGGCGCTGGTGTCGCTGCCCGGCACCAGCTCGGTCGAGAAGTTTTACTTCACCGTGCACGACGAGGCCACGGCGCAGGCCATCAACAAGGTCATGGGCCGGCGCGTGAACCTGCATTACGAAGAGAAGGTCGGCCTGCCGGGCTCCTGCTTCGGCGAGACGCGCTACTTCGTCACCGGCGTCACGCTGGTCGAGGAGATCTCGCTGTCGCCGGGTGTCACGGTGCCCGTGCCGCCGGCCTCGGCCCCCTCGGCTGCCAGCCAGTGAGCCCCGCGGTCCCGGGGCTCGCGCGCTGATTTCGCGCCCCGACAACGTTGTCCGGCGAAACTAACCGGATGTCGTTGTTCCAACCCGCTCTTCAGTCGCTGGCCGCTCGCTTCGAGCGCCTCATCGACCCCTATCCCGAGACCAGTGGCGCGGCCCCGCCGACGCGCTTCTTCCCCTTCCTGTGGCGCTGTGCCGATGGCGTGCGGCGCCACCTCGCGGTAGTCACGCTGTTCACGGCTGGCATCGCGGCGGCCGAGGCGCTGCTGTTCAGCCTGATGGCGTCGCTGGTGGACTGGCTGGCCACCGTCAAGCCGGCCGAGCTGTGGGTCAGGCCGCAGCCCGTCATCGTCGCGCTGGTGGCTGTGCTGGGCGTCAGCGTCGTGCTCGCGGCGGTGCAGGCCCTGATGAAGTACCAGGGCGTGTTCGGCAACTTCCCGATGCGCCTGCGCTGGCTGTTCCACCGCCGCATGCTGGCGCAGAGCCTGGCGTTCTTCGGCGACGAGTTCGCAGGCCGCATCGCCACCAAGGTCATGCAGACAGCGCTGGCCGTGCGCGACACCTGGTTGATCGTCGTCGACATCCTCGTCTATGTGGCCGTCTACTTCGGCACGCTGGTGGCCATCGTGGCCAGCTTCGACGCCTGGCTGATGGCGCCGTTCGGCGTCTGGCTGGCGCTGTACCTGGTGGCGCTGCGCTTCTTCGTGCCGCGGCTGGGCAAGGTGGCGCAGGCCCAGGCCGATGCGCGCAGCCTGATGACCGGCCGCATCACCGACGCCTACACCAACATCGCCACCGTCAAGCTGTTCGCCCACGGCCGGCGCGAGGCCGGATTTGCCAAGGCGGCGATGCAGGACTTCATGCTGACGGCCTACGGGCAGATGCGCTTGGTGACCGGCTTCGAGATCGTCAACTCGCTGCTGTCGGCGCTGCTGGTGGGCAGCACGGCGCTGCTGGCGCTGTGGCTGTGGGGCGTGTCGGCCATCGGCGTCGGCGCCGTCGCCGCGGCCACTGCCATGGCGATGTGGCTGAACGGCATCTCGCACTGGGTGATGTGGGAGATGGCGTCGTTGTTCGAGCACATCGGCACGGTGCAGGACGGGCTGGCCACACTGTCCAAGCCGCAGGCGATTGCCGACGCGAACGACGCCACCGAGTTGACCGTGGCGCGCGGCGAGGTGCGCTTCGAGCACATGCGCTTTGCTTACCCCAACGGCAAGGTCGTTGTTGAGGACCTGGACCTGACCATCCAGCCCGGCGAAAAGATCGGCCTGGTGGGCCGCAGCGGCGCGGGCAAGAGCACGCTGGTCAACCTGCTGCTGCGCCTGTACGACCTGCCGGAGGACGGCGGCCGCATCCTCATCGACGGCCAGGACATTGCCAAGGTCACGCAGGACTCGTTGCGCCGCCACATCGGCATGGTCACGCAGGACACTTCGCTGCTGCACCGCTCGGTGGCTGACAACATCCTCTACGGCCGCCCGGACGCGAGCCGCGCCGACCTGGAGCGCGCTGCCGAGCGCGCGCACGCGGACGAGTTCATCGCGACGCTGTCCGACCCCAAGGGCCGCACCGGCTTCGAGGCGCATGTGGGCGAGCGTGGCGTCAAGCTGTCGGGCGGCCAGCGCCAGCGCATCGCCATCGCCCGCGTGATGCTGAAGGACGCGCCCATCCTGCTGCTGGACGAGGCGACCAGCGCGCTGGACAGTGAGGTCGAGGCCGCCATCCAGCAGTCGCTGTACACGCTGATGGAAGGCAAGACGGTGGTGGCCATCGCGCACCGGCTGTCCACCATCGCGGCGCTGGACCGCCTCATCGTCATGGACGCTGGTCGCATCGTCGAGCAGGGCTCGCACGCCGAACTGCTGGCGCAGAACGGTATCTATGCACGCCTGTGGGCGCACCAGAGCGGCGGCTTCCTGGGGCTGGAGGCCGACTGAGAACAGGCGGCCCAACGGCTTGGGCCGCCTCGCCTCAGGAGGGGCCCGAGCTCTGCGAGGGCGCGCCTTGCAAGGTGACGGCTAACGCGTCTGCAGGTGAGGGCTGGCCGGCATCGCCCCGCCGCGGAGCCTCGCGTCCAGGAAGGCGGCGCTCAGCTGCATGGCCTCGGCCAGATCGGCCTGCGCCGCCTCGGTGGCGCTGCCGCTGCGCGGGCCGCGCGGCACACCGCCGGCCGGGCCGTGCTGGCCGCCTTGGCCGCCGCCCTGGCCACCCCCCATGCCGCCGCGCTGGCCGCCCAGGCTGCCGCTGCCGCCGCGGTGCTGGTCCTGCGCGTGCCAGCCCTCGGGCGCCAGCGTGCCGGACAGCGCGGCGTGCGACATGGCCGGCAGCGCCAGCAACCAGCCCGCGCCGGGTCGCAGCGTGTCGAAGGCGCGGCGGCGCTCGGCCGGCTGCCTGACCAGGCCCAGCGCGTCACCGTCGGTGTCGCTCGTGATCAGCAGGGCTGGCGGCGTGGCCGGGGCCGCGTCCATGGCCGGCGGGCTGATGGCGAGCACGGCCCGCGGCTGCCAGGCGGTGGCGTCCAGGCCGAGGTCCAGCGCCGTCTGCGCGCCGGTCTCGTAACCGGCGACGGCGGCACGCTGCCAGTCCAGCGCTACGCCGGCCGCCGCAGGCTGGGCCTGCAGCGCCGCGAGGAGGCGGCGCAGCGCGGCCAGCCGGTCTGCCCGCATCGCGTCGCCATAGTGCAGCTCGCCCAGCGCGCGGAACTCGCCCGTGCGCGCCAGTGTCGAGCGCCAGGCCGCAGCGTCGTCCTCTAGGGGTTGCACGCCCAGCACTGCATGGCCGGCCTGCGCCCAAGCGGCGGCCCAGCGCTGGCCGGCGTCGCTGCCCTGGCCGATGCCGGGCAGGTAGACGACCACCGGCAGCGGCCCCGCGGCCGTGGTGCTGCGCGTGACGGTCACGCGCCGGCCCAGCAACTCGAAGCTGGTCACCGACAGGTGCAGCTCGCGCGCCGCAGTCTCGGCCCAGGGACGCGAAGGCGCGGGCTCGCTGGCGCAGCCGGCGAGGGCCAGGGCCAGCAGCAGGGTGGACAGACGGGCGGCGCGGCGCATCGTCAGAACTTGCCGAAGAAGGACGTGATGTCGAAGTACACCGACAGCTCGCGGCCGTCGGCGGTGGTGATGTCGAGCCGGTCGTAGGCCTTGCCGTTCTGGTGCAGCAAGGCCTGGACCTTGCGCTTGTAGCCCGGGTAGCGCTGCGCCAGCCAGACGTATTCCGACCGCACGCCGGCCCCGCCCTTGAGCTCGGTCTGGATAACGACGGCATTGGCCAGGCTGCTGCCGTCGCTGCCGGCATAGACGATGCCGGGCGGTGCCTGAACCGCGGGGGCGGGCGGTGCGGTCTGGCAGGCGGCGAGGGCGATGCTGAGAAGCAGCGCAATGGCAAGGCGTGGGAAGGTCATGGGTGGGGCGGCCCGGGGTGATGAAACGTTGGGGTGAAACGATAGCGTCGCCGTGTCGCCGGTTTGTGTCCCGGCGCGTGCGGGAAAACACCGCCGTCCCGGACCGTAGACTCCCGCCCCATGAGTGCAGACGTGATCGCTTTCATTGGCGGCGGCAACATGGCCAGCGCCATCATTGGTGGGTTGCTGCGCGCGGGGCAGGTCCAGGCGGGCGACGTGCTTGTCGTCGAACCTTTCGAGCCCCAGCGGGACAAGCTGCGGGCCGACTTCGGCGTGCAGGCGCTGGCTGCCGGCGACGCGTCGCTGGCGCGCGCCGGCACGGTCGTCTGGGCAGTTAAGCCCCAGCTGTTCGCCCAGGCCGCCGCGCCGCTGAAGGCCTGGGTGTCGGGCGCGCTGCAACTGTCCGTCATGGCCGGCATCCGTTCGGGTTCAGTGGTCGACGCCACCGGTGCCGAGCGTGTCGTCCGCAGCATGCCCAACACGCCGGCGCTGATCGGTCAGGGCATTGCCGGGCTGTACGCGCGGCCGGCCGTGTCCGCCGACGAGCGCGCCACCGTCGAGCGCCTGCTCGCGCCGACCGGCCAGACGCTGTGGGTGGACCGCGAGGACGATCTCGATGCCGTGACGGCGCTGTCGGGATCGGGCCCGGCCTATTTCTTCTTTTTCGTCGAGGCCATGATGGCCGCGGCCGTGGACATGGGCCTGAGCGCGGAGCAGGGCCGTCGCCTGGCGTTGGCGACCTGCGCTGGTGCCGCGGCGCTGGGCCTGGCGTCGGACGAGTCGCCTACGGTGCTGCGCGAGCGCGTGACGAGCAAGGGTGGCACGACGCATGCGGCGATCACGTCCTTGCAGGGCGATGCCGTCGATGCGGCCATCCGCCGCGCGGTGCTGGCCGCGCAGCAGCGCGCCGCCGAGCTGGGCCGCGAGTTCCGCTGAGCCGTGGGGATCGCCACCCGCGACAGCCTGCGCGACTGGCTGCGGGCACCGGGCTC
>JACPYV010000131.1 GCA_016195825.1 Burkholderiales bacterium | reverse complement strand
GACCGCTTTCATCGCCCACGTCGACCTGACCGTGGTCCGCGACGAGCTCGCCGCGCTGCACGCCCAGATCCGCAGCCAGATCCTCGCGGTCTCGCCGGCATCGCTGCTGGGCCCAATCCTCGACGCCTTCGACCAAGTGCGTCTGCACTTGATCCAGTACGACCCGTTGCAGCCCATCCGCAACGCCGTGACCACCTTCAAGCAGGCGGTGGCCGACATCGCCGCGCCCAACAGCCCGGTGCGCCCGACGGTGATGCTGGGCGGTGTGCTTGCAGCCTATGACACGGTGCTGGCCACCGCGGGGCAACTCGACGTCCGCGCTCTCGTTGCGCCAGTGCTGGACCGCTTGCGCGACCTGGAGCACCAACTCGACGACGGCCTGGGCCTCGCGGGCGGGGCGTTCACGCATCTCCAGCAGGCCCTCGGCCAGGCGCTGGGCACCACGGCCGGCGGGTCGGTCAGCGTGGAGGCGGGCTGATGCACCTCGGCGACGTCATCGACCTCTTCGCAGGCCATCTGGCTGCCGAACTGCCGGCGCCGCAGCCCCGCATCGGCTCCGACGCGCAGGCCACGCGGCCGGCCGTCGTGCTGAGCATCGTCGGTTCGCAGGAGACGCCCCCCGGTGTCGGCGGCGCGCCGCGCACGCTGGCCCACGGTGCGCTGGCGCTGACCGCGACGATCGACCTGCAGTCGCCAGTTTTGGTCTTCCCTGACGAAACCGTGTCTCTGCTCAGCAACGACCGTACGAGCCTGCAGCTGCCGCACGCGCCGCTGGTCAATGCCGACGGCAGCTCCGTGACGCCGCTGGGTGCCGCGGACCTGTCGGTCCGGCTCAATGGGGCGCCGTTCACCATCGTTGCGATCGCACCGGCCGGCCTGCAGCTGTGGCCCGACCGGGTCACCGGCAAGCTGCTCTTCGGCAGCCCGCTGCCGGCCGCCGGCACCCTCGAAGCTATCTACCGTGTAGGCGAATGGGCGGTCGAGACGACCCGCTTCGCCGGCGGCCTGAGCGCGGCCATCCGCGCCGACACTGCCGCCGACGCCGACGCGCTGGCCCGGCAGGTCGCCGGCGCCTTGTCTCGCACGCGCTCGCGCCGCATGGCAGGCCTGATGGAGCTGGGCGCCTGCGGCTTCGGGGCCATCGACGCCGCGCCGCCGCCCACCGGCGGCTTTGTGCAGATCCTCAGCTGGCGCTTCGCCGTGGAGCGCGAGGAGCCCATCGTCATCACCGGCGGAGGACCGATCCGCCGCATCGACGTCCATTCGGGCACAGGCCCGGAGGACTTCTCCATCGCCTGAGCATCCGACCTCCCCCGACCAGCCAAGGAACTCCCATGAGCGAATCGATTGCCGAAATGATCCTCCCGTCGACCTACATCGAGGTGCGGTCCGAAGGCCTGCTCGGTGTGGGCGCCATCGCCACCGGCAACATCGGCATCGTCGGCTCGGCCGCCAAGGGGCCACGCAACCAGGTCGTGGTACTGGGCAGCTATGCCGATGCCGTCGACGCCTTCGGCGCCTATGACAGCTTCGCCAGCCCCACCCTCACCGGTCAGCCGCTGACGCTGGTGCGGGCGCTGGAGCAGGCCTTCAAGGGCGGTGCCAGCAGCGTCTACGCGGTGCGCATCGCCAACGGCGACCCGGCCAAGGCGCAGTTGGCCATCCAGGCCACCGGCGCGCAGGCCGGCTTCACGATCACGGCCAGGGAAGGCGGCACCTGGGCCCATGCCGTCGCCGTCAAGCTGATCGACGAAAGCACGCCCGGCAACGCCAGATTCACGCTCTCCCTCGGCTACCGCGGCACCAAGGAGACGTTCAGTGCAGCGACCGTGCAGGGACTGGCCACCGCCCTCGCCGCCTCGGTGCTGGTGACGCCAGGCACGGTGTCCAACGGCGCCTTGGCCCCGGCGACGATGGACCCCGCCCAACCGCTGGCCGGCGGCATCGACCGGGCGGACATCGGCGGCAGCGACCTGAGCGACGGCCTGGCCGTGCTGGAGAACCAGCCGGTCAACATCCTGCTGGCCGGCGGCTTCGGCTCGGCGGCAGCACGCGGTGCGGTGCTCGCCCACCTGGAGACCACCGAGAACGAAGGCCGGGAGCGCATCGCCATCCTAGGCGCGACGGGCAGCGGCTCATCCACCGTGCTCACCGAGGCCGGCGCGCTCAGCTCGCCGCGGGTTGTGCTGGTGGGTCCCGGCATCGTCGCCAGCGACAGCGCGGCCAAGGCAGCGACCAGCCTGCCCCCGCCCTACCTGGCGGCCATGGTGGCCGGCAAGCTCGCGACCGTCGCGGTGCATGTGTCGCTGACCAACAAGACACTGCCGGTCGAGGACTTGGACGGCGCCTACAACACCTCGACCTACAAGAACCTGCTGCAAAACCGGGTGTTCCTGGTGCGCCAAAAATTCGGCTTCCAGGTCGTGAAGGCCATCACCACCGACACCGGCGCCTTCAAGCAGATCTCGATCCGGCGCATCGTCGACTACGCCAAGGCCGGCGTGCGCTCCGGCTCCGATCCCTACATCGGCCGCCTCAACAACGCCCGCGTGCGCGGCGCGCTGAAGGCCACGCTGGACGGCTTCCTGTCGCAGATGGTGCAGGACGAAATGCTGGTCCGCTACGAGCTGGACGTCTCGGCCACCCGGTCCCAGGAGATCAACGGCATCTGCGTCGTCGTCATGACGCTGATGCCGACCTTCAGCATCGATTTCATCCGCGTCACGATGAACCTGCAGTGAGCGACGCCACCCCTCCCAGCCCCGAGGAACCACCATGCCCAACTCCCATGTCTTCACCGGCCTCGACGGCGCGATCTCGGTGGCGGTCGAATCCGGCCCGGAAGGCGACGCCGCAAAGACCGTCGCCGACACCTATTCGCTGACGCCGATCGGCCGCGCCACCGGCGTAACCGTGCAAGTGGATTCGGCGATGAAGCCTTTTCACGAGCTCGGCCAGCGCTACGCGGCCGAGCTGCGCCCCGGCAACGTCAACATCAGCGGCACCATCAGCCGTGCTCACGTCAACGGCGCGCTGCTGCGCCTGATGCTGGGCGAAGGCGGCAGCGGCTCGCGGCCGGCGGGCGCCTTCGTCAGCCCGACCTTCAATCTGAGCCTGCGCATGGAAAACGCTGGCGCGCCGGGCAACAGCGCGACGGTGACGGTGCACGGCGTCAAGCTCGACGGCTGGTCCTTCACGATGCCCGAGGACAACTTCGTGATGGAGTCGGTGTCGTTCAAGGCGCTGTGGATCTCCGGCGAGGACGCCAGCGTATGAGCATGGGCTGCAACCGGAGGCCGCCGTGGCCAGTCTGAGCGCGGACGACCTGCTGCTCGGCGATGCCGCGACGCACACCGTCGAGGTGCCGGCCGGCATCCTGCGCCCCGGCGGCGACGGTGCGGGCACGGGTGGCACAGTGCGGCTGCGGCCGCTGCGGCTGATCGACCTGCAGCGCGTGCACAAGGCGGCCGGGGAAGGCAGCCAGCTCGCGGCGGTGCTGATGGTGCAGCAGGCGCTGGTCGAACCCGCGCTGAGCATCGACCAGGTCAACCACCTGCATGCCGGACTGGTGCAGTTCCTGCTCGCCGAGGTCCACCGCATCAGCGGCCTGACGCTCAGCGGCGACGAGCTGTCCGCGGCGGTGCAGGCACCGCTGGCGCGCGCCTGCTTCACGCTGTCGCGGGAGTTCGGCTGGACGCCGGAGCAGTGCGCCGGCCTGAGCGTCGGTCAGGTGTTGCTCTACCTCGAAATGCTGGCCCGGGACCGCGCCACCGCGATCGCCCAGGCCCGCGCACGACCGGCGGGGGCGCCATGAAGGTGAAGTCCGGCGTCACGGCCTGGTTTGCGCGGCTCGACCGCGCGGGCGCCGACCTTGGTGCTCTGGCCACGGTGGCGCTGCCGGACGCGCTGCTGTCGGCCCCGGACAGCCTGCTCGCCGGCTTTGCGGACGACGGCTGGCGGCGCTTGGCCGCGGCCGTGGCCCGCTCCGATGGCGTGGCGGCCACCGGTGTCGACGAGGCTGCTGCGCCCAGCCCCAAGGTGTCGCCGCGGATCATCCGCTCCGCGGCAAGCGTTGACGCACGGGCACTTGCCCGCGCGCCCGCGCCTGTGGCCAGCGCCGAACAGCCCGCCGCGATGCCTGGGAGTCGCGCCTCTGCGGGCACGCCGGTGGCGGCGTCGAGCAGCAGCGCCGAGACGGGCGACCCACACGCCGACTTTGCGAGCCGGTTGGGCGAGGCGGCGGCGGACGGCATTGGCGATCCGCCCCGCCCCGCCACCGATGACACAGCGACCGCGCTGCGCTGGCAACCGGCGCCGGACACCGGCCTGAGCCGCGCCGATCTGGCCGCCTGGGCTGGCATGGACGACGCGCCGCAACCGGAGCAGGCCGCTGCGGGACGGCGTGGGCTTGACCCCAGCGGGGCATGGCAGAACGCCCCCGCCGGACAAGCCTTGCCCGCAGCGGCACCTGGCATCACGCGCGGGCCCGCGCCGGGTGCCAACAGCACAGCCCAGTTCGCCGCCGTGTCAAGTTCAACCACCACACCGCACCACCTCAGCACGGCCGGCACCGCATCCCAACTGGCCCAGTTGGTCGACCTCTGGCACGCACGCGACGACGCCGGAGCCATGTCCGCAGCAACACCTGCACCCAGCGGACCTGGCGATGGCACGAACCCGCCCCCGCCCACGACCGCCGCCCAGCCTCCGGCTGCCCTGATGGCCCTGCCGCGCGCAGCCCGCCACGCCAACGCGTTCGACACGATGACGACGGACGATAGCGCCACGGGTGATGACCAGCGCCACCTTTCGGAGCTGCTCGAACAGGTGCTGGTCGAGGCCGTCGAACGCCAGGGGCTCACCGTGGAGGCGTCATGACGTTGCGCCGCCCTGCCCTGCTGCTGTCGATCGACGGCCGCGACCTGAGCGGCCCCGAGGCCGCGGCCGCATCGGTGTCGGTGGACCTGGGCCTGGCGCCCGCGCACGACCGGGCCCAGGTCGTGCTGCACGCGCTGTCCCCGGTGGTCGACCTGACCGTCGGGGCACAGCTGACCATCGGGCTGGGCGTGGACGGCGACAGCGTCGAGACCGTCTTCACCGGCATCGTGGAGCGCATCCAGGCCGCGGCGGCCGGCATCCAGGTGACGGCCTATGCGCCCAGCCTCGCGCTGTCGCGCACCCGCGTGGCCCAGGCCTACCTGGGCCAGACCGCCGCCGATGTCATCTCCGACCTGCTGTCGCAGGCCGGCGTGAGCCCGGGCAGCATCAGTGCGGACCTGAGCCTCGCGGCCTACCACGTCGACGAGCGCCGCTCGGCCTGGAGCCACGTCTGTGCCATCGCCCGGCTGGCTGGTGCGGCCGTGCGGTCGGCGGCCGATGGCAGCGTCGAGGTGGCGCCACTGTCTGCCGGCACCGAGGAGCGCGAACTGCGCTACGGCGCAGAGTTGCTTGCCTGGTACGCCGAGCGCCGCGCCGACGGCGAGCCGGCACCGGCGATCGTGCCCACGGGCGCCGGCTCGGAGGCCGGCGCCGAGCGCTGGCAACTGCTGCTGAAGGAACCCGACGGCGGGCCGCCCTCGGCCACGACGCTGGTGCCCGGTGCTGTCCGGGACCGCGATGCTGCTGCCACGGTTGCGGACGGCTTCGCCGCCCGCGCCGGCCTGCGCCAGCAGGGGGGCTGGGCGCTGGTCACGGGCCTGGCCGGCATGCGGGCTGGCGAGCGGGTCGGCCTTATCGGCCTGCCGCTGGGCGGCGATGTCGGTGCCCGGGCGCTGACGGTCACGCACCGGCTCGACCGCGGCGGCTACACCACCCGCATGACACTGGGGGCTGCCGGATGAACCGCATCGTCCCCGCCATCCGGGCCGTCGTGCGCGACGAGATGGACGCCCAGCGCGGCATCGAGTTGGGCACGGTGACGGCCGTCGCCACCAACGAAGGCGCGACGGGCGACCACACGCTGCAGGTCAATGTGCGCCTGCGCGGCAGCGCGCTGGAACTTCAGCGCGTGCCGGTGGCGATCGGGCGCCTGGGCGTGTCGGTCGCACCACGGGTGGGCGACCTCGCAGTGCTGGCCTGCGTGGGTGGCGACCTCAACGCCGCCGTGGTGCTGGGCTTCCTCTACGACGACCAGACGCAGCCGCCGGACGGCAAGCCCACAGAGATTGTCTACGTGGTGCCCGACGATGCCGACAGCGATGCGCGGCGCCTGCACGTCGAGCTGCCCGGCGGCAACACGGTGACGGTGAAGGACCAGCAAGTCGAGATCGCGATGGGCTCGACCCGCCTAAAGATCGAGGCGGACGGCGCCATCACATTGGAAGCCGGCGGCGACATCAGCCTCAAGGCCAAGGGCGCAGTGAGCATCGAAGGCAGCACCGGCGCGACGCTGAAAGGCGCCACGGTCAGCGTCGAGGGCCAGGGCTCGACCACGGTCAAGGGCGCGACAGTCTCGGTCGCCGGCACCCTGTCCTTCAACCCTGCGTGAACGCCATGCCAGGCAATCCCGTCTCCATCGGCTGCGCGGTCCTGCTGTCGCCCGGCGCGGGCGGCCCGCCGGACAGCGGCGTCATCCTGGCCGTGACCCAGGTCGTCGCGACTGCCGGCGGGCTGCCGCTGGCTACCGCCGGCGGCACGATCTGCCAGATGGTGAACTCGGTCTCGGGCGCACCCTATCCGCTGATGGTCGGCAGCAGCGGCGCCAGCAGTTCCTGCACGATCGCCGGCCAGGGGCTGATCCGCATCGGCGACCGCATCCCCAGCGGGCCCGGCATCCTGACCTTCCTCGGCCCGCCGGCCGTGCCCTTCATCACCGACAACGGGGCGCCATGAGAACCGCAGCCCGCCGTCACGCCCGCAGAAGGGACCTCCGATGAGCAACGCCAGGCGTTCGCGTGCCGATCTCGACCTGCTGATGCGTCGGCTGGGCCGCGACCTGGCGCTGGACTTCCGCGGCCCGGCGGGCTGGTGGGAGGAAGGCGATCTGGCCACCGGCTCCCGCGCCGGGCGGCAAGACCTGGCTGTGGTGCAGGACCTGGACGCGGCCGACCAGATGCTGATCACGCGCCTCAAGACCCGCAAGGGCGAGCTCGCCGCGCTCGGCCATCCCGAGTACGGCTCCCGCCACCACGAACTGCTGGGTGAGCCCAACACAGAGCGCACGCGCAACCTGATCAAGCTGCACGTCCTCGAGTGCTACAGCCACGAGCCGCGCGTGGCCAAGGTGCTGGACTGCCGGGTCACTAGCGACGAGCGCCACCGCGACACGGTGCGCATCGTCATGAGCATCCGCCTGATTGACAAGGACGAGCCGCGCAACCTCGTCCTGCCCTTCGCGCTCGACGTGGGGGCCGCGCCATGAGCTTCGCCGCCGAACCCTATGGCGTCTTCGTCGACGACCTGCTGACCGGCCTGACCGGCGGCATCGTCCGCGAGGAGTTCGTCTTCCTGCCCTAGCGCATGCCTTTTCGCCTGACCGCCGGCGCTGACGCCGTCGCGGCTACCGTGCGCCTGCACGGCCTGGCCGGCGGCGCCTACCAGCGCTTCCAGCCGGGCACAGACCTCACCATCGGCGACGACGGCAGCCTGGTCTGGAAGGCCAGCGCCAGCCAGCCCGGCCAGCCGGCGGCCGGCGCGACCTGGCCGGATGAAGGCAGCCACTTCGACGTCAGCTACGAGAAGCGCAGCGCCGCGGCGCCACGCCTGACGGACCGCAACCCGGGAAGCATCACGCGCACACTGGCCGAGTCCTTCGCCCGTGAATACGCGGTGCTGTCGCGCCAGCTCGAGAGCGTCTACCGCGCCGCCTTCCTGGAGACTGCCGAAGGCCGCGACCTGGACCAGTTGGCAGCCCTGGTGGGCGTCACGCGGCGCACGCGGCTGGCGGCGGCCGGCGAGCTGGTGTTCAGCCGCATCACGCCGGCCAACGGCGACATCTTCATCCCCGCCGGCACCCGCGTCAGCACGGCCGACAGCCCGGCGGTGACCGTCGAGACCACCGAGGACGCCGTGCTGCGCTCGGGCAGCTCTAGCCAGGGCGTGACGGTGCGCAGCCTCGCCGAAGGTGCCGCCGGCGTCGCCAAGGCCGGCACGCTGACCGTCATCCATCGCCCTATCCTGGGCATCCAGGCGGCGACCAACGGCCAGGACCTCGCCTTCTCGGGCGACGTCGAGGACGACGCTGCCCTGCGCAGTCGCACGGCCCGCGCGCTGGAGACCGGCGGCGCCGCAACCGTGGATGCGCTCATCGGCGCGTTGACGGCGGTCGACGGCATCCGCGAACAAGACGTGCTGGTGGCTGAGGACCATGTCGCCAGCCCCGGCGTGCTGAAGATCACCATCGCCGCCGACATCGATGCCGAG
>JACPYV010000125.1 GCA_016195825.1 Burkholderiales bacterium | reverse complement strand
GGTGTCCTAGGCCTCTAGACGAAGGGGACTAAACCCTCGCGACTTGAACTGCGCGCCGCCAATAAACCAGATGGTTTAAATGGTGGAGGTAAGCGGGATCGAACCGCTGACCTCTTGCATGCCATGCAAGCGCTCTCCCAGCTGAGCTATACCCCCGTTTTGATTTTCGATTCAGTCGTTACCGACTTTGTCGCCAATCGCTTCGTTTGCGGCGCTGTTCAAGCGAGACCAAGAGTATATGACGAAATTCAGACCGAATGCAAGCGTTCGAGAACTTTTTTCTGATCGAAGTGTTCGAGCACTGCATCCAGCGACGGCGTTTGGGCACGACCGCACACCATGACGCGCACCGGAACGGCCAATTGCGGCATCTTCAAACCGGTCGCGGTCAGCGTTTCCTTCAGCGCCTGCTGGATGTTGGGCTTGGTCCATTCAGCCAGCGCGCCCAGACGCTCAGCCAACGCCGTCAGCGCGGGTCGGATGGCGTCGGTGATGTGCGCTGCTCGGTCTTCGGCCGACGGCACGACTGGCGCGAAATACATGGCCAGCCAGTCAGCCAGCGCGGCGACGGTCGCGCAGCGATCCTTGAACAGACTGACCTTGGGCTGGATCTGCGCCGCCGTCGCGGCAATGCCCTTGGCTGCCATTTGCTCAACGACCAAACCAGCCAGACGCGCCTCGTCGATCTGCTTCACGTAGTGGCCGTTGACCCAGTCCAGCTTGGCCGGGTCCCATTGGGCCGGGCTCTTGGACAGGTGAGAGCCGTCGAACCAGCTCACCATCTGCTCGGCCGAGAACAGCTCGTCGTCGCCGTGGCTCCAACCCAGGCGGGCTAGGTAGTTCAGCATGCCTTCAGGCAGGTACCCCTTGGCGGCATAGTCCATCACGCTGACGGCTCCACGGCGCTTGGACAGCTTCAGGCCGTCGTCGCCCAGGATGATGGGCAGGTGGCCGAAGGACGGCAGCGGCGCGCCCAGCGCGTTGAAGATGTTGATCTGCCAGGGCGTGTTGTTGACATGCTCGTCACCACGGAAGACGTGGCTGATGCGCATGTCCCAGTCGTCCACGACGACAGCGAAGTTGTAGGTGGGCACACCGTCCGTACGGGCGATGATGAGATCGTCAATCTCGCGGTTGTTGATCGTGATCGGGCCCTTGACGACGTCGTCCCAGGTCACGTCGCCGTCAATCGGGTTGGCGAAGCGCACGACCGGTTTGACGTCCTTAGGTGGCGTCGGCAAGGTCTTGCCGGGCTCGGGGCGCCAGCGGCGGTCATAGAGCGTCTTCTCGCCGCGGGCGCGCTGGGCCTCACGCATCGCGTCAAGTTCCGCAGGCGTCGCATAGCAGCGGTAAGCCTTGCCTGCGGCGATCAACTGCTCGATCGCGGCCGTGTAGCGGTCCAGACGCTGCATCTGGTAGATCGGGCCCTCGTCGTAGTTGAGGCCTAGCCAGTTCATCGCCGTGATGATCTGGTCCACCGAGTCCTGCGTCGAACGTGCGACGTCGGTGTCCTCGATGCGCAGTACGAACTCACCGCCGTGGTGACGGGCGTAGGCCCAGGAGTACAGCGCGGTGCGGGCGGTGCCCAGGTGCAGGAAGCCGGTCGGTGACGGCGCGATGCGCGTGCGGATCTTGTCGAAGGAACTCATCGTGTGGTCAAGGTGGAAAGGCCACGGAGCAGGTCGTCGGTGATGTCGTCAACATGCTCCAGGCCCACGGCCAGGCGGATCAGGCCCTGGCCGATGCCGGCGGCCTGGCGCTGCGCCTCGGTGAGGCGGCCGTGCGAGGTCGTGGCGGGGTGGGTGATGATGGATTTGGTGTCGCCCAAATTCGTCGCGATGGACAGCACACGCGTGCTGTCGATGACATGGAAGGCGGCGGCGCGGGCGGCTTCCGGCGAGTCGGCCTTCAGATCGAACGACAGCACCGCCCCGCCCTGCCCGCTCTGCTGGCGCATGGCGAGGTCGTGCTGGGGGTGGGAGGCCAGCGAAGGGTAGTAGACGCGGTCGACCTCGGGCTGCGCTTCCAGCCAGCGCGCGACGGCCAGCGCCTGCTCGCTCTGGGCCTTCATGCGCAGCGACAAAGTCTCCAGGCCCTTCAGCACGACCCAGGCGTTGAACGGCGCCAGCGTCATGCCCACCGTGCGCAGGATTGGCGCGAAGACATCGCGGACGAGTTTGTCGGGCCCGCACAGCGCGCCGGCCATCACCCGGCCCTGGCCGTCCATGTACTTGGTGGCCGAATGCATGACGATGTCGGCGCCCATCTCGGCCGGGCGTTGGAGCGCCGGCGTCGAGTAGGTGTTGTCGACGGCCAAGATAGCACCGGCGTCGTGCGCCAGACCAGCCAGCGCGCGGATGTCGCAGACCTCGGTCAGCGGGTTGGTCGGCGTCTCGGCGAAGAACAGCTTGGTCGAGCCGGGCCGGACGGCCGCACGCCACTCGGCCAGGTCGGTCTGCGAGACGAAGCTCGTCTCGACGCCGAATTTGCCGAACTCCTTGGCGAACAGGTTGATGGTTGAGCCGAAGACGGAGCGTGAGCAGACCACGTGGTCGCCGGTCTTCAGCACACCCATGCCCAGCAGCAGGATGGCGCTCATGCCAGTGGACGTCGCAATGGCGCCCTCCGTGCCTTCAAGCGCAGCCAGGCGTGCCTCCAGGCTGCGCACGGTGGGGTTGCTGGTGCGCGAGTAGGTAAAGTCCTCCGAGTTGGAGAACCGCTGCGCCGAGGTCTCGGCGTCGGGCTGCACGTAGGCGCTGGTGAGGAACAGCGCCTCGGAGTTCTCGCCATGCTGGCTGGGCGCCAGCGCGGTGCGCACGGCCAGCGTCTCGCGGCGCAGACCCTCAGGCAACGTGGCGCGAGCGATGCGGCGGGCTTCCTCGCTCATGGGCTCAGCCCTCGCTGCCGCTTTGCAGCGCCAGTCGGCTGCGTGAATCGGCGTCTTCGTCGCCCGGCTGGCTGGTTCGCTGGGCACGCAGCGTTGCGAAGTCTTCCAGGCTGACGTCGCCGGTCACGTAGTGGCCGTCGAAGCAACTGGCCTCGAACCCGGCCAAGCCCGGACGCAGCGCCGCGACGACTCGCTTCATCGCGTCCACATCCTGATAGATCAGCGCGTCGGCGCCGATGTACTGGCGAATCTCCTCAACCGTACGGTTGTGCGCGATCAGCTCCTCGGCCGTCGGCATGTCGATGCCATAGACGTTGGGATAGCGCACTGGCGGCGCGGCGGACGCGAGGTAGACCTTGCGCGCGCCGGCCTCGCGGGCCATCTGCACGATCTCCTTGGACGTGGTGCCGCGCACGATGGAGTCATCCACCAGCAGCACGTTGCGGTCCTTGAACTCGACGCCGATGGCATTGAGCTTCTGGCGCACGCTCTTCTTGCGCGCGCCCTGCCCAGGCATGATGAAGGTGCGGCCGACGTAGCGGTTCTTCACGAAGCCCTCGCGGTAGGGCTTGCCGATGCGGTGGGCCAACTGCATGGCCGACGGGCGGCTGCTTTCCGGGATCGGAATCACCACGTCGATCTCGTTGGGAGGCATCGTGGAGATGACACGCTGAGCCAGCGTCTCGCCCATGTTCAGGCGGGCCTGGTAAACCGAGATGCCGTCCATCACCGAGTCCGGGCGTGCCAGGTAGACGAACTCGAACATGCAGGGGTTCAGCGACGGGTTGTCGTTGCACTGCTCGGTGTGGAGCTTGCCGGTCATGTCGATGAACAGGGCCTCGCCCGGCGCCACGTCGCGCTCCACCTGGTGGCCGGTGCCCTCCAGCGCCACGCTTTCGCTCGCGACCATGAACTCGCCGTTGGCCGAGCGGCCGAAGCACAGCGGGCGGATGCCGAACGGGTCGCGGAAGGCCAGCAGGCCCTGGCCGGCAATCAGCGCGATGACGGCGTAGCTGCCCTTGATGCGCTTCTGCATGGCGCGCACAGCGGCGAAGACTTCTTTGGGCGTCAACGGGAGGTCGCGCCCGGCCAGCTCCAGCTCGTGGGCCAGCACGTTGATCAGCACCTCAGTGTCGCTCTCGGTGTTGATGTGGCGGCGATCGATGTCGAACAGCTCGTCCTTGAGCGCGTGCGCGTTGGTCAGGTTGCCGTTGTGCACCAGCACAATGCCGAAGGGCGCGTTGACGTAGAAGGGCTGGGCCTCTTCCTCGCTGTAGGCGTTGCCGGCGGTAGGGTATCGCACCTGACCCAGGCCGATGTTGCCGGGCAGCGCGCGCATGTTTCGGGTGCGGAAGACGTCGCGCACCATTCCCCGGGCCTTGTGCATGAAGCACTTCTGGCCCTGCATGGTGACGATGCCGGCGGCGTCCTGGCCGCGGTGCTGCAGCAGCAGCAGCGCGTCATAGATGAGCTGGTTGACGGGGGTGGCCGCGAGGGTGCCGACGATGCCGCACATGGCAGGAGTCCTTAATTAGTCGAATCCGCTGCAGATGGGGTCATCGAGCGAGAAACAAAACGGGCAACAGGTTCAGGCAGCAGCGGCGCAGCGTCGCGCAGCACCTCGCTGAGCACCGGCGCGGCGCGCGAGGCCTGCCAGGTGGCCGATTCGGCCAGTGGCGAGGCGCCGATCACGAGGACCAGCAGCAGCGCGATAAACACGCCGCGCAGCGCGCCGAAGCCGGCACCGCCAAGGCGGTCTACCACAGACAAGGGCGTGGCGTGGATCACCATCTTGACCAAGCGCGATGCCAGGCTCCAGAGCAGCAGCACGCCGAAGAAGGCCAGCGCCAGCGCAACCAGGTGCACCACGGCCGGGCCGAACTTGCCGGCCGGCAACAGGTCCTCGACGACGGGGGCCAGGGGCCCGGCCGCAAAATAGGCGACCACCCAGCCGGCCAGCGACATCATCTCGAACACCAGGCCGCGCCAGACGCCGATACCGACGGAGATCAGCAGCAGCGCCAGCAGCGCGAGGTCGACCCAGCTGAGCGAGAGGTCCATGGCGGTACTCAGAGCGTCAGGATGGCACCAGGCAGGCCGGCGCCCTTGAGCTTGGCGGCGGCGCGCTCGGCCTCGTCGCGGCTGGCGAAGGGCCCCAGGCGCACGCGTATGCGGCGGCCGTCGGCCGTGTCGACGGCCTGTGCGTAGGTCTTCAGCCCCAGCTTCTCGACCTTGGTGCGAACGTCCTGGGCCGTCTTGGTCTCGCCGTAGGCGCCGACCTGCACGATGTAGCGCGCCGCGGTGGAGGCCGCGGCCGAGCCAGCGGGCTCCTTGCCTTCTAGCAGCGCCTGGGCACGGGCGCCATCGTTGGCGCGCGGCTTAGGCTTGTCGACGGGCTTGTCGACCGGTTTTTCAGCCGGTTTTTCAGCGGGCCGAACCGGGGGCTTCTCAACGGGCTTCTCGACCGCTTTGGGTTCGACCGGCGGAGGCGCAGTCGCAGCGGTCGTCTCGGCGGCCTCGGGCGCCGAGGCCACACCGGCCTGGGCCAGCGGCTCGCTGGTGGGCACCAGCAGCGGCGGCGCGCTTTCCTTGCGCGGGATGTCGATGGGCAGATCGACGGGGATGGGACGCGGCTGTGTTTCGAAGATCAGCGGGAAGCCGACCACGCCGGCCGCCACCAGCACAGCCGCGCCGATGAGCCGGCGGCGCGCACGCACGCGCAGCACCTGCACGTCGTCGGCTGCCGCCGCCTTGGCACCGGCCCTGGCCGATTTCTTGGGCGCCGTCGCGGCTGCGTCGTCGCGTTTGAGGAAGGAGAACAGGCCCATCGGCGGCGTCTGACGTCAGTGGAAGGTGGGAGGTTTGGGCTCGGCAGCGCCGGCCGTCACACGGGGCAGGCCCTGCTGGAGCACTCCGCCCACGGTGTAGAAGGAACCGAAGACCAGGATTCTATCGGCCGTGGTCGCGCCAGCCGCCGCTGCATGCAAGGCGTCCAGGGGGTTGGCATGGGTACAGGTCGTGACGTCGGGCGGCGTCTTGAGCCCCGCAGCCAGGAATGCCATCTGCAGTTGCTCGGCGGTCGCCGCGCGCGGGATCGGCAGGTCAGTGAAATGCCAGACATCTACCAGCGGCGCGATTCGCCCGAGGATGCCAGCCAGGTCCTTATCGGCCATCGCGCCGAAAACGGCGTGCGTGCGCGGGAAGAAGCCCATCTGGTCGAGGTTCTGCGCCAGCGCGGCGACCGCATGCGGGTTGTGCGCCACGTCCAGCACGACGGCGGGCTGGCCGGCCAGCACCTGGAAGCGGCCCGGCAGTTCGACCAAGGCCAGCCCGGTGCGCACGGCCTGGGCGCTGATCGGCAGGCGGTCGGCCAGCGCCTCGAACGCGGCCAGGACGCCGGAAGCATTCAGCAGTTGGTTGACGCCACGCAGCGCCGGGTAGGCCATGCCGGAGAAGCGCTTGGCCCGCCCAGCCCATTGCCATTGCGTGCGGTCACCGCTGAAGGTGAAGTCGCGTCCCAGCTGGCGCAGGTCGCAGCCCAGTTCCGCAGCCCGTGCGGCCAGCGACGCCGGCGGCATCGGGTCGCTGACGATGACCGGGCGGCCAGCGCGCATGATGCCGGCCTTCTCGCGGCCCACACTCTCGCGGTCGGGGCCGAGGAACTCGGTGTGATCCAGGTCGATGCTGGTGATGACGGCGCAGTCGGCGTCGATGACGTTGACCGCATCCAGCCGGCCGCCCAGGCCCACCTCCAGGATGACGAGGTCCAGTGGCTCGTGCTGCAGGCGCCGCATGATCGCCAGCGTCGTGAACTCGAAATAGGTCAGCGTGATGTCGCCGCGCGCGGCCTCGACGGCCTCGAAGTGCGGCTCCAGCGACTCCGCCGCCACCGGCGCGCCGCCCACACGGCAGCGCTCCTGGAAATGCACGAGGTGGGGCTTGATGTAGAGGCCCACCCGGTAGCCAGCGTGCAGCGCTATGGACTCCAGCATGGCGCAGGTCGAGCCCTTGCCGTTGGTGCCGGCCACAACGATGGTCGGGCAGTCGAAGGCGACGCCCAGCCGTTCACGCACCATCGCGACGCGGTCCAGGGTCATGTCGATGGTCTTGGGATGCAGGCGCTCGCAGTGGGCGAGCCATTCATCAAGCGTCATGGCAGGTCACTATCAGGCTGATTGCGCGGTTCACGCACGAACAGCCAACAAAAACAAAAGCCAGGCACGGGGCCTGGCTTGGAACTAATGCGACGAGGTTCAGGCCACCGCGTCGGCACTCTGGCGCTGCAGCATGGCGAGCTGACGGGCGATGGTCTCGCGCAGCTGGCGGCGGTCCACGATCATGTCGACGGCGCCCTTTTCCATCAGGAACTCGGCGCGCTGGAAGCCGGCGGGCAGCTTCTCGCGCACGGTGTTCTCGATGACGCGCGGGCCGGCAAAGCCGATCAGCGCCTTGGGCTCGGCCAACACGATGTCGCCCACAAAGGCAAAGCTGGCGGACACGCCGCCCATGGTGGGGTCGGTCAGCACGCTGATGTAGGGCAGCTTGGCTTTCGCCAGGCGCGTCAGAGATGCATTGGTCTTGGCCATCTGCATCAGGCTCAGCAGGCCTTCCTGCATGCGCGCACCACCGGTGGCGGTGAAGCAGATGAAGGGCGTCTTCTGCTCGATGGCCGTCTCGACGCCGCGCACAAAACGCTCGCCGACGACGGAGCCCATGGAGCCGCCCATGAAGTCGAACTCGAAGCAAGCCGCGACGACCGGCACGCTCATGACGGCGCCGCCGATGACGACCAGCGCGTCGGTCTCGCCTGTGTTCTCCAGCGCTTCCTTCAGGCGGTCGGGGTACTTCTTGCTGTCCTTGAACTTCAGCGCGTCGACCGGCAGCACTTCCTGCCCAATCTCGTAGCGGCCTTCACCGTCGAGGAAGGCGTCCAGGCGCGCCCGCGCGCCGATGCGGTGGTGATGCGAGCACTTGGGGCAGACGTTGATGTTCTGCTCCAGGTCGGTCTTGTAGAGCACCGTCTCGCAGCTCGGGCACTTGATCCACAGGCCTTCGGGCACCGTGCGGCGGTCCGCCGGATCGCCTTGCTGGATCTTGGGTGGGAGCAGTTTGTCGAGCCAACTCATGTGTCAGTCCTTGTCGAGTGCCGCGCGGATTTCACGGATGAAGGCCGCGCCAGTCAAGGCGACATTATCGACCGGCTGGCGCTCCAGCAATTCGACCAGCTTGGAGCCGATGACGACGGCGTCCGAAACATCGGCCACGGCCCGTGCCGTCGCACCGTCGCGGATGCCGAAGCCCACGCCCACTGGCGTGCTGACGTGCCGGCGGATGCGCGGCACGGCCTCAGCCACGGCGGCGGTGTTCAGGTGACCCGCGCCGGTCACGCCCTTCAACGACACGTAGTAAACGTAGCCGCTGGCAAGCTTGCCGACCTGGACCATGCGCGCCTCGGTGGACGTGGGCGCGAGCAGGAAGATCGCGTCCATGTCGGCCGCGCGAAGCTTGGCGGCGAACTCCTCGCACTCCTCGGGCGGGTAGTCGACGATGAGCACGCCGTCCACGCCGGCGGCCTTGGCGTCGGCAACGAAGGCGTCCAGGCCGTAGTGCTCTACCGGGTTGGCGTAGCCCATCAGCACCATGGGCGTGGTCGCGTTACGGGCGCGGAACTCGCGCACGAAGCCCAGAACCTTGCGCAGGCCGATGCCCTGCTTCAAGGCGCGCTCGCCGGCACGCTGTATGACGGGGCCATCGGCCATCGGGTCGGAGAACGGCACGCCCAGCTCGATGACGTCGGCGCCCGCGTCTGCCATCGCGACGAGCAGATCGACTGTGGCTTCGGGGTAGGGGTCACCGGCCGTGACGAAGGGGATCAGCGCCTTGCGGCCCTCGGCCTTCAGTCGATTGAAGGTGGCGGCAATACGGCTCATCACACCCCTCCTTTAACGACCTGGCCGCGGCAGGACGGGCGGCAGTAGAAGTCGGCCTTGGACAGGTCGGCCACCGTGCCGATATCTTTGTCACCGCGACCGGATAGGTTGACGAGCAGGATCTGGTCCCTGGCCATCGTCGGCGCGATCTTCATCGCATGAGCCACGGCGTGGCTGGACTCCAGCGCAGGGATGATGCCCTCGGTACGACACAGGCGGTGGAAAGCCTCGATGGCCTCAGCGTCGGTCGCGCCCACGTACTCGGCCCGGCCGATGTCCTTCAGGTGGGCATGCTCGGGGCCGACACCGGGGTAGTCCAGGCCGGCGGAGATGGAGTGGGTCTCGATGATCTGGCCGTCCTCGTCCTGTAGCAGGTAGGTGCGGTTGCCGTGTAGCACGCCAGGGCTGCCGGCTGACAGCGTCGCCGCATGCTTGCCGCTGGCGATGCCCTCCCCCGCCGCCTCGACGCCGATCAGGCGCGTGGCCTGGTGCTGGATGTAGGGGTAGAAGATGCCGATGGCATTGCTGCCACCGCCCACGCAGGCGATGACGGCGTCCGGCTGGCGGCCGACCATGTCGGGCATCTGCACCAGGCATTCGTCGCCGATGACACGCTGGAAGTCGCGCACCATCATCGGGTAGGGGTGGGGGCCCGCCACAGTGCCGATGATGTAGAAGGTGTTCTCGACGTTGGTGACCCAGTCGCGCATCGCCTCGTTGAGTGCGTCCTTCAGCGTCTTGCTGCCGGACTCGACCGGCACGACGGTCGCGCCGAGCAGCTTCATTCGGTAGACGTTGGGCGACTGGCGCTTGACGTCCTCGCTGCCCATGTAGACCACGCATTCCAGGCCGTAGCGCGCACAGATCGTGGCCGTGGCCACGCCGTGCTGGCCTGCACCCGTCTCGGCAATGACGCGCGGCTTGCCCATGCGCTTGGCCAGCATGGCCTGGCCAATGACGTTGTTGATCTTGTGCGCGCCGGTGTGGTTGAGGTCCTCCCGTTTGAGGTAGATCTGCGCACCGCCCAGTTCGCGGCTGAGGCGCTCGGCGTGGTAAATCGGGCTCGGGCGGCCGACGAAGTGGGCCAGCTCTTTCTTGTACTCGGCAACGAACTCGGGGTCGTTGCGGTAGTGCGCGTAGGCGTCCTTGAGCTCATCGAGCGCGTGGACGAGGGTCTCGGACACAAAGCTGCCGCCAAAGGTGGCCGTGCCGGCATGGCGAAAATGCCCGGTCGCGTCGGGCTGGTCGTACTGGAACATGGTCTTCCTCTATCGGGACAGTCCTGCATTGGCGCCGTCGTCTGCAAGACGAACCGCGTGGCAGAACTCGTGGATCAGGTCGGCGCTTTTGATGCCCTTGGACACCTCGACGCCGGAACTCACATCAACGGCCCAGGGCCGCACCTGGCGGATGCCATCGGCGACGTTTGCTGCATTCAACCCACCAGACAAAACGAGGCGAGAGCTGACGCTTGGAGGAATGAGTGACCAATCGAAGACCTTGCCGCCACCGCCGTAACCGTCGACATGTGCATCGAGCAGCAGGGCCTGAGCGTTGGGAAATTGAGCGGCGAAGTCTAGCAAATCGACACCCGGCGCCATACGGGCGGCACGCAGATAAGGCCTTTCGATCCGGTCGCAGTCGGCGGGCGTCTCGTCACCGTGGAACTGAACCAGCATGTTGGGCAGCGCGGCCATGCCGGCCCGAAGTTCGGCATCCGTCGCATTGACGAACAAGCCCACCGGCGTCACGAAAGGCGGCAGCAGCTTGGCCAGCACCCGCGCCCGCTCCGGCGTCACGGCGCGCGGGCTCTTGCCGTAGAAGACAAAGCCGACCGCATCGGCACCGGCTGCAACGGCCGCTTCCACATCGGCCTCACGGGTCAGGCCGCAGATCTTGATTCTTGTCATGGCAACCAGTCGAGCGCAGCCACATGCCGCGGGATGTCCAGCTCGGCATCGTAGGTCGGGCCGAGGAAATAGAGGCCATCGGGGGCGAAGGTCGGCGCGGCCACCTTGCGGTCGCGCGCAGCCAGCACGTAACTCACCCAGTCGGCCGAGCGCGTACCGCTGCCGACCGCCAGCAGACAGCCCATCAGGTTGCGCACCATGTGGTGCAAGAAAGCGCTGGCCTCGAATTCGAAGCGCCAGTAGGCGCCGCGGCGCTGCACGCTGATCTCGCGGAGCGTCTTGATGGGCGACGCCGCCTGGCATTCCGACGACCGGAAAGACGAGAAGTCGTGCTCGCCGATGAGGCGCTCGGCGGCGGCCTCTAGCGCGCCCTGGTCGAGCGGGCGGAACACCCAGCCGCACTGTCCCGACTCGATAGCCGGCCGCACGGCCGACTCCAGCAGCAGGTACGCGTAACGCCGGCCCCGCGCCGAGTTGCGCGCGTGAAAGGCTTCGCCCGGGAAGCGGCACCACTGGATGGCAATGTCCGGCGGCAGGTAGCGGTTGCTGCCGCGCACCCAGGAGAACAACTCGCGCTCGACCTCGGTGTCGAAGTGGATAACCTGGTTGATGCCGTGCACGCCGGCATCGGTGCGGCCAGCGCAGATCGTGCGGATGGGCTTGGCGGCGAAGGCGGACAGGCCTTTTTCGAGCGCGTCCTGAACCGTGCGGCCGTCGGGCTGGCTCTGCCAGCCGTTGTAGCCGCCGCCGCGGTAACTCACGCCAAGTGCAACTCTCATCGGTCCAGAAATAGAAAACGCCCGGCCAGGCCGGGCGTCGAGTATCGCGGCAGGCCTCAGCGCAGCTCGTTCAGCATGGCCTGAGCCTTGTCTCGCAGCGGGCCGCTGGCGCGCTGGATCAGTTCCTGCAGCACCTCGCGGGCGCCTTCGGTGTCGCCGATCTGGCGGAACTCGTCGGCCAGTTCGAGCTGACGCAGCAGCGGGTCGCCATCATCATCGCCCAGAGCTTCCAGCGCCGCAGCCAGATGGTCCGGTTCGGTTTCGCCCGGCTGGGTCGGCTCGCCCAGATCGAAATCCAGGTCGGTGGACGCCGAGGCCGGCGACGAGGTCACGGGCAGGCCACCCATGCCGCTCAGGTCGAAATTCAGGTCAGGCGCTGGCGGAGCCGCGCGCGTGCCGCGGCCGGAGATGTCGAAATCCATCGTCATCGGCGCCTGCTCGACCGAGGCCGGCATGGCCTGCGTGGCGGCCATCGCAGTCGGCGAGACCGGCTCAGGCGCGTCGAGGTCGAGGTCCAAGGCGAGGTCGAAGCCGCTCACCGGCCCGGTGTCCGGGCCGCCGCGCATCATCGCGTCGGTGGACATCGACATGCCCGGCACACTGGGCAGCGCGGTTTGCGGCAGGGTGCTGGCGTTCATCGGCTCGGGGTGGACGCTGCGGCCTGACTCAGGCTGGGCAGGCATGCCACCAGGCTGGTAGAGCGGGTTGTCCGGATCGATGCCGCGTCCCAGCTCCTGGGCCTTGCTCCAGTCCTCGCCATCGCCCTTGGTCTCGGCGTACAGCTGAACGGCCAGTTGCTCGAAACCCTTGGTGTCGCGGCGCTTGGCGTAGACCTCCAGCAGCTTCAGGCGGATGGCCAGGCGAGTCGGGTTGGCGCGCAGCGCTTCCTTGAGGATTTCTTCTGCCTGCAGGTCGCGGCCGTAGGCCAGGTAGACATCGGCCTCGGCGACCGGGTCCACGTCGCCGATGGCATCGAGCTGGCTGAGCGAGTAGCTCATCGAAGACTGGCCGCTGTTCTGCGCGTCACGCGTGTCGACACGCTGGCCGCCGGTGCCACCGAAGAACGAATCCGGCTGCAGGCGGCTTTCGTGGAAACCGGTCTCGGCGGCGTTGACCGGGCGGCGCGAACGCAGGCGGTAGAGGCCCAGGCCACCCAGCACGGCGACAAGGACGCCGGCCAGAGGCAGCACGACGGGGCTGTCCAGCAGCTGCTCGATGAAGCCCGGGGGTTCAGCGGCAGGCGGCGGAGCAAGCGGCGCACTGGCGCGCGCCATGGGCTTGGACGCAGCAGCGCTGGCGGCGACGACTGGCGCCGGCGCTGCGGCAGACGCAGGCTCGACGGCTGCGACGACCGGAGCGGGCAAGGTCGGTGTGGCCGGGGCAGGAGCCGGGGCGGTGGATGCCACCGGGGCTGCCGGCTTGGCTGCGCTGGAGAGCTTCTTCAGCTCTTCCACATTGCGGGTCAGCTCGGCCACGCGGGCCGCGGCATCCTTCTTTTCCGTTTCCTTGGAAAGCTTGGTCTCGGCAGCGCTGGATGCAGCGCCACTGGCCTTGCTGAGGGTGAGCTTGTCGGGCGTGGTCGCGGCCTCGGGCTTGCGGTCCTCGACGGCTGCCTGCACCTGTCCCTTGGACTGGCGCTCGCTCTCGGTGTTCTGCAGCGTCGGCGCAGCGGACGCGAGACGCTGGCGGTACGCAGAGAAGTCGGCGCTCTGGGCCAGGATGATGCGGCGCGCTTCCGGTGCGGGCACGGTGGCCAGGGCGTCGCTGGACGGCACCTGCAACACGGCACCCGACTTCAGCAGGTTCATGTTGCCGTCAATGAAGGCGTCGGGGTTGTTGCGGAACAGGCCGACCAGCATCTGGTCCAGCGAGATGCCGCTGACCTGAGTGCGTGACGCGACCTTGGACAGCGAGTCGCCAGGGCGCACGGTGTACTCCGACGCCGCAGTGACCGGCGGGCGCACGGGCGCCGGGGCCGGTGTCCGCGCGGCAGCCACCGGAGCAGGCGCGGGGGCGGATGCGGAACCGTTGCGCGGCAGCGCGGTCGTCACGGCCGGCGCCGGCGCGGGCACGGCCTCGCTGGAAGCCGCCGTGGCCGGCGCGGGCGCAGCAGCCACCGCCGGCGGGGCGGTGATGACGGGTGCGGGCTTGGGCAGACTCGGCGGGTCGAACAGCAGCGTGTATTCGCGCACCAGGCGGCCGCTGGACCACGTCAATTCGAGAATGACGTCGACGAACGGCTCCTGCACGGCACGGTCGCTGCTGACTCGCAGCACGGTGCGGCCGTTCTGGCGCGAAACCTGGACCTGGGTCGAGGTCAGCACGGGGTTGTAGTCAACGCCGGTGCTGCGGTAGGACTCGGGCGGCGCGACACGCACCTTGAGCGTGGCGGCCTCTTCAGGCGTCAGGCTGGTGACGTCGATTTCGGCGCGCATGGTCTCGCCGAGGGCCGACTGCACGTTCAGCTTGCCCAGGCCCAGCGCATGCGTGGCACCGCTGGCCATCAGCAGGGCGGCGGCAAGCGCGAGGTGGTGGCGAGCAAAGCCCATCGGTCGAACTCCCTCGAATGCGTCGCGGATGTGGTCTTTCAAGGCATTCCCCAAAGCAACAAGGCGGGGCCGATGGGCCCCGCCTGTCTCGATCTTCAGCACGCGTTGCACGGACGTGGTCTGCACGGTCTGGCCTACGTCGAGTTTTGAATCAAAAACACAACGGCATCAAGCATATACGCTGAAATGCTCAAGGGGTACCTGATGTGTCGCTTGGTTTCAATATCGAGACCGGGGTGAACCCTAGGTCAAACGGTAAAAGACCGTAAGCGGATCATGCCGCGCACTCCACATGGCGCAAGGTCTTCGTTAGGCGCCGAACAGGCCGCAGGGCCTGTTCGGCGCCCGGTCTCAGCGCTCGAGCAGGATGCGCAGCATGCGGCGCAGCGGCTCGGCCGCACCCCACAGCAACTGGTCGCCGATGGTGAAGGCGCCCAGGTACTCGGGCCCCATGGCCAGCTTGCGCATGCGGCCGACGGGGATGGTCATGGTGCCGGTAACGGCCACAGGCGTCAGGTCGCGGATGGTGGCTTCGCGAGTGTTGGGCACCACTTTCACCCAAGCGTTGTCGGCGGCGATCATGGCCTCGATGTCGGCCAGCGGCACGTCCTTCTTCAGCTTGAAGGTCAGGGCCTGGCTGTGGCAGCGCATGGCCCCGACACGCACGCAGAAGCCGTCGACGGGGATGGAGCCCGAGCCGAGGATCTTGTTGGTCTCTGCCATGCCCTTCCACTCTTCCTTGGACATGCCGTTGCCCAGATCCTTGTCGATCCAGGGGATCAGCGAGCCACCCAGCGGCACGCCGAAATTGGCCGTTTCCTCGGCAGACAGCGACCGCTGCTTGGCGATGACTTGGCGGTCGATTTCGAGGATCGCACTCTTGGGGTCGTCCAGCAGTGGCTTCACCGCGGCATTCAGCGTGCCGTACTGCGTCAGCAGTTCGCGCATGTGCTGGGCACCGCCGCCGGACGCGGCCTGATAGGTCTGCGTGGACATCCACTCAACGAGGCCGGCCTTGTACAGCGCACCCACACCCATCAGCATGCAGCTGACGGTGCAGTTGCCGCCGGCCCACGTCTTGCCGCCGTTGCTCAGCGCTTGGTCGATGACCGGGCGGTTGACGGGGTCCAGGATGATGACCGCGTCATCGGCCATGCGCAGCGTGGAGGCGGCATCGATCCAGTGGCCGTTCCAACCCGCGGCGCGCAGCTTGGGGTAGACCTCGGTCGTGTAGTCGCCGCCTTGGGCTGTGATGATGATGTCGCAGCGCTTGAGCTGTTCGAGGTCGAAGGCGTTCTGCAGCGACTTCTCGTTCTTGGCCTGGACCGGGGCAGCGCCGCCGGCGTTGGAGGTCGAGAAGAACAGCGGCTCGATCAGGTCGAAATCGCGCTCAGCGGTCATGCGCTCCATGAGCACCGAGCCCACCATGCCGCGCCAGCCTACGAGGCCTACCAAGGTCGTCATCATCATTCCTTTGCTTCACCAAACCCCATCCACTTTGGGCCCCGGCTCGTTCGCCGGGTTTGGAGGGGCGAGACGAGACGGAGCTTCAGCTCTTGATGGTTTTCGTGGTCGTAATGGCTTTCACCACGGCGTCGCCCATTTCGCGGGTCGAGACCTTCGTGGTGCCATCACTCCAGATGTCGGCGGTGCGCAAGCCCTGAGCCAGCACAGACTGCACGGCCGTCTCGATACGAGCGGCAGCGTCGGCTTGGTTGAGGGAGAACTTGAGCATCATGGCAGCGGACAGGATTGTAGCCAGAGGGTTGGCAATCCCCTTGCCGGCGATGTCCGGCGCGCTGCCGTGGCTGGGTTCGTAGAGGCCCTTGTTGTTGGCATCCAACGAGGCGGACGGCAGCATGCCGATGGAGCCGGTCAGCATCGCGGCTTCGTCGGACAGGATGTCGCCGAACATGTTGCCGGTCACGACGACGTCGAACTTCTTCGGCGCCTTGACGAGCTGCATCGCTGCGTTGTCCACGTACATGTGGTCCAGCTCCACGTCGGGGTACTGGGCGTGGACTTCGATGACGATGTCCTTCCAGAACTGCGAGGTCTCCAGCACGTTGGCCTTGTCCACGCTTGTCAGGCGCTTGTTGCGCTTTTGCGCAGCCTGGAAGGCGACGTGGGCGATGCGCTCGATCTCGGGACGCGAATAGCGCATCGTGTCAAAGGCTTCGTCGGCGCCAGGGAAGTGGCCGTCCACCGCCGTGCGGCGGCCACGCGGCTGGCCAAAGTAGATGTCGCCGGTCAGCTCACGGATCAGCAGGATGTCGAGGCCGGCCACCAGCTCGGGCTTCAGCGACGACGCGTGCGTCAGTTGCTCGTAGCAGATGGCCGGGCGGAAATTGGCGAACAGGCCCAGCGCCTTGCGCAGACCCAGGATGGCCTGCTCGGGGCGCAGCGAGCGCTCCAGCTTGTCGTACTTCCAGTCGCCCACGGCGCCGAACAGCACGGCGTCGGCTTCCTGCGCCAGCTTCAGCGTGGCGGGAGGCAGCGGGTGGCCGCTGGTCTCGTAGGCCTTGCCGCCCACGTCGGCCCAGTCGAGTTGCAAGGGCAGGTCCAGTGCGTTCAGCACCTTGACTGCTTCGGCCATGATTTCAGGGCCGATACCGTCGCCCGGCAGTACTGCAATCTTCTTCATCTCAAATCACTCGGTTGGCCAGCCAGGGCTTGGCGGCGATGCGTTGCGCCTCGTAGGCGCGGATCTTGTCGGTGTGCTGCAGCGTCAGGCCGATCTCGTCGAGGCCGCCGATCAGGCATTCCTTGCGGAAGGGCTCGATGTCGAAAGGTAGCTCAGCCCCGTCGGGCTTCACGACGACCTGGCGCGGCAGGTCGACGACGAGCTGGTAGCCGGGGAAGGCATAGCACTCGTCAAACAGGCGTGCGATGGCACTCTCAGGCAGGACGATAGGAAGCAGCCCGTTCTTGAAGCAGTTGTTGAAGAAGATGTCGGCGAAGCTGGGCGCAAGGATGGCGCGGAAGCCGTACTGTTGCAGCGCCCAGGGCGCGTGCTCGCGGCTGGAGCCGCAGCCGAAGTTGCTGCGCGCGATCAGCACGCTGGCGCCCTGGTAGCGCGGCTGGTTGAGCACGAAGTCCGGGTTGGGCTTGCGGCTGGCCGGGTCCTGGCCGGGCTCGCCGTGGTCCAGGTAGCGCCATTCGTCGAACAGGTTGGGGCCGAAACCCGAGCGCTTGATCGACTTCAGGAACTGCTTGGGGATGATCGCGTCGGTATCGACGTTGTCGCGGTCCATGGGCGCGACGAGGCCCTTGTGGATGGTGAACTTGTCCATGCTCAGCTCAACGTGCGAACGTCAACAAAGTGGCCGCTCATCGCGGCCGCGGCGGCCATCGCCGGGCTGACGAGGTGGGTACGCCCCCCCGCGCCTTGGCGGCCCTCGAAGTTGCGGTTGCTCGTGGAGGCACAGCGCTCACCCGGCTCCAGCCGGTCGGCGTTCATCGCCAGGCACATGGAGCACCCCGGCTCACGCCACTCGAAGCCAGCAGCCTTGAAGACCTGGTCCAGGCCTTCGGCTTCAGCCTGTGCCTTGACGAGG
The DNA here is from genome assembly GCA_016195825.1 of Burkholderiales bacterium. GTDB lineage: Bacteria > Pseudomonadota > Gammaproteobacteria > Burkholderiales > Burkholderiaceae_C > Pelomonas. Next base: position 14,226 of record JACPYV010000125.1, on the reverse strand, counting down.
CCGGAGCCCGGCACGACGAGCGCCAGCTTGATGTTCTTGGCCAGGCGACCGCCCAGGCGGCGCACGACGGCCGCGGCTTCGCGCATGTCTTCGATGCGGCTGTTGGTACAGGAGCCGATGAAGACCTTGTCGACGTGGATGTCGCTGATAGCCTTGTTGGGTTCCAGCGCCATGTAGGTCAGCGCGCGCTCGATTGCACCGCGCTTGACGGCGTCGCGCTCCTTGTCGGGGTCCGGCACGCGGTCGTCGATGGACAGCACCATCTCGGGCGACGTGCCCCAGGTGACCTGTGGGCGGATCTGGTCGGCGGCGATCTCGACGACCTTGTCGAAGTGCGCGCCGGCGTCGGTGTGGAGCGTGCGCCAGTAGGCGACGGCCTGGTCCCATTCCACGCCCTGCGGCGAGAAGGGGCGACCCTTGACGTAGGCGATCGTCGTGTCGTCCACGCCGATCAGGCCGGCTCGTGCACCGGCCTCGATTGCCATGTTGCAGACCGTCATGCGGCCTTCCATGGAGAGCGCCCGGATGGCAGAGCCGGCGAACTCGATGGTGTAGCCATTGCCACCAGCAGTGCCGATCTTGCCGATGATGGCCAGCACGATGTCCTTGGCGCCGCAGCCGCGGGGCAACGCCCCTTCGACTTTCACAAGCAGGTTCTTGGCCTTCTTGGCCGACAGCGTTTGCGTGGCCAGCACATGCTCAACCTCGCTGGTGCCGATGCCGTGCGCCAGCGCGCCGAAGGCACCATGCGTGGATGTGTGGCTGTCACCGCAGACGACCGTCATGCCGGGCAGCGTGGCACCCTGCTCCGGGCCGATGACGTGCACGATGCCCTGGCGCTTGTCGTTCATCTTGAACTGCGTGATGCCGACGCGGTCGCAGTTGGCGTCCAGCGTGTCAACCTGCAGGCGCGAGATCGGGTCTGCGATACCCTGGCTGCGGTCGGTCGTCGGCACGTTATGGTCGCTGACGGCCAGGTTGGCACTCAGACGCCAGACCTTGCGGCCGGCCAGGACCAGACCTTCGAAAGCCTGCGGGCTGGTCACCTCGTGAACAAGGTGGCGGTCGATGTAGAGCAGCGCCGTGCCATCCGGCTCGGAGTGCACGACATGCTCATCCCAGAGCTTGTCGTAAAGGGTTCTAGAGGTCATGTCTGCCCCTCGTCTGGCGAGTACAACAGCCGATCCCCCGAGGGGATACGGGCCGGCTTGGGCGCGGCCCGGCGCTCGGCCCGACGCGCGCCGTGAACGGCGTGAAATGGAATCATTGCTTTTCTCGAGGAATAAGGGTGTCCACGAAGCGTTGCACCACGGTGGGCAAGCGCTGTTGGCGCAGCACACCCAAGTAATAGTCCCGCTCGGCCCAGCTTTCATCCAGGCGCAGGCAGCGCACGCCGAAGACACGCGTGAAGCGCTCGGCCGGCGCCTCGGGCAACACGGCCACGCCCAGGCCGGACTCGACCAGCTGCGCAATACCGTCGAAGCCTCGCACCTGCAGACGCGCGTTCAGCGTCTGGCCCAGCGCTGCGGCCTGCTCGCGCATCAACTCCTGGGCGCTGGCGCCGGCATGCAGGCCGATGAGGTCATAAGCCAGCAACTCGTTGAAGCTGACCGACTCGCGGTTGGCCAGCGGATGCTTGAGCGGCACCAGCGCCGCCAGGCGGCCGCGGGCGAACACCCAGGTCTGCACGCGGTTGTCCAGCAGCGGGCCGGCAAAGATGCCGACGTCGGCACGGCCTTCGGCCACGGCCGCCTGCACCTCGGCGCTGGTCAGATCCTCCAGGCTGATGCGGATCTGCGCATGAGCCTGGGAGAACTCGACCAGATACGGGGGAAGGCATTCCGCGATCGCGCTGGTGTTAGACGCGATGCGCAGATGCCCCTTGATGCCACGCGAAAACTCCATGACCTCGGTTTCGAGCGCGTAGAGCGACGCGTGCAGCGAGCGGATGTGGCGCACCAGCGCCCGCCCCGCCTCGGTGGGTTCGACACCCCGGGCGCGCCGCTCGAAGAGCTGCACGCCGAGGCGGCTTTCCAGGTCGGAGAGTCGCTTGCTTGCCGCAGCCAACGCCAGATGTTCTTGGGCGGCACCGCGGGTGATCGAGCGCGTCTGCTCGATGGCCAGCACGAGGTTGAGGGTGGTGAGGTCGTGGCGCATAGTCGTGTGACTCCAGCATAGCCTTCGCGAAGAACACGATTCTGCGCCAAAAAGCGACGCCGACTTCGCGAAAGACGAATTTCAAGGCGCCGCTTGAGCGGCTGGCTTCAGCAGGCCGCGCAGCGCATTGCGACTGTGCGCACCGAAGTGCCCCAGCAGCTCGGCCATCGCCAGGTGCAGCGCATCGCGCTGGCCCTGCAGATCACGCGCCAGCTCCGGGCCCAGCGTGGCCTCGTTGACCGCAAAGTCGAAATTGGGGTCAGTGACAAATTTCGCGGGCGCACCCACGACGACAGCGGCATCGGTCGCCGGACCGGCGGCGAAGGCCTCGGCCGCAACGACCTCGCGAATATAGGTCGGGCTCCACGGGGGGTAGCGCGCATCGCGGGCGGCATCGCGCAGCGACAACTCCAGCGGCCCGTCGCTGCGCTGGCGGGCGTTGTTGATGATCCAGCGTGTCTGAAACTGTTCCAGTACGAAATGCCGGTTGCTCTGCAACACGACCAGGCCTTGCCGGTCCGCCGGCGCGCCGAGCTGGGCCTTGAGGTTGACCCACATCATGTGGCCCAGCGAGGCGCCCGGTGCGGCGCTGGCGTGGTAGGGCTGGGTCAGGTCCTCGACATGGTGCAGCGCCAGGCCGGCAAAGCGCCAGCCCCAGTAGGCATGGCCGGTTTGCCAGGCCAGTTGGGCCAGGCCTCCGTACTGCTGCACGCGCAGCTCGGTGAAGGTGCGAGCGAAGGTGGGCGCCAAGGTGTTGAAGACGGCGCCCTGGTGGAAGAAGCCCATGTGAAAGGGGGCCTGGGAGCCGATGGCGACGGCCGGGTTGCCGAAAGGTTGCTTGCCGAAGCCATACGACGGGCTCGCCGGGCTGCCCGGGTTGTCGTCGAAGAGGTTCAGGTCGTGGCCATAGTCGGGCTCGTCGCAGGCTGAGGCCAGCACGGCCAGCGGCGCGACGGCCTCGCCAGCCTGAAGTGCGGCGAAGCGTTGCGTCGCGCCTTTGCCCGGTGCCACGGCGGTGACCAGGTTCACGTCGATCGCAGGCCGCGCGGTGTCCACGGCGCGCGGGTCAATCTGCAGGTAGAGCGCCAGCCTGGACTGCGGCGAAAGGCGCAGCGCCCGCAGGAAGGCCGCACGCCGATCGGCGTCGCCGCGTTTGGCATCGGCTACGAAGCGCAGCGCATCCGGCCGCGGCGCATGGCCTTTCAGGTGCTCGCGGGCCCAGGACTCCTGCGCATCGAGCGTGCGGGCGATAGCCCCCTCCTGTTCCCGCAGGAAGTCAACCAGCGGCTCAGCCTTCACGGGCGCTGAGTTCGCCACCTCGGGCATGCGCTCGAAGGCGCGATAGCACATGGGGCTGTGGTTGCCCCAGGCCCGCGCGAGAGGCGGCAGCAGCAGGACCAGCAGGGCGAACGGAACGGCAACGAGGCGCATCGGCAGCAGCGGCGTGGAAAGCCATGCATTCTGGCCTGCGCAGGACAAGGCCTAGCGCCCGATTCCACGCGCCGTCGCCCCCCCCCGACAGGGCCGGTCGGGGCCCGCCTTGTGCGACGATCCCCCGATGCCTGCCGGTCCCATGCGACGACGACTCGCCTTGCTTGCGGCGCCCCTGCTGCTGCTCGCGCTCGTCGCCACGCCTGCGCGGGCCGGGCATTTCGTAATTGGCGTCGAGGACATCGATTACGCACCCATCATGAGCACCGGGGCCGATGGCGAGTTCCGTGGCTATGCGCGCGACCTGCTGGACCTGTTCGCGCGCCGCCACGGCCACCGCTTCGAGTACCGCCCCCTGCCGACCAAGCGCCTAACGGCCGAGCATGCCGCCGGTCGCCTGGACGCCGTCTTCCCTGACAACCCGAACTGGCAGCCGGAGGCCAAGCGAAGCCTGGCGATAACTTATTCGGAGCCGGCCGTGCCCTTCCAGGACGTGGTCATGGTGCCGCGCGGGCGGCGCGATCTTCCCGTGCGCGAGCTGGGCGTGGTGCGTGGCTTCACGCCCAAGCGCTTTCTGCCGCTGATCCAGTCCGGCGAGCTGCGTGTGACCGAGGCCGGCGATCCGTCGCGACTGATCCGCATGGCCCTGGCTGGTCGCGTCGACGGCGTGCACCTCGCGCTGCCGGTGGCGCGCTACCAGCTCGAACAACTGGGCCTGCCCGGCGCCCTCGTTCCGTCTACCGTGCTGCCGCAAGCGGCCTACGAGCATCACTACCGGATCTCTAGCGCCCGGCACGCCGAACTGGTGATCCAGTTTGATCGTTTCCTGCGCGAGGAGCCGGAAGCGCTGGCCAGCCTGCAACGCCGCTGGGGCCTGGGGGAACCGGCCTGCGCGGCGCCCTGCGTGGCGTCGGGCCCCCGGTAGTCGCTGGCCGCGCGGCCTCAGCCCAACGCCGCCACGACCTCGGCCGGCGCTTGCACCAGCTCGATCAACACGCCCTCGCCGCCAAACGGGAACTGGTCGTTGCCCTTGGGGTGGACGAAGCAGATGTCGTGACCCGCCGCACCGCGGCGGATTCCACCCGGCGCGAAGCGCAGGCCTTGTGACTCCAGCCATTGGACGGCGGCGGACAAATCGTCCACCCACAGGCCGATGTGGTTCAGCGGCGTGGCGTGAACGGCGGGCTTCTTCTCGGGGTCCAGCGGCTGCATCAGGTCCACCTCCACCGCATGGGCACCCTGCCCCAGCGTGCAGATGTCCTCGTCCACGTTCTCGCGCTCGCTGACGAAATTACCGGTCACGGGCACGCCCAGCAAGTCCACCCACAGGTGGCGCAGCCTGCCCTTGTCGAGGCCGCCGATGGCGATCTGCTGCAGGCCCAGGATGCGGAAGGGACGTGTGTTGCTGCTCATGATGATCGTCACAGGTTGAGTCGCCCCCACAGCCAGCCGGTCTTAACCCCAGCCAGGGTGGCGATGGATTGTTGATGGATGTAGGGCAGCCGCCCGCCCCAGCCGAAGAAGCGGTCGCGCAGCCAGGGCGCGACGATGGCGTGGGACTGGAACATCGGCGTCAGGCCCTTGCTTGCCTGGCCGTAGAAGCGCAGGTGAGCGCGGCGGCGCCGGCCGTAACGGGCGAAGACGCGCGGCCAGCCGTCACGCCCACCTCCCAGTTCTGCAGCCAGTTCATGCGCGTCAATCAGCGCCATGTTGGCGCCCTGCCCCAGCTGCGGGCTCATGCCATGGGCACAGTCGCCGATGGCCAGCACGCGGCCGTCATGCCAGCGCGACATCCACACGTCGGCATAGCGGGCTTCGCGCAGTTGGGCCGCATCGTGCAGCCCGGCGAGCAGCGGTGCGACGTCGGGGAAGAGCGCGGTCATCTGCTGCTTGAGGCGGTCCAGCCCGATCCGCTCGTGCCAGCCATCTAGCGCCGCGACCGGCAGACTCCAGAACAGGTTGATGCCGTGCTCGGCGTCACCAGCGCCCGCCTTGCCCACCGGCATCAGGCCCAGCATTTGCGACGCCGAGTGAAAGCGCTGGCGCAGCTCGATCTGCGGGAACGCCGGCGGCGCGGGCAGCACGGTCCAGACGGCACCCCAGGGGAAGGGGCGCGCATGCTGGGCGACCTTCATGCCTTCACGCAGCTTCGAAAAGCTGCCGTTGGCCAGGATGAGGGCGCTGTGCCATACGGCCTCACCGTCGGACAGCCGCAAGACCACGCCCTCCTCGTCCTGCTCGAAGCCTTCGACCGCCCTACCGCAGTGCCAGGGGATGCCCAGCTGGCGCACACGCCGCCACAGCAGCTCCATCAACGCACCACGCTGGATGCCCAGGCCGTAGGCCTCAAGGTGGAAGCGCCGGTAGCTCATGTCCAGCACGGTCCGGCCGGAGGGCGTGTCGCCGAACAACCGGTCCACGCGCGTGCCCAGCGCCAGCGCGTCGTTCAGCAGGCCCATGGCCGCCAGCACGCGCTGGCCAGTGGGCTGCAGCAGCAGGCCGGCGCCGATGGGGCGCGGTTCGGGCACGGCCTCGTAAAGCTCGACGGCGATGCCGCGCTCGGCCAGGCGCACGGCGGCCGCCGCACCCGCGACACCCGCGCCGACAATGGCGACCGAGGGGTCAGGCAAAACGCAATATCGGCTGATCGACGGAGAGACTTTCGCCCGGCTTGGCCAGCACCTCGGCCACGGTCACGTCCTGCACGGCGGTCAGTATGTTCTCCATCTTCATCGCCTCGATGACCGCGAGCCGTTCACCCGCTTGCACGGTCTGGCCGACCTGGGCGGCCAGGTGCACCAGCAGGCCCGGCATGGGAGACAGCAGCAGCTTAGAGGTGTCGGGCGGCGCCTTGTAGGGCATCAGCGCCTGCAGTTCGGCCGCTCGCGGGCTCAGCACGGTGAGCTCGATGCTGAGTCCGCCGTGCTGGATGCGATAAGCCAGCGGGTTCCTGGCCGTGCCGCGCTCGGCCTGCGCCGTGAACGAAAGGCCATTGACGGTACCGGTGATACGCACATCGTTCAGGCGCGAGCGGCTGACGATGCGGTAATCCTTGCCGGCCACCTGCACGCGTGCTTCGCCCATAGCACCCGCGAACTCGCTGATGTGCATCGCATGGTGTTCGGCACGGCCGCCGCCCAGGTTCACGACGGCCACGTAGTCGTGCTCGATCTGCACCTCATGACCGCGCAGCTGGCCGCTGATGCCGGCCTCGCGCTCGCGTGCCTTGCGGCGGATGAAGCCAGCCAGCGCAACGAGGAACAGCGGGTCCGAGTGGGGCACGTCTTCGGCCTTGAAGCCGCTGGCGTAGTGCTGCGCGATGAAGCCGGTGTTGAAGTTACCGGTCGCGAAGTCCGCATGCCCCAGCAGCGCCGCCTGGAAGGGGATGTTGCTGGAGACACCGCGGATGACGAAGCCGTTCAGGGCCTCGCGCATCTTGGCGATCGCTTCGGCGCGGTCGCGCCCGTGCACGATGAGCTTTGCGATCATCGAGTCGTAGAACATCGGAATCTCGCCGCCCTCGTAGACGCCGGTGTCCACGCGCACGCCGAAGCGCTGCGGCTCGGCCTGCGCCATGGTCGTCTCGGGCGGCTGGTAGCGCACCAGGCGGCCGGTGGACGGCAGGAAGTTGCGGAACGGGTCCTCTGCGTTGATGCGGCACTCGATGGCCCAACCTTCGCGCTTGATCTGCTCCTGCGTGAAGCTCAGCGGCTCACCGGCGGCGACGCGGATCATCTGCTCGACAAGATCCAGCCCCGTGATGCACTCGGTGACCGGGTGCTCCACCTGCAGGCGGGTGTTCATCTCCAGGAAGTAGAAGCCCTGGTCCTTGCCGACGACGAACTCCACCGTGCCAGCGCTCTGGTAATCGACCGCCTTGGCCAACGCCACGGCCTGCTCTCCCATCGCGCGGCGCGTGGCCTCGCTGATGAAAGGCGATGGCGCCTCCTCGATGACCTTCTGGTGGCGGCGCTGGATGGAGCATTCGCGCTCCCACAGGTAGACCACATGCCCTTGCGCGTCGCCCAGCACCTGGATCTCGATGTGGCGAGGCTCCTCGACGAACTTCTCGATGAAGACGCGGTCGTCGCCGAAGCTGTTGCGCGCCTCGTTGCGGCAGGACGTGAAGCCCTCGAAGGCCTCCTTGTCATTGAAGGCCACGCGCAGGCCCTTGCCACCGCCACCAGCGCTGGCCTTGATCATGACCGGATACCCGATGCGCGCCGCGATGCCCACGGCCTCCTCGGCCGACAGGATGGGCTCGTTGTGGCCGGGGATGGTGTTGACGCCGGCCGCCGTCGCCAGCTTCTTGGACGCGATCTTGTCACCCATCGCGGCGATGCTGCCGTGCTTGGGGCCGATGAAGACCAGGCCCTCTTCTTCCACTCGGCGGGCGAAGTCCTCGTTCTCGGACAAGAAGCCGTAGCCGGGGTGGATGGCCTGCGCGCCGGTGGCTTTGGCCGCGGCAATGATCTTGTCGGCGACGAGATAGCTTTCGCGCGAAGGGGCCGGGCCGAGCAGCACGGCCTCGTCGGCCAGCTCGACGTGACGGGCGTCCTTGTCAGCCTCGGAGTAGACGGCGACCGTCTTGATGCCCATCTTCTGGGCTGTCGCAATCACTCGGCAGGCGATCTCGCCGCGGTTGGCAATGAGGATCTTGGTAAACATGCAGTACCTCGTTATTTCGTCTTGCCGAGCAGCTTCTTGCGCCGCTCGGTGAAGTGCCACCACGGCTGGGCAGGCCCGCCGTTCATGAAATCGTGCGCGGCCATGAAGGTGTCCAGCACGCACGGGTCGTGCAGCCGGCCCTGGGCATCGCGCAGGCGGTCGTAGGTCTTGTACGGGTCCATGGCTTTCACGTGCAAGGGCGTCGGCAGCCCCAGCCCCACCAGGTCGGCCGCCATGGCCTTGCCGATGTTGGGGATGTCGGTGAGGCACTTGGCCTCCGCGGCGCAGTTCGCTTTACTCATGGCGTCACAGCGGAATGTTCCCGTGCTTGCGCCACGGGTTCTCCAGCTTCTTGTCCTTCAGCATCGCCAGCGAACGGCAGATGCGCTTGCGCGTCTCGTGCGGCTGGATGACGTCGTCGATAAAGCCGCGGCTGCCAGCGATGAAGGGATTGGCGAAGCGGGCCTTGTACTCGGCCTCCTTGGCCGCCAGCTTCTCGGGGTCGCCCTTGTCCTCGCGGAAGATGATTTCCACCGCGCCCTTGGCACCCATCACGGCGATCTCGGCGTTGGGCCAGGCGAAGTTGACATCGCCGCGCAGGTGCTTGGAGGCCATCACGTCGTAGGCGCCGCCGTAGGCCTTGCGAGTGATGACGGTGATCTTGGGCACCGTGCATTCAGCGTAGGCGTACAGCAGCTTGGCGCCGTGCTTGATGATGCCGCCGTACTCCTGCGAGGTACCGGGCATGAAGCCGGGCACGTCGACGAAGGTGATGACGGGGATGTTGAACGCGTCGCAGAAGCGCACGAAACGAGCGGCCTTGATGCTGCTCTTGATGTCCAGGCAGCCGGCCAGCACCAGCGGCTGGTTGGCGACGATGCCCACCGTCTGGCCTTCCATGCGGGCGAAGCCGGTGACGATGTTCTTGGCGTAGTCGGGCTGCAGCTCGAAGAAGTCACCGTCGTCGACGACCTTCAGGATCAGCTCCTTGATGTCGTAGGGCTTGTTGGCGTTCTCGGGCACCAGGGTGTCCAGCGAGTAGTCCAGGCGGCTGGCCGGGTCGCCGCTGGGCCGGCACGGCGCCTTCTCGCGGTTGGACAGCGGCAAGTAGTTGAAGAAGCGGCGCAGCATCAGCAGCGCCTCAACGTCGTTCTCGAAGGCCAGGTCGGCCACACCGCTGCGGCTGTTGTGCGTGGTGGCGCCGCCCAGTTCCTCTGCCGTGACTTCCTCGTGGGTCACGGTCTTCACGACCTCGGGGCCGGTGACGAACATGTAGCTGCTGTCCTTCACCATGAAGATGAAGTCGGTCATGGCCGGCGAGTAAACCGCACCGCCGGCGCAGGGGCCCATGATCATGCTGATCTGCGGCACCACGCCAGAGGCCATCACGTTGCGCTGGAACACGTCGGCATAGCCGCCCAGCGACGCCACGCCTTCCTGGATGCGCGCACCACCGGAGTCGTTCAGGCCGATGACCGGGGCGCCGACCTTCATCGCCTGGTCCATCACCTTGCAGATCTTCTCGGCGTGGGCCTCGCTGAGCGCGCCGCCGAAGACGGTGAAGTCCTGGCTGAAGGCGAAGGCCAGGCGGCCGTTGATCATGCCGTAGCCGGTCACGACGCCGTCGCCGGGGATCTTGTTGTCTTGCATGCCGAAGTCCACGCAGCGGTGTTCGACGAACATGTCCCATTCCTCGAAGCTGCCTTCGTCGAACAGCAGCTCTAGTCTTTCGCGTGCGGTCAACTTGCCCTTGGCGTGCTGGGCGGCGATGCGTTTCTCGCCACCGCCGAGGCGCGCACGCGCGCGCTTGGCTTCGAGTGCTTGCAGGATGTCATGCATGGTGTTTCAGCCCTTGAAACTGTCAAAAGGGGAAATTGATTTCCACGCCGTTGCCGGCGGGGTCTTGCAGGAAGAACTGGTGCTGCTGCGTCAGGGCAGAGCGCGACTCGTGGAAGGCAACGCCCAACGCGCGCAAATGCGCCGCGGTGGCCTGCGGATCGGTGCCGAAGAAGGCCGTGTGGTCATAGGTCGTCGGCGCAGCCGGGTCGACGGGGCCGCGCACTGGCTCGCTGGCGCGCTGCGTCGACAGGTGGACCACCGGATGGCCACCGGCGTAGAGCCAGTAGCCCTGGCTGTCGAAGTCCGGCCGTGGCCCTTGCTCCAGGCCGAGCACGTCGCGGTAGAAATCGCGCAGCGTAGCCAGCAGCTGGGCTGGCGCTCGCAGGTTGATGTGGTGCAGGCCCGTGATCATGCGGCGCTCCTGGATTGAAAGGCGGACAACAACTGGCGCGCCGCGGTAGACGCGGGCGTGCGGCCCTCGCGCACTGCCATCGTCGCAGCATCGAGCTGGGCATGGACGGCCGGGTGGGCGACGAAAGCCTGACGCAACCCGGACTGGATACGCTCCCACATCCACGCCAGCGACTGCTCGCGGCGTCTGGCCGCCCAGGCGCCGCTGGCATCGCGCTCGGTGCGCAGGGCGGTCAGCGCGCCCCACACCGGCGCAATGCCCGCGGACCTCAGCGCGCTGACCTTCATCACGCGCTGCGTGGCGTGCGCATGCGTGGGCAGCAGCCGCAAGGCTGACGTGATCTGCGCCTGCGCGCGCGTGGCAGCCTGGTCGTCCAGGTCGGCCTTGTTGATGACCACCAGGTCGGCCAGCTCCATGACGCCCTTCTTGATCGCCTGCAGGTCGTCGCCCGCGTTGGGCAGCTGCAGCAGCAGGTAGAGGTCGGTCATGCCGGCCACAGCCGTTTCGCTCTGGCCCACGCCCACGGTCTCGACGATGACGACGTCATAGCCCGCCGCCTCGCACAGCAGCATGGCCTCACGGGTCTTCTCCGCCACGCCGCCCAGCGTGCCGCTGCTGGGGCTGGGGCGGATGAAGGCGCGCGTGTCCATGGACAGCTTTTCCATGCGCGTCTTGTCGCCCAGGATCGCGCCGCCGGACAAGGTACTGGACGGGTCCACCGTCAGCACCGCCACGCGATGGCCATGCTCCAGCAGGAACAGGCCGAAGGCCTCGATGAAGGTGCTCTTGCCCACGCCCGGTACGCCGGAGATGCCCAGCCGCAGCGCGCCGCCCGTGGCGGGCATCAGCGCGGTCAGCAGCGCGTCGGCCTGCTCGCGGTGGTCGGCCCGGGTGGACTCGATCAGCGTGATGGCCTTGGCCAGCGCGCGGCGGTCACCGCCTCGGAGCGGTCCGGCCAGGCTCATGCCGCAGTCTCCCAGCGGTACTCGATGTCGAAGTCCTGCTCCCGGACCACGCAGAAGCCGTGGCGGCGGTAGAAGCCGTTCGCGCGGCTGCCGCGCAGCGCGGCCAGCGTGATAGGCAGGCGCTGCGCCTTGACCTGGTCCAGCACCCAGGCACCGACACCCTGGCCTTGTGCGGCCGGCCGCAAGTAAAGGTGATGCAGGCGCAGCTCGCCCTCGCGCGGCTCGACGGTGAAATAGCCGATGCGCTCACCGCCCACCACGAGATGCCGCATCCACTCGGGCTTGAACTGGCCACGCAACCGCGCGCGCGCCACATCGGGGTCGAAGCGGCCCAGCCGCTCCAGGCTCTCGCGCAGCGCCTCGATGCGCAACGCCAGCATGGCCTCGAAATCCGCGTCGGCGACGGGCGCCAGCGTGGGAGTCATCAGGCGGCCACTCCCGCCACCTGTGCTCGGATCTGCTCCAGAACGTCCTTGGCACTGGCCGGGATGGGCGTGCCGGGGCCGTAGATGCCCTTGACGCCGGCCTGATACAGCATGTCGTAGTCCTGCGCCGGAATCACGCCGCCAACGAACACGATGATGTCGTCAGCGCCCTGCTTCTTCAGCTCGGCAATGATGGCCGGCACCAGCGTCTTGTGGCCGGCGGCCAGCGTGGAGATGCCGACGGCATGCACGTCGTTCTCAATGGCCTGGCGGGCGCATTCCTCGGGGGTCTGGAACAGCGGGCCGATGTCGACGTCGAAACCCAGGTCGGCAAAGGCGGTGGCGACGACCTTGGCACCGCGGTCATGGCCGTCCTGGCCCAGCTTGGCGATCATCACACGCGGGCGCCGGCCCTGCTCATCGCCAAAGGCGGCGATCTCGCCCTGCAGCCTGGTCCAGCCCTCGGCCGAGTCGTAGGCCGCCGCATAGACGCCGCTGACCTTGTGCGTGTCGGCACGGTGGCGGCCGAACACAGCTTCTAGCGCGTCCGACACCTCACCCACGGTCGCGCGCAGGCGAACGGCCCCGATGCTGAGATCAAGCAGGTTGCCCTCGCCGTTCTCGGCGGCCCGGGTCAGCGCGCCCAGCGCGGCTTGCACCGCGGCGGTGTCCCGCGTGGCCTTGATCTTCTTCAGGCGCTCGATCTGCGCATCGCGCACCTTGACGTTGTCCACGTCCAGGATGTCGATGGGATCCTCTTTGGCGAGCTTGTACTTGTTGACGCCCACGATCACGTCTGCGCCGGAGTCGATGCGCGCTTGCTTCTCGGCCGCGCTGGCCTCGATCTTCAGCTTGGCCCAGCCCGAGTCCACCGCCTTGATCATGCCGCCCTGGGCATTGACCTCCTCGATGATTTCCCAGGCTTTGTCGGCCATGTCCTGGGTCAGTTTCTCCATCATGTAGCTGCCGGCCCAGGGGTCGACGACGCTGGTGATGTGGGTCTCTTCCTGGATGATGAGCTGGGTGTTGCGCGCGATGCGGCTGCTGAACTCGGTGGGCAGCGCGATGGCTTCGTCCAGCGAGTTGGTGTGCAGGCTCTGCGTGCCGCCGAACACTGCCGCCATGGCTTCGATGGTGGTGCGCACCACGTTGTTGTACGGGTCTTGCGCGGTCAGGCTCCAGCCCGAGGTCTGGCAGTGGGTGCGCAGCATCAGGCTCTTGGGCGACGTGGCGCCGAAGCCCTTCATGATGCGGCACCACAAGAGCCGCGCCGCGCGCATCTTGGCGATCTCGAGATAGAAGTTCATCCCGATGGCCCAGAAGAACGACAGCCGCGGCGCGAAGTCGTCCACGCTCAAGCCCTTGGCCATGGCCGTCTTCACATACTCCTGGCCATCGGCCAGCGTGAAAGCCAACTCCAGCGCCTGGTTGGCGCCCGCCTCTTGCATGTGATAGCCGGAGATAGAGATGGAGTTGAACTTGGGGCACTCCCGTGCCGTGTACTCGATGATGTCGCCGACGATGCGCATGGACGGCTCCGGCGGGTAGATGTAGGTATTGCGGACCATGAACTCCTTGAGGATGTCGTTCTGGATGGTCCCCGCCAGCTGATGCTGGCCCACTCCCTGCTCTTCCGCCGCGACGATGTAGCCGGCCAGCACCGGCAGGACGGCGCCATTCATGGTCATGGACACCGATACCTTGTCCAGCGGGATTCCGTCGAACAGGATCTTCATGTCCTCCACCGAATCGATGGCCACTCCGGCCTTACCGACGTCGCCGGTCACGCGCGGGTGGTCGCTGTCGTAGCCTCGGTGGGTGGCCAGGTCGAAGGCGACCGACACGCCCTGACCGCCTGCCGCGAGCGCCTTCCTGTAGAAGGCATTGCTTTCCTCCGCGGTGGAGAAGCCGGCGTACTGACGGATGGTCCAGGGCCGGGCCGCGTACATCGTGGCCTGCGGACCCCGCAGAAAGGGCTCGAAGCCGGGCAACGTGTCGGCGTGCGGCAAGCCGGCGGTGTCGGCTGCGGTGTAGAGCGGCTTAACGGTCAGGCCTTCGGGCGTGACCCAGTTCAACGCGGCCACATCACCGCCCGGGGCGGATTTGGCGGCGGACTTGCTCCATTGCTCCAGCGTGGCAGGCTTGAACTCCGGGGCGTCTCCCCTGCTGCTGGCATCCTGGCTGGCATCCGACATCGAAACTCTCCTGTAACTGCGCGGCATCATAGCCGCCACGTCATTCATAATTATGAATTCAAAATCGCTACACTGAGCTGACAAACCCATCGCGTATGCCCGACCAGACCGCCACCCCCCTCGCCTCCACGGCT
>JACPYV010000129.1 GCA_016195825.1 Burkholderiales bacterium | reverse complement strand
TGCGTATTCCACGCGATCGCGGACACCGTTCCGCTGTGATGGCGGACAGCATTCCGCTGTGATGGCGGACACCGTTCCACGCTGATGGCGGACAGCATTCCAAACTGATCGCGGACACCGGGAGGGTGTCCTGAGTGACCCAACGAGGCATAGGCTGCCCGGCTTTTTGGCCGGGAGAGGCGATGCCCACACCAAGGGTCCTCATGAGCAAGATCAGACAAGCACTTCAACTGCTGGCCGACGCCAGCCTCAGCACCCGGCAGGTTGCCGCCGCCCTGGGCATCAGCAAGACCACCGTCAGCGAGATCGCGATGTATGCGCGCGACGCCGGCGTTGGGTGGCCCCAGGCGGCCATGCTCAGCGACGAAGAGCTGCAGTCACGGCTGTACCCGCCACCACGTCCACGCAGCAGCACCCGGCAAGAACCCGACTACGCGGCGCTGCATCAGGAGCTCAAGCGCCCCGGCGTCACGCTGCAGCTGCTATGGGAGGAGTACAGCGCGGGCGCCGGTGAGGCTGCCTACCGCTACAGCGCCTTCTGCGAGAAGTACCGCGCCTGGGCCAAGGGCCTGAAGCGCTCGATGCGCCAGATCCACCCCGGCGGCGAGCGGCTGTTCGTCGACTACGCCGGCCAGACGGTGCCGGTGGTGGACGCTGGCACGGGCGAGATCCGCCGAGCCCAGGTGTTCGTGGCCCTGCTGGGCGCCTCGAACTACACCTACGCGTGCGCGACCTGGCAGCAGACAGCCGCCGACTGGGTGGGCGCCATCATCGCGACGCTGACGTTCATCAAGGGCGTGCCCAAGTTGCTGGTGCCCGACCAGCCGCGCGCGCTCATCGCCAACCCCGATGCCTACGAGCCTGTCACCGCGCGGCTGATGCAGGAACTGGGCGAGCACTACGGCGTGGCGGTGCTGCCGGCACGCCCAGGCCGGCCCCAGGACAAGGCCAAGGTCGAGGTGGGGGTGCAGGTGGTCGAGCGCTGGATCCTGGCGCGCATTCGCCACCGGCGCTTCTTCAGCCTGGTGGAGCTCAACCGCGCCATCGTTCAGTTGTTGGACGACCTCAACCAGCGGCCGTTCAAGAAGCTGCCCGGCTGCAGGGCGGTCGCCTTCGCGGCGCTGGACGCGCCGGCCTTGAAGCCGTTGCCGGCCACGCCGATGGCGCTCGCGCAGTTCAAGCCGGCGCGGGTCAATATCGACTATCACGTGGCCTTCGAGGGCCACTACTACTCGGTGCCGCACCAGCACGTGGGCGCCGCCGTGGAGCTGCGCATCACGGCCGGCACGCTGGAGGTGCTGCTGCGGCGCCAGCGCATCGCAGCGCACGCCCTGAGCCACCTCGTGGGCGGCTTCACCACCGTGGCCGAGCACATGCCGGCGTCTCACCGCGCGCACCGGCAGTGGACGCCGGCCAAGCTCATCGGCTGGGGCGAGCGCATCGGCGCCGCCACCGCCGGGGTGGTGCGCTGGCAGATGGAGCACCGCACGCACCCCGAGCAGGGCTACCGCGCCTGCCTGGGACTGATGCGACTGGCGCGTGAGTACGGCGACGAGCGCCTGGAGGCCGCGTGCGCCCGGGCGCAGTCCATCCGTGCGCCGCACTACCGCAGCGTCAAGTCGATCCTGGCCAGCGGCCTGGACCGGCAGGGCAGCAGCTTGCTGGGCGGCGACACGCCCGCCATGCCCGCCCACGACAACGTGCGTGGACCCAGCTACTACGGACACCACTGAGGCTGGCGCACCACCAGCCCCTTGGCATAACTCTCAAACATCACGAATACACCATGCTTCAACAACACACCCTGGACCAACTGCGCGGCCTGCGCCTGGACGGCATGATTGCCGCGCTCAACGACACCGCGCTGCAGGCCAGCGCCGAGGCGCTGCCCTTCGAACAGCGCCTGGCCCTGCTGGTGCAGCGCGAGCTGGACTGGCGCGACGGCAAGCGCGTGGCGCGGCTGCTCAAGGCCGCCAAGCTCAAGGTCAGCGGCGCCTGCGTCGAGGACATTGACTGGCGCGCGGGCCGCGGCCTGGACCGGCACCTGGTCACTGCGCTGACCGAGGGTGACTGGATCCGGCACGGCCGCAACGTGTTGATCACCGGCGCCACCGGCTGCGGCAAGACTTGGCTCGGTTGCGCGCTGGCCCAACAGGCCGCACGCCAGGGCTTCACGGTGCTCTACACCCGCTCGACCCGGCTGTTGCAGGAGCTGCAGGTGGCGCACGGCGACGGCAGCTTCGGTCGTCGTCTGGCGCAGCTGGCGCGACTGGATTTACTCGTCCTGGACGATCTGGCCATTGCTCCCATCGCCGCGCAGGAACGCCAGGATCTGCTCGAGCTGCTGGACGACCGGGTGGGCAGCCGCAGCACGCTCATCACGAGCCAGATGCCCAGCAGCGCCTGGCATCAATGGCTGGGTGAGCCCACCATCGCCGACGCCATCATGGACCGACTGATGCACGCCTCGCACAGCATCGCGCTCAAGGGCGAGTCGCTGCGCCGGGGCTCATCCCAGGCCTGACCCAGCACGCCGTTCCACTCTGATCGCGGACACCGTTCCAAATTGATGGCGGACAGTTGACCTACCATCCGGCCCGTCGCTCAGGCACCTCACTCAGGGTGTCCGCGATCGCCTGGAACACTGTCCGCGATCAGCCTGGAATGGGTGTCCGCGATCAGTGGAATACGCACCGAGCTGATGCTCAAGATGCAGCCCGTGCATGTGCCACGCACGCTGCCCGTGGTGCTCAGCCGCGAGGAGGTCTCCCGCCTGATCGCGGCGGCCTGGAACCTCAAGCACCAGACGGCGCTGTCGCTGGCCTACGGCACCGGGCTGCGCGCCAGCGAGGTGATCTCGCTGAAGGTTGGCGACATCGACAGCCAGCGCATGACGCTGCGCGTGGAGCAAGGCAAGGGCCGCAAGGATCGCTACGCCATGCTCCCGCCGATCCTGCTGGAGCGGCTGCGCGTGTGGTGGCGCGTGGGCCACGCCCAGGGCAAGATCCTGCGCAACGGCTGGCTGTTCCCGGGCATGGATCCGATGGACCCACTGAGCACCCGCCAGCTCAACCGCGCCATCCACGCCGCCGCTGATGCGGCCAAGATCGACAAGCGCGTGTCGATGCACACGCTGCGTCATTCATTTGCGACCCATCTGCTGGAGCAACGGGTCGACATCCGCGTGATCCAGGTCCTGCTTGGTCATGCCAGGCTGGAGACGACCAGCATCTATGCCCACGTCGCCACCGACTTGCTGCGCGAGGTGATCAGTCCGCTGGAGAAGCTGCCCACGTCGTGAGGCCACCGCCGTGGGGCGGCCCACCCTGGAGGTCGCCGACATCTTCCGCACGCATGGTCCCGCCTGGCGAGCCGCCCAACGCGGCCACCTGAGCCTGGGCCAACTCAAGGTCATGTCGGCCATCGAACAGTGCCGCAGCGCGGCACTGGGTGGTCACGTCTTGCGCTGCGAAGGCTGCGGCACCGATCAGGTCAGCTACAACTCCTGCCGCAACCGGCACTGCCCGAAGTGCCAGAGCCACGCGGCACAGCGCTGGCTGGAGGCTCGGCAGGCCGACCTGCTGCCGGTCGAGTACTTCCACGTGGTCTTCACGTTGCCCGGCGCAATCGCGGACCTCGCGTACCAGAACAAGGCCGCGATCTATGGCCTGTTGTTCGACATGGCCGCCGAGGTGCTGCAGGTCATCGCGGTCGACGCCAAGCACCTGGGCGCGCGCATCGGCGCCACGCTGGTGCTGCACACCTGGGGCTCGGCGCTGACGCACCACCCCCACGTGCACGGCATCGTGCCGGGCGGCGGGCTCGCAACAGACGGCAAGACCTGGGTGGCCTGCCGGCCGGGGTTCTTCCTTCCCGTGCGCGTACTCTCGCGGCTGTTCCGGCGGCGCTTCCTCGAAGGGCTGGAGGAGTTGCACCGCGCGGGACGGCTGCAGTGCTTCGGCGAGCACGCGGCGCTGCAGGACGCCAAGGCCTTCGCCGACTGGCTGACGCCGATGCGCCGGTGTGAGTGGGTGGTCTATGCCAAGCCG
The DNA here is from genome assembly GCA_016195825.1 of Burkholderiales bacterium. Lineage (GTDB taxonomy): Bacteria > Pseudomonadota > Gammaproteobacteria > Burkholderiales > Burkholderiaceae_C > Pelomonas. The sequence continues at coordinate 17,097 of JACPYV010000129.1, read as the reverse complement.
CCGTTTGCTGGGCCGCAAGCGGTGCTGGCCTATCTGTCACGCTACACGCACCGCGTGGCCATCTCCAACAGTAGCCTCGTCGCGGCCGATGCAAACGGCGTGACCTTCCGTTGGAAGGACTACCGTGCCAAGGGCGATGCCAAGGGGAAGGTGCGCCACAAGACCATGACGCTGGCACCGCAGGAGTTCATGCGGCGCTTCCTTCTGCATGTGCTGCCCGGGGGCTTCCATCGCATTCGGCACTATGGGCTGCTGGCCAACGGCAATCGGCGCGTCTGCCTGGCCGTGGCGCGCACTGCGCTGCAGGCCAAGGTCGAGGTGCCCACCGGCGAGCCAGCGCTGCGAGCACCGGCCTTCGTCTGCCGGCACTGCGGCCGGCCAATGCTCATCGTCGAGATGGTCCTGCGCGAGCGCGCCTCGATCCGGGCGCCCCCATCATGAGCATTGGCGCGACGACTCGGCACCAGCATGCACCGGCCCTTGTTCATCGCAAGCCTGTGCGGGGCGAGCTCGTGTCGTCTGGTGGTGACCCGGGCCCAACGACGTGGGCGAGCCATGCACCACGGCATGCGGGAGTCCATCGCACCCGCTCAGACAGCGGCCTCGCGTCATTCGCGGCCGTCGACATGCGCTCAACTGCGCTGCGTCAGCGCGGCTTCAACGCCGAATCGCCATAGCAACGATGCCTCGACAACCGTTGCCACATGCGCCGCGGTTTCCTCCCCCGAGGTTTATCCAACACCTGCCCTCAGGTCGGCCTGGCGCATCGACCTGTCCAGCGCGACGGGCAGGTGTCGGACAAACCTAAACAGTGTCGGTCATCCAGATGCCCGCAGGCTCGGGCCCCGGCCGACCGATATGGCGGCAAGAGCAGCCGTTCGATGCTGCTGGCTGCGTTTATGCCGTCCGAGTGACCGCTCCAGGGTTCTGCGACCGTCTCAGTTCGACCCACCCGACAGGACTATAGGGATGACGACCCGCCAACGAGCCGCCGCCGCCGGATCTGCAAGGCCGCCAAGCCCAGGGCCAACAATCCGTAGGTGCTGGGCTCGGGCACCGCCGAGGCCGTCAGCAGGACGCCCGAAGCAGACGTATAGGTATAGCCCGCTGGTAGCTCAATGCTTAGCGTAGCAGTCTTGCTGAAGTCCGCCTGCGCCCGGACACCGGGCGTGAGTTGGTCGAACACCAGGTCGAGTTGCGTGTTCACCGTGACGGGTGTGTTCCTGGGCACCATGGCGGTCAAGACAAGCAGGCCGTCAACGAAGGTCAGGCTGGTATTGACGAAACTACCTGCAGCGGGTGCGCCGACGAACTGGTAGCTCACCGTGTCTTGCGCCACGCCGCCGTTGCTGAAGCCTGAGGGGTTGTAGAGGCGATCCACGCCCGCTGACAGGGCGCCATAGCCTGCCAGCTCCATGAAGGGGCTGATCCGAATTTCACCCAGGCCAGACGAGCCGGTCATGTTGAAGCTGCCATCGAACTTCAACTTCATGGTCACGGGCACCTTGGCGGTGGGGCCGCCGAAGGTCACCGTGTCTTGGATGAGCGCAAGGACTTCGGCATTCCGGGTGCCGCTGAGCCAGTAGTAGCCGGGGGTGAAGCTCTCATAGGTGGCGGAAACCTTCAGGGCTCCGGTATCAAGGGCGGCGGCACCCACCGCCAAATTGTCGGCCAGCATGTCGCTGTAGTTCACGCTGCGGCTCAGGCTGACGGGCGCGTAGTCGCTGACGTTGGCGCCGTTGTTGTTGTGGATGATCACGCCCGCATTGGCCCAGGCTGAACTGCTGGCCCCCACCACTGTCAAAGCCAGCGCAGCCTTGCTGAGCCAGAAGGGACGAACAGCGAAGCGCGTTGCGAATGCAGACATGGCAGCCCCTGGCTCAACGCCTGATTGGCGTCGCGCCCGACTCTAGGCGTGTCGTGATGCCGCGCATAGGGCTACGGCGCCTTCGAGGACCGAAAGACAGACCACCCCCCAACCTGAAGTCGGCTGGGCCGCTGCGGATCGGTGCCGCCAATTCGGAGTTCGTGAGGCGTGCGACTGACCCGAGCGAGGCCTTGGGCGCTGACCATGCCCAGTTCGATCCCACCGAAGGTCAGGTGCTGGAGGGCGCAGCGGTCACTCAGCCGTCGAACAGTCCAGTGACCGGTGCTGGCGGTTACCGCCGTTGGGCCTCCAAAACTTAACTTAACGACCGCAGCCGCTGCGGTGCCGTCTATCGCAGCCGATCTCGACCTGATGCTTTGGGCACGAAGCCGCCGACGTGGCTACTGGTCGAGGTACAGGAATGTGCCCAAAGCATCAGGTCGAGATCGACGCCGAAGGGGCCCTGCAGCGATCTCGGTCGGCGCTGTGCGTCGTGCGACCGGTCTGAAGCGCCTCGCGGCCATCCGGGCGCTGACCAGGTCAAGCTCGGCCGACCGGTCTTATGGCTAGAACGGCCGTTCGACAATGCCACCCGCGCTCGCGACGTCCGAATGGCCGCTACGCGCGCGAACGGCCGTCGCAGATCGACCCATTGCTGTCGTATCTCCAGCCTTCCTCACTGACTGCAAGGTGCAGAAAGCTGGCGGTCTGGACCTGAAGGCGTCGCTGGCTTGGGCTTGGCTGCCGCACTTCAGCGGGGAAGCGTCACGACCTGAACCGCCTGCACCTCGGCTTCGTTGAGCGGCCCGCCTAGGCCGCCCGGGCCACTGTAGTTGGCGTTGGCTTGCAGGTAGCTCATGTTGAAAAAGTCTGCAAGCTCTACGCGGTAGCGACCAGCCGGCAGTACCGTGCGCAACGGGGTCGAGAGCCGCAGCGGGTGCTTGCCGGCTACCGGGTCGATGTGCGGCATCTGGACCACGCCGCGCGCGACTTCGCGACCCTGGACATCCAGCACGCGCAGCACACGCAAGGCGTTGGTGACGCCGGTCTGGGTTTCGTAGGCGTGGTTGTCGTAGAGCAACTCGAAGCCCACCGGGCCAGTGGATGCCAGCGCGAACAATTCGCCAGCCTTGAACCGCCGAACAGCGCCAGCGTCCACGCGCACCGGTTCGCTGAGGTGCGAGTGCACGCCCGAGTCCAAGCCGACGGCTTCGACCTCGTAGACATGCGCCTCACCCACGCTAACGCCGCGGTCAGTCCAATGGGTTGCTTCAAGGCCCGTGGTCAGCAGATGACCATCGCGGTAGACATTGAAGTGCAGCGCTTCCCGGTGCGTCGGAGCGGCCCACTGCAGCATCACACCTGCGGACGTTGGCTTGATCGGCTCCAATCGCGGCGCGTCAGGCGCCACCACGCGGGGCTCGGCGCGGTCCAGCGGGTCTACCGTGGGCACCATCCTCAGGCGGGCATCGCCCGGCCGCGGCGCGTCGAAGTGCACTTCGATGCGGTTGCCCGACTCGCGCAACTGCTGCTCTCCCAGCGTGCCCGTCACCACTTGCCCATTCAGCAGGATCTGCAGCACAGGGAAGAAAGCCGCTGCGGCGTCAGCCGCGGGCAGTGGCGGCAGGTGCAGCATCACCTCCACCCGGCGGCCTCGCCAGGCCATGCCGGTGAGTGTGGCCTGCGGGCCATCGCCCAGTGCCCGGCGCGACGTCGTCGTCAGGAAGGGCTGGATGCGCAAACCTTCGCCGCTGACCTGCCAGCCGAAGACGCTTTCCGCCACGGCACCCAGATAGCCCGCGACGGACCAGATTTGTCGGCGCGAATTGACGACCGGCCCGTCATCGAAGCGCGGCAGGCCGGTCAGCCATTCCAGGTTTTCCATGTTCGACAGGTTCAGAGCCGCGGCGCGGACCAGTGAATCGAACGCGTGGCCGGCCACCGCCGGGTTGCCCACCTGCGCAGCCGCGCGCAGCTCGTAGGCGGTAACGAAGGGCCAGATGGCGCGGTTGTGATAGACCGGTACGCCCGGCTGTTGCGGTGCGATCACGGGCGCGCCGAAGGGCGCATGCGGGTAGTTGGCCAGGGCCTGGGCCGCGCGCTCGGGCGGTGCCACGCCGCTGATGACGGCCAGGGCCGTGCCCAGCAGATCGAACTTGTGCAAGGCCACGGGCGTGGCGTCATCATTGGTCAGGCTGGCGTACTGCTGCACGTCGGGCAGCCAGAAGGCGCGATCGATGGCTACGCGCAGGTCATCGGCCCATGCCTGGTAGCGAGCTGCCAGGGCCACGTCACCATCGGCCTTGCAAAACTGCGCCAGCAGCCGAAGGGCCTGGTAGTGGGCCACGTTAGTGGACAGTGCGCGCGAGCCTGCCAGGCGCGACAGGTGGTCGGCGATCCAAGGCGCGTAGCTCTGCACGCGCCAGTCCAGGAAGGACTGCTCGCCGCCGTACAAGCCAGTCGATGGGTCATACGCGGCCAGGCGATCGGCCTCTACGGTGCCCCGCAGCGCAGCCCTGGCCCGCGCGGCAAAGGCGCGGCGCTCAGCGCCCTGCAGTTGATCCAGCACGCTCTGCGCACCGAAGGCCCAGGTGACGCGGTCCGTGCTGACCGGCCAACTGCCGCCCGAGCCCGTGTCCTGCACGATCTGCAGGCTGTCGGGCGGCAAGCCGGGCGGCAAGCCTGGCGGCGGCTTCACACCGTCGCGCCAGCCGCTGGTCTTGAACAACAGCGACGATGCGGCGCGTTCAGGGTCCAGCCAGGCCAGGCCCAGGTGGGTGGCGTAGGCCAGGTCGCGGGTCCACACGTAGGTCCAGAACTCGCCGGTCTGGAAGCAACGGCAGTCGATAGGCTTGCCGCCGTTGTAGGCGCCGTCGCGGATCTGCGCCACGCTGTTCAGGCGCGCGTCGTCCAGCGCCTGGGCAAAGAGCGCGTCGAACAGCAGACTCGGGGACTGCACCCGCGGCGCGCCCGGCTGCTCGTCGAGCACGCGCCGCTGCGGGGCTTGGTCGCGCTGCGGCTGGGTGGACGTGAGCGTGAAGCGGCGCAGACCGCCGGGTGACAGGACGGTCTCGACGGACACGGTCTCGGTGCGGCCCCGCTTATCGCCCGGGTACGGGGCAAAAGTCTGTTTCATCGGAAGTGGCTCTGCGGTGCGCGCGATGAGCGGCGCAGCCAACAAGAGTACGACGAGCGTCAGGCTCGGGCGTCGGCATGAGGTGAGGGGTGGCATGTGCATGAAGACGATCGAGGCTGGGTTCTGCACCGTCAGGCGAGGACCTGATTGTCAGCAAGCCTGGCTTGCCCCGCAGTCCGGACCGGGAACAACCGGCATCGCGGCCCAGGGTCATCGGTAGCTGGCGATGAGTCCGCGTCGCATGGGCCATGCTGCGCGGAGATCATTGCCACAACACCTCGCGCAGCCGGCGAGGTGTCGCCGCAGCCCACGACAGCCACGTTGCGCACCTTGTGGGTCTTCAGCACTGTGGACTTCTACTTTGCGCACCTTGCGGTCACTCATCCCACTGCGGCCAGCGTCTGGAACTGGCCGGGACTTCCACTTCGCCTCCGATATAAATAGCTGACCTTGGCGCCGAGGTGGCGCTGAATGACGAAGCCGCATTGAGCATCGTCATGGCCACTGCTGGGCCGCGTGCAGCACCCGAAGTACGTCGACCACATCGCCGAGGACGCGGTAAACGATGACGTAGTTTGGCCTCACGACGATCTCGCGCGTGCCCTTGACCCGACCAGTCTTGTAGAGCTTTGGTCTCAGCCGGGCGGTCTCAGCCTTGGCCTCGAACTCGAGGTCCAGGTCGATCGCCGCCGTCGGGTTGTCCTGCGCGATGTAGGCCATGATGGCGTCGCGATCCGCGAGCGCCATCGGCCGCCAGGTCAGACGGTTCAATGCGCGGCTTTCTTCGCGGCTCCGACGCCCTTGGCCAATGCAGCGCGCTTGGCCGCGAATTCCTTCTTGGCCACTGCGTCGTCAATACTCTCCCGTGGGTCGTCGATCGAGGCTTGAACCTGCTCGCGGAACCAGGTGTCGTGGGCGGCGGCCTGGTGCGCGCGCTTCATGCGCTCCGAGGCCGTGGTGCGGCGCTTGTCGTCCTGCTTGCTCGCCGCAGCGCTTGGGGCGAACTCGGCCGTGTAAACGCGGTACTCGACGATGCCGAGCTCCTTCAGGTAGCCGGCCAGCGTCTCGAACTGGCGCCAGGTCCGCGGTGCGCCGCGCGTGGCGGCCAGCGTCTGGCTGGAGCGGCCGTAGCTGATGACCACGCCCCAGCCGCCCGCTCCGCCGACCACTTCGGCGCCCACCTGTACGCCGGCGTCGACCAGGCGGCGCAGCGTGCTGTGATCGATGGTCGTGTCGGGGGTTTGCATGTCGGCCAGCCTCGCGAAACAGGGTCTAAGAAGACGGTTCGGCATTTTCTAGGAAAGTGCGCCTGCTATCTTAGCCCAAGCGCTTGGCTTGCGAAGCATCGCGCCCGACCTGGTCTGTGCCTTGAGAAATCAACATACCTGGCTGTTGCCGGGTCGACGAACAACCCGAAACCGGTCGTCCACTAACGGCCGGTCTTGGCCGGCACCTGCGGCTCACCTTCCTGGCACAAAGCGGCCGCCCCACCCTACGCGTTCAGATCTCGGTCGAAGCGACCGTTCTCCACGGCCTTGGCAAAGCCGGAAAAGTTTCGGGGGGCCTCAGCCCGAATTCCAGTTGATTCGGTGCCCTCAACCTGAATGGCGGGTCGCGACCCGGTGCAGCCCTCGGTTTCAAGCGGCTGGGCGCCGCAAAGCAGTCGCTCAACCGTGAACGTGAGCGGCCGCCGGAGGCGGCCCACTCCAATGACAAGTTCTGCGTCATTTCGGCGAGAGCCTGCTCAGTTTCTCTGCCATGCGGGTCTGCCACCCTGGGCCGGTGGCCCGCCAGCGCTGGATGACATCCTCCGTCAGACGAATGGAGATCAGCTTCTTCGGGTTTGCCGACCTGGGGCGCCCACCGCGATTCACGGTGCCACGCGCGAGCATTTCGTCGGTAGGTTCAGGAAGCTCTTCGTACTCGGCAGGCTGAATGACGTGCCGTTCAAGGCGATTCAGATCAGAGCCCAAGGATGGGGCCGATGCGCGCTTGTTCGCGGTCATTTGCTTTCCTCATGCTGAAGACGTGACGATCCGCGCCACGCGGTGTGAAACCCAGTACAACCAAGCGCTCACTCAGGAGACCGAAGCAAATGACCCGCCTCTCGCCGTAGTCGTGGCGTTGGTCCTCAGCTTCGAACGTAGGCCTGGCAAAGACTTGCGCGGCGTCCGCGAAGTCCAGTCCGCGCAATCAGCGTCAGATCTCGCTTGGCGGGGGCGTAGGTAATCCGCGCCCGGTTAATGTATATACAAAAACACTCAATGCCAACCAGCGTTGTTCATGACGAAGAACGTCGGCGCTCAGCAAGCGGCGAAGCTGTCTGCTGCAGCAAACGGTTAAGTTGCATTGGTCATTGCCCTCCAAAAACGTTGCCATTTCGCGCCGGCAAGTCCAAAGCTTAGGAGAGCCGTTGCGACAGCAGCTGTGAGCTGTCTTTCGCTCCAAACTGGTTGGTGCTACTCCGATGGCGGCGCGACACGCTTGCCGTCAGACTCGAACTCGATTTGGGCCGCGGCAGACCGCGGCTTGCCATCACGAGGAGAAGCGAGGATGAAACTAGTCAGCCGATCTATGCGCCTTGAACGCAGCAGCGTGCGACTTGCCGCCGTCGCGATCCTAGGCTTGGTTGCGGGGGTCGTCGCAACTGCGCAGGCGAACTTCGCAGATCGCTGGTGGCGGCCGGAGTTGGACGCGACTGCGGCGGCACCCCAGCATCACAAGGTTCTTCTTGAGAACGACGAGGTGCGAGTACTGGAAGTGACCGTGGCGCCGGGCGAGCGGGAGCCGCTGCACGTGCATCGCTACCCGGCCGTGATGATCATCGACACTTCGCCGCACATGGTGGAGCATCTTCAGGACGGCAGCTCTCGAGACCTTGGGGTCCGCCCACCTGGCACGCGGTGGTTTCCCGTCGTGCAGGGACATGCAATGGAAAACGTAGGAAATGTGCCGCTGCATGCCATCCGCGTGGAGCTGAAGAAAGCTCAAGGCGGCTGAACGTGCTTTCCACCCCAGCGGTCCGCGTGCGCTGCGGAGCAGTTGGTCGCCGTTCAACGGCGGCTTCGGGCGGCTGCTGACGCTGAGTTTTTGCGGCCCGATGACCGCTGCCGCCAGCACCGGTCATCGGACCGTTCGATGGCTGAGTGACCGTTTCACCCTCAGGACATGCCCCTCAGCAGACATTGGAGCTTGGGGCGCCCGGAATCCGACGGGACGTCGGGTCAGCGGCTGCCCTCGCGAATGTCGAACTGGCGGTGCCGCCCCATACCTGCATGCCAGGCCTCTCCAAAGCTGGCCTACGCTCGGGCCTCGTTTCGTCGAGCTTCGTAGCCGTGGGCAAGTCGCTCGCGACCTCGGGCAGCAGGCCGGGAGACCGTTCTCGCCAGTGTCGTGGGCCATTCGATGGGCGACCACCTGGCATCGACGCGACATCGGTCGAGCGTCGCGCGATCAGCGATTGATCAGCGCCTTGCGCAGCATGCCGTGTACGCCTTTGAGCCCGTTGACGCTTTGCGTGATGCGGAAGTCCACGGCAAGGCTGCACAGGGTGTAGGCGTCCTCTCGGCTGAGCCCGGCCTTTTCGCCCAGCAGTTTGATCATGTCGCGCAGGGCCATCTCCAGGCAGCGATCCAGGTCGGGGTCCATGCCCATGGTGATCCAGTGCGTCGCAGTCTCCCCTCGCGGGTATGCCAAGCCCTGGCCAGCGGCTGGCTTGTGCAGAATCAGCTCGAATGTGCCCAGCAAGGCCGTCTCTATGGCGGTGACGCAGACTTCGCCATCACCCTGTGCGCCATGACCGTCACCGCAGGAAAACAACGCGCCAGGTGCATGGACCGGCAGGTACAGGCTGCTGCCAGGGCCGAGTTCCTTGTTGTCCAGATTGCCGCCATGCGCGCGTGGCTGGATCGTGCTGATGCGACCCCAGTTCGGCGGTGGCGCGACCCCCATCACGCCGAAGAAGGGGTGCAGCGGCAGGTCCAGACCCCAGGGCAGGTGGGCGACGCCTGTCTCGCGGTCCAGTGGTATGTTGAGGTGGCGGAAAGTGTCGAAGTCGTCGGGCAGGGTACCCGCCAAGGGGCGGATCACGTTGTAGCCCCAGTCCTGCCGCAGCTGCACGTCGATGATGCGCACCTCCAGGACGTCACCCGGCATTGCGCCTTCCACGGCGACGGGGCCGGTCAGGATGTGGCCAGGCATCTGCATCGGCAGGCGGGCGTGGATGTCCAGCAGTTCTGGCGGCACATGGAAGCCGGCTGGCGGCAGCACCGCGCTGCCGCCGCTGACCGTCGCCACAGTGAAGCGTTGACCACTGGACACGGTGAGCGCGGGCTTCAATGTGGCGTCGAAAAACCCCCAGTGGCAGGTTTCAACGCTGGCGGGCAAGTGGGGTGGTGTGCTCATGACGTGAATGATGAGGCTGGGCAGGCGGCCTCGTGAAGGGGCCTGCCGCGGCGGACGGCTTCGGAACATGACGCTTCCCGCGCGGGTGCCCAAGTGGAGCAGACATCAAGATCCGAACTCGGTCAGTGGTCGGACACCAATTCCTGCTTCCGCGCCGTGCACGACAACCACCAATGCCGGTGAATGAGTTTCGCCGGTGCTGGCCGGCGGCTTCACCCTCGGGACCGGTCACTCGACTGCAACGCAGCTGACGCACAGGAACGAACGACAGCTTCAGCGCGCCCCGACAGACTCATGCCGCCCCTGAAGAGACGTCATCGGTTGAGCTATCGAGCGTCCCTCAAGCAGGGGGCTAGAGCCGCGTGATCGACGCAAAGCCAGTTGTTGCTGACATCGCGCAGTGTCAACATCAGCAGGCGCCGTGACAGATGGGCGACCACCGGAAGCTCAGCGGCTTCGGCCATATTTAACTTGACGAAATGGGAAGCGCGATGCGATCCACGACCCTGGCAGCGGCACTCACCGCCATGGCTCTTTCAGTCCCGCTGACAGCGAATGCGGCTGCCGTCTTCCTGTTCAGCGAGGTCGGTACAGACGTGGTTGGGAGGCTCACCGGCTCGCTCGACCTTACAGGCGCACGACTGAAGCAACAGAATGCGATTGCGTACAACAGCGGTCTGTTCTACAGCAACGGCGCGTTTCCCGCCTTTCAGTTGCAAGCCTCGAACAACGCGATTGACAATCAGGCGAACGCTTGGTTTTTGGAAAGCGGCGTGATCGCGGGAACGCAAAATTTCAACTTCACTTCCGGAAGCTCGAGCGGCGGTACCAGCAAGTTTGAGATCGTGTACGTCCCGGGCCCCGCGTCAGATGACATCATGTATTTGTCATCCGACTACGTCAGCGACAGCGCGCTGGATCGTACGCTGACGTTGTCTTCACGAAGCTTCCAGAGCCTGGGCATCGCCGCTGGGGATTACGTCTTCACGCTGGCTGGGTCACTCGACACAGTGACGCTGCGCTTCCAGAACTCCTCAAACGTGCCTGAGCCTGGCGCCATGGCCCTGGCGCTGTTGGCCTTGGGCGCGGCCGCGTCTGTTCGCCGCAAGGCTCAAGCGCACTCATCTGCGGATTCACAGGCGGCCTCCCGTCCTTTGGCGTAGCAGGGTCGCGTCGCCGGACGCGTATTCAGCGCGGCCGGCAGCTGCACTTGCTCTGCGCAGCCGAGTGTGCATTGCCGACGGGCTGCAGGACGGTATGACGGACCGGTATTGGCCGAGTCCCGGTGGCCGCTGGCGTCAGCTTCCTGGACGCGAAGCGCGTGCGACCAACACCCGGTCGCCCGACAGCTTCAGACGACGTTGAACGGCAGCAGTGGGTCGAGACGTTGAGGTTGGCGCCATGAGGGCCAGTCGTCCAGCCCTTAGCAGATCGAGTGGCCGCTGTCGGCGGGCTGCGACTGGTGGTCCTGGCCATGACATGTCCGCTTGCAAGGGTCGGCTTTGACGCAATGAATCGCCCCGGGTCCGGCAGGCAACCGAGTCTGCAAGGGCAATCCAGCAGTTCGTGCAGGCCGTTGGGTAGCCTGTGTGGAGGCTTCCGGCGTAACCGCGAGCGGGTGCTCCCGGCCAAGAACCAAAGTTCATCGCCAGGGTCTTCTGGAATGGAACCTTCAAAGCACATGAGCTGGTTTGCAAAAGGAGCTGCGCCTCGGTTGATGGACGAGACCTTTGGTGACGAGCGTGCTGTTTAACCTTTCACTGCAGCGGGCGGCTTCGCCGCCCGCTGAGCTCACACGTTAACCAGCCTGAGGGCCGCCCGTCCGTAGCGTCCTTACAGAGAGAAACTTATGAATCTCCATACGAAAGTGTTAGTCGCCTTCGCTGTTGTGACCGGTCTTTCTGCCAGCTGTATTGCCTTTGCCGGTGAGGTCCAAGCTTCGACGCGTATCGCTGTTGAGCCGGAGTACAGGGCCAACCTAGATGAAGCTGTCGCATTGCTAGACAGTTGGCGCGGAGATTCGTCCGTGCTCAATGCAGCCAGGGCTAAGCTTGACGAAATCCTCCGCTCAAATCCGAACGTTGCTCCCGCCCACCGTGAATACGCTCGGTACCACATGATGAGTGGTTACATCAGCGGCAAAAGAGGAACACCGGCGTCGCTGGCCGCTGCAGAGCGTTCTCTGAATGAGGCGCTTCGCATAGATCCTAAGTACGCGGAAGCATATGTCCTCGCAGGGCATCTGTACTTCTTGCAGAATCGCCTAGCGGATGCAACGAGCGCGTTAGCCACGGCGCAGAGAATAGGAACCGCGGACCCGTGGCTCCGGTTGAACACAGCGGATGTTTTGATTGCTCAGGGAAAGCTAGACGAGGCAGCGCTCAACTACCAGAACGTCATTGCAAGCGGAACAAAGAATTCAAAGGCCATGCTGGCCGCGTTTTCTGGCCTCATCCGGTTCTATGAAAACACTGGACGGTTCGGTGAGGCGGAGGAAACGTACAAGCGGCAGATTGCATACGAACCGCAGTCGGCGTGGCTATATGGAAACTATGCAGCGTTCTTGCTCTGCACGAAGGACGACGCGGAGACGGCGATTGCTCAGTTTAGAAAAGCACTGGACCGAATGAACTACGGCATGGCGCGCAGCGGACTCGCCGCGGCGCTGTATCGGAGATGGATCGACGGCAGGCAGTCAAACGGCACCAACGCTCTGTTCAGCGAAGCACAAAGTCTTCGCACCGGCACACCAGCCGAAGTTGTTGTTTCATTCTGCCGAGACGGACCGGCAGTTACGGCGGTGCTGAGGGCAACAAATCAATCGGCACCACCGGCGCGATGAGGCTAACCAATCAATGTCTCGGAGGAACCGGGCAGGTCATGGCCCCAGAGCTTGAAAGGGGCCTGCGAGCGGCTTCCCAGCCCCCGACGCCGGGGACGGGATGCGAGGCGTCAGCCGCCGCCCTGATAGCCGTTCTGCCGCCAGGCCTCGAACACCGCGACGGCCACGCTGTTGCTGAGGTTGAGACTGCGCTGACCCTCGCGCATCGGGAGCCGAACGCGCTGCTCCAGTGGAAAACCATCGCGCAACGTCGGCGGCAGGCCGGCGGTCTCGCTGCCGAAGACCAGGTAGTCGCCCGGCTGCCAGGCGACGTCCCCGAAAGGCCGGCTGCCGCGCGTCGTGAACGCGAACAGGCGGGTGGGCTCGGGCGACTCGGCGGCGAGGAAGGCGGCCCAGTCAGCATGGCGCTGCACGCGGGCGTACTCGTGATAGTCGAGGCCGGCGCGTTGCAGCAGCCGGTCCTCCATCGAGAATCCCAGCGGCTCGATCAGGTGCAGCGTGCAGCCAGTGTTGGCCGCGAGCCTGATCACGTTGCCGGTGTTGGGCGGAATTTCCGGGTGAACGAGGACGATGTGGAACATGGCCGGGAGTATCCCTGCCTGTCTATTCGTCCTCGGGCTCGGGCGTGCGCGCGATGACCCAGGCCTGCACGCTCATGACGCCGGCCTGCAGCAGCACGTGCGCCAGTTCGTAAAGCGTCGCGCCGCTGGTCATCACGTCGTCCAGCAGCGCCACGCGGGTGCCGCGCAGCCGCTCTACGCCTACAGGGTTCACGGCGAACACGCCGCGCACGTTGGCGGCGCGCGCCTGCAGATCCAGCCCGGCCTGGGTGGCGTTGTTGCGCACGCGCAGCAGCAGGTCTGGCTCGCAGCGCAGGCCGCGTCGCCGCGCCAGTGCCTTGGTCAGCTCGTGCGACTGGTTGTACGCGCGCTCGCGCAGGCGCTCAGCCGACAGCGGCACAGGCAGCAGCCAGTCCGGCTCCATCACCTCGGCGGCGCTGAGCGCCGAGTTCAGTCGCTCCAAGAGGCTCTCGCGCAGCTCCAGCGCCTGGTGGTACTTGAAGTGCTGCAGAAGCCCGTCCCAGGGGAAGCGGTAGTCCAGCGCGGCGACGGTGCGGTCCAGCGGCGGCGGCTCGCGCAGGCAGCGCCCGCACTGAGGGCGCGGGCGGCCGATCAGGGCCAGCGGCAGCGTGGTCGCGCACGTCCAGCAGCGCGGCTGCGGGCGGGCATAGCGCTGCAGGCAGCCGTCGCAGATGGTCTGGTGGCTCCAGGCTCGGCAGACCGCGCACTGTCCGGCGCAGCGCAGCAGCACCTTCTCGATCAGTGCGGGCTTGGCTGCCGACAGGGAGCGCTCGGGCATCGGCTCAATATACTGACCGACCCATGAGTGAGCCGGCTTCGACCCCTACTTCAAACAAGGGGCCGCGGCCCCAGGATCTGGACCCGGCCGCGCTGCGCCACCAGGTGCGCCGGCTGGCGAAAGCTGGGCAGCCACCCTGGTTGCACGCGGAGGTTGCGCGCCGTATGGCCGAGCGGCTGGCCTACATCAAGCTGCAGCCCGCCCGGGTGCTCGATGCGTCGCCCGCGCTGGGTGCCAGCGCCGAGCTGCTGCGCCTGGCCTACCCGGGCGCGGAGATGCTGTGGCATGAAACCGATGCGGCGCTGGCTGCCCAGGCTGCGCAAAGCCGCGCACTGAACTGGTGGCGCAAGCTGCGCGGTGCCTCGGTGGGCCAGGTCAGCGCACTGCCGCTCAAGCCCGAGGTCGACCTGCTGTGGTCCAACATGGCCTTGCATGCCAGCGCCGACCTGCCGGCGCTGCTCGGCGCATGGCAGGCCAGCGTCGCCGTCGACGGCTTCATCATGTTCTCCTGCCTGGGCCCCGACAGCTTCATCGAGCTGCGTAGCCTCTACGCCCGCAACGGCTGGGGCCGGCCGGCACCGGACTGGTGGGACATGCACGACATCGGTGACCTGGTGCTGAAGGCCGGTTTCGCGGACCCTGTCATGGACCAGGAGCGGCTGCGCCTGACCTGGGCCAGCCCGGAAAGTCTGCTGGCCGACCTGCGGGCGCTGGGCGGCAACCTGGCGCCGACGCGTTTCCCGGGGCTGCGCGGGCGGGCCTGGCGCCAGCGGCTGCTGACCGAGCTGGACACGCTGCGCGACGCGGAAGGGCGGCTGGTGCTGACGCTGGAGCTGGTCTTCGGCCATGCATTCAAGGCCGCGCCGCGCTTGACGGTGGCCGCCGAGACCCATGTGTCCGTCGATGCCATGCGCGCCACGCTGCGCAAGGGGCGGACAGGGGGGTGATTCCCCGGGGGCGGCGCGGGCCGGGCATGCAGGTGCCTCGGGCTAAAATCTTGCGCCGCTAAGAGAGCTTAGGCAAAACCCGGCTCAATCCACGGAACTTGCGTCTTACCTCCGGTCTGCTGGCCGGATTGCAAGGCCCGCTCTTCAAAGAACCAAGTGACAACCATGACGATGATGAACGCACGAGTGCAAAGCGCCTCACGCGGTTGGGCCCAGCGGGCTGCCGTGGCGGCGACGGCGGCCCTGGCAGCGGGTTCTGCCCTCGCGGTGAACGACCTCAAGGGCGGCCCGGGCGTCAATCAGCTCAATCTGCATGAGCCGGTGACCAACATCGCCCGTGACCAGATGTGGTTGCACAACTTCATGCTGATCGTCTGCCTCGTCATCTTCGTGGCGGTGTTCGGCGTGATGTTCTATTCCATCTTCAAGCACCGCAAGTCCAAGGGCGCGGTGTCGGCCAACTTCCACGAAAGCGTGGCCGTTGAGATCGCCTGGACCATCGTGCCTTTCCTGATCGTCATCGGCATGGCGCTGCCGGCCACCAAGGTGGTCGTCGCGATGAAGGACACCACCAATGCCGACGTGACCATCAAGGCCACCGGTTACCAGTGGAAGTGGGGCTACGACTACCTGAAGGGCGAGGGCGAGGGCATCGGCTTCCTGGCGACCCTCGACACCGACCAGCGCGAGTCGTCCAACAGTGGCCACCCCGAACAGGTCGACAACTACCTGCTGAAGGTCGACAACCCGCTGGTCGTGCCGGTGGACAAGAAGATCCGCATCATCACGACGGCCAATGACGTCATCCACGCCTGGATGGTGCCGGCCTTCGGCGTCAAGCAGGACGCCATCCCCGGCTTCGTCCGCGACACCTGGTTCAAGGCCGAGAAGGTCGGCGACTACTATGGCCAGTGTGCCGAGCTGTGCGGCAAGGAACACGCCTACATGCCGATCCACGTGAAGGTGGTGTCCGCCGAGGACTACAGCAAGTGGGTGGATGGCAAGAAGAAGGAAATCGCTGCCAAGGCCGACGACCCGAACAAGGTCTGGGAACAGGCGGCGCTGATCGCCCGCGGCGAGAAGGTCTACGCGGCGAACTGCGCGGTCTGCCACAAGCCCGACGGCAAGGGCGCCGGCCCGATCAAGGCGCTGGACGGCTCGCCGGTCGTGTTGTCCGACAACCACCTCGACCAGATCCAGGTGCTGCTCAACGGCCGCATGGACAAGGGCATGCCGTCCTGGAAGCAGCTCAGCGACACCGAGATCGCAGCGGTGGTCAGCTACACGAAGAACAGCTGGTCCAACAAGACGGGCCAGACGGTGCAGCCGGCCGAAGTCGTGGCTGCCCGCAAGTAATCAACCGAACGCCGAATCAGAGGAAATCACATGAGTGCAGTGCTCCCCCCCCACGGCGCGGTTGGTGGTCATGACGACCACGCCCACGACGATCACCACGACCACCACGCACCCTCCGGCTGGCGCCGCTGGGTGTTCGCGACCAACCACAAGGACATCGGCACGCTGTACCTGCTGTTCTCGTTCGCGATGCTGATGGTCGGCGGCATCCTGGCGCTGTGCATCCGCGCAGAACTTTTCCAGCCGGGCCTGCAGTTCTTCAACCCCGAACTCTTCAACCAGTTCACGACCATGCACGGTCTGATCATGGTGTTCGGCGCCATCATGCCGGCCTTCGTGGGCTTCGCGAACTGGATGATCCCGCTGCAGATCGGCGCGGGTGACATGGCCTTCGCGCGCATGAACAACTTCAGCTTCTGGCTGCTGATCCCGGCGGCCCTCATGCTGGTGAGCAGCTTCTTCATGCCCGGCGGCGCCCCCGCTGCGGGCTGGACGCTGTACGCGCCGCTGACGCTGCAGATGGGCCCGTCCATGGACGCCGGCATCTTCGCGATGCACATCATGGGCGCCTCGTCCATCATGGGCTCCATCAACATCATCGTGACCATCCTCAACATGCGGGCCCCCGGCATGACGCTGATGAAGATGCCGATGTTCGCGTGGACATGGTTGATCACGGCCTACCTGCTGATCGCCGTGATGCCCGTGCTGGCCGGTGCCATCACGATGACGCTGACCGACCGCCACTTCGGCACCGCCTTCTTCAACCCCGCAGGCGGCGGCGACCCGGTGATGTATCAGCACATCTTCTGGTTCTTCGGCCACCCCGAGGTCTACATCATGATCTTGCCGGCCTTCGGCATCGTCAGCGCCATCGTGCCGGCCTTCGCACGCAAGCGCCTGTTCGGCTACACCTCGATGGTCTACGCCACGGCCTCGATCGCGATCCTGTCCTTCATCGTGTGGGCGCACCACATGTATGTCACCGGCATGCCGGTGACCGGCCAGCTGTTTTTCATGTACGCGACCATGCTGATCGCGGTGCCCACCGGCGTGAAGATCTTCAACTGGATCGCGACGATGTGGCGCGGCTCGATGACCTTCGAGACGCCGATGCTGTTCGCGGTCGGCTTCATCTTCGTGTTCACGATGGGTGGCTTCACGGGCCTGATCCTGGCCATGGCGC
>JACPYV010000128.1 GCA_016195825.1 Burkholderiales bacterium | reverse complement strand
TGCAGGCTGGTCCAGCTGCGGGCAGGCGTGGCCTTGCTGCTTTGTAGCGCCAACGCGAAGTCGGCGCCGGTGAGCGTCAGGCCGACTCGGTCGGCCGAGCCGCCGTTGTTGCCGGCAAAGCCTGCAATGCCGCTGCCGCCGATGGCCAGCAGGCGGGTCGAGACAGTCGAGCCATCGGCGAGCTTGAGGGTCGAGTCCTTGCTCTCGATGGCGAAATTTCCGCCCAGCTGCACGAAGCCAAACGCATCCAGCGCCAGCACGCCGCTGGCCTTGAGGATGCGGCCTTCGCTTCCGGCCATGTCCAGCGTCAGCGTGTTGCCGGGCGCGGTGGCGACAACGAGGTTGCTGGCCGCGTAGTCCGCGACGGCGTCGTTGGCCTGCTTGGCCTGGTTGAGCTTGAGAGCCAGGTTGCTGCCGGACAGCGTCAGGCCGCTGATGCCCACCAACGCAACGCTGTCGACGCTGGCCTGCAAGCTGGTCCAGCTCCGCGCGGGCGCGGCCTTGCTGGACTGCAGCGCCAACGCGAACTCCGCGCTTGTCAGGTTCAGGCCAACCTGATCCGCCGACCCACCGTTGTTGCCGGCAAAGCCGTTGATGCCGGCGCCACCGATGGCCAGCAGGCGCGTCGCCACGGTCGAGCCGTCGGCCAGGGTCAGCGTGGCGTCCTTGCTCTCTATCGTGAAGCCGCCGCTGAGCTGCACGAAGCCGAAGGCGTCCAGCGCCAGCGTGCCGCTGGCCTTGAGGATCTGGCCTTCGCTGCCGGACAGCGACAGCGTCTGGCTGCTGCTGGGGCCGGTGGCAACGATGAGGTTCTGGGCGGCGTAGTCGGCCACCTTGTCGTTGAGCTGCCTGGCCTGGTTGAGCTGCAACGACAGGTTGCTGCCGGACAGCGTCAACCAATTGATGCCGACCAGCGCGACGCTGGCGACGTTGGCCTGCAGGCTGGTCCAGCTGCGCGCCGGCGTGGCCTTGCTGCTTTGTAGCGCCAGCGCGAAGTCAGCGCCGGTCAGTGTCAGGCCGACCCGGTCGGCCGAGCCGCCGTTGTTACCGGCAAATCCGTTGATGCCATGGCCGCCCACGGCCAGCAAACGGGTCTGCACCGTCGAGCCATCGGCGAGCACGAGGCTGGAATCCTTGCTCTCGATGGCGAAGCTGCCACCGAGTTGCACGAAGCCAAACGCGTCCAACGCCAGCACGCCGCTGGCCTTCAGGATGCGGCCTTCGCTGCCGGCCATGTCTAGCGTCAGCGTGTTGCCAGGCGCGGTGGCGACGACGAGGTTGCTGGCTGCGTAGTCCGCGACGGCGTCGTTGGCCTGCTTGGCCTGGTTGAGCTTGAGGGCCAGGTTGCTGCCGGACAGCGTCAGGCCACTGATGCCCACCAACGCAACGCTGTCGACGCTGGCCTGCAAACTGGTCCAGCTCCGCGCCGGCGCGGCCTTGCTGGACTGCAGGGCCAGGCCGAATTCGGCGCCGGTCAGCGTCAGGCCGACCTGGTCGGCCGAGCCGCCGTTGTTGCCCGCAAAGCCAGTGATGCCGGCGCCGCCAACGGTGAGCAGCCGGGTCGCGACGGTCGAGCCATCGGCCAGCGTCAGCGTGGCGTCCTTGCTCTCCATCGTGAAGCCGCCGCTGAGCTGCACGAAGCCGAAAGCGTCCAGCGCAAGCGTGCCGCTCGCCAACAGCGTCTGGCCGTTGCTGCCGGCCAGGCTCAGCGTGCGCGAGGTGCTGGCGCCGGTGGCGATGACGAGGTTCTGGGCGGCGTAGTCGGCCACCGAGTCGTTCAGCTGGCTGGCCTGATTGATGCGCACCGACAGGTTGCTGCCGGCGAGCGTCAGGCCGCTGATGCCCACCAGCGCAACGCTGCCGACGTTGGCGTCCAGGCTGGTCCAACTGCGCGTGGGCGTGGCCTTGCTGCTTTGCAGGGCCAGCGCGAAGTCGAGGTTCGTTAGCGTCAGGCCGAGACGGTCGGCAGAGGAGCCGTTGTTGCCGGCAAAGCCGGTGATGCCGGCGCCGCCGATGGCCAGCAGGCGCGTCTGCACAGTGCTGCCGTCGGCCAGTTGAAGGCTGGTGTCGCGGCGCTCGATAGCGAGGCTGCCGCTGGCACTGAAAAAGTCGAACAGGCCCAGGGACAGCGTGCCGCTGGCCTTGAGCAGCCGGCCGTCGGCGCCGGCCATGTTGAGCGTGATGCCGGCGGTGCTGCTAGTCGGCACGGTCAGCGCGGTGGCGCCATAGTCGACGACGTGGTCGCTGACGCCAGTGGCCTGGTTCAGGCTGACGGCGAGGTTGCTGCCGGTCAGCGTGACGCCGCTGACGCCAACGAAGCCGACGCTGGCTGCGCTGGCCTGCAGGCTGGTCCAACTGCGCGCGGCATTGTTGCGGTCGGAGAACATCGCCAGCGCGAGATCCAGGCCGGTCAGGTTCAAGCCCAGCGCGCCGGCCTGGCCGGCATTCATGCCGGCAAAGCCGCTCACGCCGGCGGCGCCGACGGTCAGCATGCGAGTCTGCACCACCTCGCCGCCGGCCAGCGTGACAGCCTGGTCGCTGCGCGACAGGGCCAGGCTGCCGGTGACGCGGACGAAGTCGTAGAGGTCGAAGGTCAGCGTGCCGGCGGCCTGCAGCAGGCGGCCGCGTGAGCCGGCCATGTCCAGCGTGAAGCTGCCGGCGCCGGTGGGCACGGCCAGCACGGTGCGGCTGGCGCCGTAGTCGACGACCGGGTCGTTGACGTTGCTGGCTTGGTTGACGCTGACCGACAGGCCGCTGCCCGTCAACGTGACGCCGGTCAGGCCCGTGAAGCCAGCCGACGTGGCACTGGCCTGCAGGCTGGTCCAGTGGCGGGTGGGATCACTGCGGGCGCTCATCAGCGCTAACGCGAAGTCCACGCCGGCCAGCGCCAGGCCCGGGCCGCCGGGAATGCCGGCATTGGCCGTCAGGCCGTGGGCGCCCAACAGGAAACGGTCCACCAGCACGCCAGCCGTCGCCTCATCGACCCCCGCCGTGGTGGTGTTGTCGGCCGCCAGCAGCACGGTGGCGCTGCTGCGCTCGAAGGCCAAGTTGCCGGTGGCGCTGAAGAACTCACCGACGGTCAGGCTGGCGCCGGTCAGGCTGACCTGCTGCAGGCCGGCCGTGAAGCCGCTGCCGAAGTTGTAGCTGGCGTTGCCGACGGCCAGCGCGTGGCCGCTGGCGTCGGCACCGGTGGCGTTCCAGCGCAGCGACACGGACGTGGCGCTGGCCGAGATGTCGCTGCCCAGTTGCAGGAATGGCGAACCGCTGGCCTCGACCAGGTCCACGCCGCTGCCGGCCGCGTTCATCGCGATGGCGACGCTGGCACCGCTGACGCCGGCCTTGAAGCTGCCGGCCACCAACTGGATGCTGGCGTTGCTCGCGATCAGGTCCATGCCGCCGGTGTTGGCGTCGCGGCCAAAGGCGTAGTCGCCGCTGAGGCTGAAGGTGTCGCCGATGCTGGCCTGCAGGCCGCGGATGTCCACCGCCGGCGTGCTGCTGCCGGGCATGCTGCCGAAGGTGTGGCTGATGGCGCCGGCCGTGACAACGTGGCCGGTCTGGTCGGCGCCGGTCAGGTTCAGCCGCAGCAGCGCGGACGTGGCTGACACGCTCGCGAAGCCACCACCCGACAGATAGAAGCCGCCGCTGGCTTCCAGCGCCAGGCCGCTGCCCGAGGTCATCAGCGCGCCGAAGCTCGCGTCGGTCACGCCGGCAGCGAAGCTGCCAGTGGTCAGCCGCGCCTCGACGTGCTCGCCCACCGCTGCCAGCGAGCCGGCCGACACGGCCAGGCCCAGCGTGCCGCTAAGCGTGACGGGGCCGTAGGCGAGCTGGCCGCTGCCGCTCATGGACGCGAAGTCGCCCAGGTGGCCGTCGCCGTTGAAGGTCAGCGTGTTACCGCCGACAAGCAGGCTCTGCGCCTGGGCGGACAGGTCGATGCCGGCGTGGTTGGCCTGGCCATTGAGTTGGCCCAGGCCGAGGCTGAATTCCAGCGACAGGCTGCTGGCGGCCAGCGTCAGGCCGTTGACGCCCTGCAACGCGATGCCTCCGGCCGAGCCCTCGGCCAGCACCCAGCCGGCCGAGTTGGCGCCCTGGCCGTCCAGCACCATGACGGCCGCATCGATCTGGCTGAAGGTGAGGCCGGGCTTGCTGGCGTCAGCCGAATTGAGGCCCAGGTAGCCGCTGGCGTTGTCAAGGGCAATCTTCCAGACGTCGTAGCTGTGCGTGCCGCTGCCGTCGTTGAGCAGCACGTTCTGCGTGTAGGCCGCGGCGATGGTGCCCGACAGCTTGACGCCCTGGCCCAGGTCCAGCGAGCCAGTGAAGCTGTAGGCCTGGTTGCGGGCGAAATAGCTCGCGTTGAACCACTCGCCCGCCTGGTCGGCCAAGGCCTGGCCCTGCGCGCCGGCAGCGCTGTAGAGCAGGTTGACGGCGTAGCTGCCAGGCACGTCCAGACGGTGCGCGACCAGGTTGATTTGCTTGTTGGCCGTGTCGGACTGGATCTCGAAATACAAGCCGTTGCCGACGCTGACCAGACCCTCGCCCTCGGCAAAGCTGCCGGACAAGGCCTGGTACTTCAGGACGGTGTAGGTCTGGCCCTCGGTCGGCGTGGCGCCACCAACGAGGTTGACCTTGATGAGGCCGTCGAGATGGGCCGTGCCGGTGACAGTCAGCAGGTCGGCACCCGTGCCGTCGATGTCGACCTCGAAGGTGTCACTGCCGGTCATCGTCAGCGAACCGGTGGTGTTGGACGTGACGGCCGGCGAGCCGCCCGGCGTGACGACCGCCAGCGCGTGCATCGTCGGGCCCTGGCTGGGGTTCGCGGTGCTCGTCAGGTTCAGCGTGCCAGCGTCGTTGGCGGCTTGGTCAAGCGGCACATGCAGAGTGCCGGCCATGAAGCCGCTGGCGGTGCGCGCATGACCGGCATCGAAGGCGCGGGCGTCAACGGCGAAGCTGTGGCTGCCGCTCGGCGAAGGCTCGGGCGCATTCGGCGCCCAGTGCTGCCAACCATCAGGCAGGCTGGCGTGCGCGAACTGGCCGGGGTGGTGAGCCAGCGCGTCGGCCGGGTCGTAGGCGCCGTCCAGCGACTGCGCGTAGGGGTCGACCGGCTGCATGACCACCGCGTGCGCCGCGCCCAGCACCGGGTCGGCAGACAGCAGCACGCGGGGCTCCAGCGCCTCCAACCGGTAGGCGTCGCGCATGGCACGCGCCAGGCGGACCATCGCACTCACGATGTCAGGCCCTCGACCCCGCGGCTGGCAGCAGCGCTGGCACGGGGATGTTGGAGGGCTGCGGACATGCGGTCGAGCATAGCGAAGAAGGGCGATTTTCTGATGAGAGTTTTCAGCAGCGGAAGACCCATTCCAACCCCGCAATCCAGCAGGGCGCACGGGGCCAATCATTGCAGACGCTTTTCCAATCAGCGCTGCGACAGCCAGCGCCCTAGGACTTTCCTGTGTCCGGCGCGCGGAGGCCTTGCCCGATACTGCGGCGGAGCTTGTGCGGCGGGTCGCAGGTCGCGGCGTTTGCCGGCCCGCGCACTGTCACAAAACCGTGCCAACCTGCCCCAGAAGGATTAGCGATGTTCGAGAAAGTGGTCCCCGTCAACCGTGAACGTCACGCCCGCACCCGCATTAAGGAGATCACGGGATTCGGCTTCGCGAAGGACTTCCACATCGCCTACCTGACGATGCACGAGTTCGCCCGCGCCGCGGCCGTCTACCCCATCGTCTTCGTCGAGGACAAGGAGAAGGACGCCTTCCGCCCGGTGACGCTGCTGGGACTGGACGCCGGCGAGAATCTGTTCGTCAGCGAAGCCGGCAAGTGGGAGGCCAGCTACATCCCTGCCATCATCCGCCGCTACCCCTTCGCGCTGGCCAGCAGCGCCACAGCGGGTCAGTTCACCATCTGCCTGGACGAAGCCAGCAGCTTGGTCAGTGTCGACGGCAAGGACGGTGAAGGCAGCGCACTGTTCGACGACAAAGGCGAGCCCACCCAGGTCATCGAGAACGTCAAGCGCTACCTGGCCGAGCTTCAGCAGATGGACCAGATCACGCTGGAGTTCTCCAAGACGCTGGCCGAGCTGAACATGTTCACGCCGCTGCAGATGCGCGTGCGCGAAGGTGACCGCGAAAAGAACATCGCCGGCTGCTGGGTGGTCAACGAGGAGCGGCTGAACAACCTGTCCAACGACAAGTTCCTGGAGCTGCGCACCAAGCGTTACCTGCCGGCCATCTATGCGCAACTGATGTCGCTGGCACAGATCGAACGGCTGATGCAGCTCAAGGACAAGCGCCTCACGCCGGCCAAGGCCGCCTGATGTTTCGGCGCGCCGCGGCCTGGCGCCATGCCCTCGGCGCGGCGGTCGCGGCAGCGGCCTGTGCCGGGCCGGCCCTGGCTGCCATCGACAGCAGCGAATCTGAGTACCCGCGCGACTTTGCGCCGGCACCCATCCGCTACGAGCCCTATATCCCTCCGCCCAAACCCGAGGCCAGGCGCCCGGTGCGGCTGGATGCCAAGACGCTGGCCCAGCTCGCGCTGGAGCAGAACGCCGAGGTGCTGTACGCCCGGCTGCAGTCGCGCGTGTCCGAACAGGCCGCCGAGGCCGAGACCGGGCTCTACCTGCCCGTGGCCTACGCCAACCTGCGCCGCGAAGGCCGCAACCGCCAGCGCACCGTCGAGGAACGGCTGACCGCCGCTCTGGGTGGCATCACCCGGCTGGAGGAGCATGTGCTGGGCGGCGAGACCGGCGTGCGCGTGAAGGCCCCCACCGGCGCTGAAGTGGCGCTGGCCTGGCGCAGCACGCAGCGGCGCAGCAACGTCATCGGCTCGGCCAGCTTTGCCCAGGGCGACTCGGAAAGCACCGGCGCCCTGGTGCTGTCGATGCGCCAGCCGCTGCTGCGCGGAGCCGGACGGGACGTCGTCGAGACCGACCTGCGTGTGGCCCGCTTCGAGCGCGAGATCGGCTTGTGGCAGTTCCGCCAGCAGGCGCTGCGCATCGGCAGCGAGGCGCTGTCGGCCTACTGGCAGCTGTGGCGGGCCCGTGCGACGCAGGCGCTGCGCCGCGACGCGCTGGACAACGCCCGCGACACCGTCGAAGACGTGCGCACCCGCGTAGACGGCGGTCGCCTGGCCCCTGGCGCGCTAGACGAGGCCCAGGCCGTGCTGTCAGCCCGCCGCGCCGAGCTGGCGCGCGGCCAGCAGGCGCTGTTCGACGCCGAGGCCAAGGTGCGCGTGCTGCTGGACCTGCCGCCACAAGATGGCGACTGGACGCTGGCGGAGCCCAGCCTGGACGGGCCGCCACCGCCCGCCGGCATGGCCGCCCTGGCCGAACGCCTGCCCGACGTGGAGGCTGCTTGGCCGCCGCTGCGCATGGCCCAGCTCAAGCGCGAGCAGGCCGATGCCCGCATGCGCCTGGCCTACAGCAAGAAGCTGCCAGCGCTCGACGTGCAAGCCAGCTACAGCAGCAACAGCCTGACCTACGGCCCGCTGGACGCCGCGCAGAAGGCCACGCAGGGTCGCAACCCTGACTGGACCATCGGTGTGGCCGTGGAAGTGCCGCTGGGGGGCGACCGCCGCGCCCAGGCCGAGTACCGCGCCCAGCAGCTGCGCGTGGAGCAGTCGGCGCTGGAGGTGCATTCGGTGCGCCAGGCACTGGCCAGCGACTACTTCAACCGAGCCGCCCAGCTCGCCGAGCTGGACGGCGAGCTGACGCAGCTGCGCGACGAGCTGTCGGCCCGACAGCAGCTGGAAGCCGGCGTGCGCGAGCAATACGCCAACGGCGCCGCGCCACGCAACCGCCTGCTGCGCCTGCAAGCGGATGTGCTGGACGCACGCATGCGCCTCATCGACGGCAGCAGCCGCTGGGCGCTCGCACGCGTGGCCTTGCAACTGGTGGACGGCAGCCTCTTGTCTGCCAACGACGTGCGCATCGACGAATGAAAGCCTCTGCCCTTCTCGTCACCACGCTGCTCGCCGGCCCCGCGCTGGCCGCGGACTACGTCGGCATCGTCCATGCCCGCCACAAGCTGTCCCTGAGCCTGCCGGTCACCGGCGTCGTCGCCAAGGTGGCCGTCGAACCCGGCCAGAAGGTGGGTGCGGGCCAGGCGCTGATCCTGCTGGACGAGCGTGCCCAGGCGCTGGAGGAGCAGCGCCGCCGCACGCAGTACGAGGACATGAGCGAGCTGCGCGCCACCGAGGACCGCCTCAAGGTCGTGCAGCCGCTGGCTGAGGACGCGCGCAAGCTGGCCGCCAGCCGCGGCGCCATCAGCCGGGAGGACGCAGCCCGCAACGAGCTGGACTTCATCGCCACGCGCGGTCGGCTGGCGCAGCTGCAGACGCAGAAGGTCCGCGAGAAGCTGGAAATGCAGCTTGCCGAGACCGACCGCCAGCAGCGCCGCCTCGTGGCGCCGGTGGCCGGCGTCGTCACCAAGGTCGGCATTGACTTGGGCGAATGGGCCAAGCCCGGCGACACGCTGGTGGAGCTGGTGGACGCGTCGGTGCTGCACCTGCGCGCCAACGTGCCCGCCGCCGCCGCGCGCCAGCTGAAGGACGGCCAGGCCCTGCCCATCAGTCTGGACAGCGGCGGGACGGTGAACGGCAACGTCAGCTTCATCTCGCCGGCCACGGACGCCGCCAGCGGCCTGGTGGAGGTTCGTGTGCGCTTCACCAACCCGGCCGGCCGCATCGCGCCCGGCAGCAAGGGCATCCTCAAGCTGGACGGAGGCGGCACGAAATGAACGCGCCCGGCGTGGTCACCGCGTTGCCGAGCTACAGCGCCCGCGAGCTGGTGCTGGCCCTGCACGCGCTGCGCGGGGCAAGCGCCCAAGCGGACTACGCGGCCCAGGTGGTCGCGGCCCTGGCGCGGCTGATGCGCGCGCAGCAGGGCTGGTGGCTGAGTGAAGACGAACGCGGCTGGCGGCTGCTGGCCGAGGCCCACGACGAGGCCGCGGCCGGCGACCCCGCGCCCGACCCGCTGCGCGCCGATTTCTCCGCCGACCTGCTGGCCCTGGCCCAGCGCGCCGGCACCCAGGGCTTCGCCAGCCTGCCGCAGCGCTCGGCGCAAGGCTCGACGCAATGGCTGGTGGCCGTGCGCCCGGAGCGCGCGGCGGGCGACCTGTGGTTGCTGTGCCTGCCCGACCGCGAGCGGCCTCACCTGAACGAGCTGGTGCTGCGTGCCCAGCTCGTGGCCGACCTGCCCGCGCCGGGCGAAGCACCGGCCGCGCTGGCCGCGACCGATGCCCCGCTGGCGACCTGGGCCCCGCTTCTGGACGCCGTGCTGTTCGCACAGCGCCACGACGGCTTCGAGCCAGCCACGCTGGCCCTCGTCAACGCGCTGGCCAGCACGCTGGGCGCGCAGCAGGTGGCGCTGGGATGGCGGGCGGAGGCCAGCGCGGCCCTGCGCCTGGTCGCGCTGAGCCACCGCGACAAGCTGGACCGTTTTGCGCACGCCGTCGTGCTGACCGAAGGCGCGCTGGACGAGGCGCTG
>JACPYV010000008.1 GCA_016195825.1 Burkholderiales bacterium | reverse complement strand
CCACCTGCAACCGCACCGAGGTCTACGTGGCCGCGCCACCCGCCCAGGTGCAGCCAGCCATTGCATGGCTGGCGCAGACCGGCGGCGTGGAGGCCGGCGCGCTGCGCGAGCACGCTTACGTGATGCAGGGCAGCGCCGCCGCGCGCCACGCCTTCCGCGTTGCCAGTGGGCTGGACTCCATGGTGCTGGGCGAGCCGCAGATCCTGGGCCAGATGAAGCAGGCCGTGCGCGAGGCCGAGGCCGCCGGCGCTCTGGGCACCACGCTGCACCAGCTGTTTCAGCGCAGCTTCTCGGTCGCCAAGGAGGTGCGCAGCTCCACCGAGATCGGCGCTCACTCCATCAGCATGGCCGCCGCCGCCGTGCGCCTGGCCGGCCAACTGTTCGAAGACCTGGCCAAGACGCGCGTGCTGTTCGTCGGCGCGGGCGAGATGATCGAGCTGACCGCCACCCATTTCGCGGCCAAGACGCCGCGCCAGATGGCGGTGGCCAACCGCACGCTGGAGCGCGGCGAAAAGCTGGCCACCCATTTCGGAGCCGAGGCCATGCGCCTGGCCGACCTGCCCGAACGCCTGCACGAGTTCGACATCGTCGTCTCCTGCACCGCCTCCAGCCTTCCACTGATCGGCCTGGGCGCCGTCGAGCGCGCGCTGAAGAAGCGCAGGCACCGACCGATGTTCATGGTCGACCTGGCCGTGCCGCGCGACATCGAGCCCGAGGTCGCCCAGTTGGACGACGTTTACCTGTACACCGTGGACGAGCTGGCCGTGCAGGTGCAGACCGCCGGCGAGAAGCGCCAGGCCGCCGTTGAGCAGGCCGAGGCCATCGTCGAGACCGGCGTGCAGAGCTTCATGCACTGGCTGGACCAGCGCCACACGGTGCCACTGATCCAGGCCCTGCACGCGCAGGCAGACGACTGGCGGGCGCTGGAAATCACCCGCGCACGCAAGCTGCTGGCCAAGGGCGCCGATGTGGACGAGGTGCTGGAGGCCTTGTCCAAGGGCCTCACGCAAAAGCTGCTGCACGGCACACTGGCCGAGCTGCACAGCAGCGACGGCGAGCAGCGGCTACAGCTGGCGCAGACCGTCTCGCGCCTGTTCCTGCGCGGCAAGCAGTCTTAGCGGCGCTCACCCCGCCGCCGCCCGGCGCATCCTGCGCCGCCCCTGACTGCCCCTCCGTTTGCCGCCCATGAAAGACTCCCTGCGCCAGCAGTTCGACCGCCTCGGCTTCCGCCTCGCCGAGCTGGACACCATCCTTGCCGACGGCAGCGCTGCGTCAGACATGAAGCGCTACCGAGCGCTGACCCGGGAGCAGTCCGAGGTGTCGGGCCTCGTCGAGCGCTACCGCCGCTACCAGCAGCACGAAGCTGACCTGATCGCGGCACGCGACATGCTGGCCGACCCGGAAATGGCCGAAATGGCGCGCGAGGAGATCGCGTCCAACGAGGCGGCACTGGCGGCGCTGGACGCCGAGCTGCAGCTCGCGCTGATCCCCAAGGACCCCGACGACGAGCGCAACGCCTTCCTGGAAATCCGCGCCGGCACGGGTGGCGACGAGTCCGCCCTGTTTGCCGGCGACCTGGCGCGCATGTACCTGCGCTTCGCCGAGAGCCAGGGCTGGCGCACCGAGATCCTGTCGGAGAACGTGTCGGACCTGGGCGGCTACAAGGAACTCGTTGTCCGCGTCGAAGGCGAGGGTGTCTACGGGCGGCTGAAGTTCGAGTCCGGTGGCCACCGCGTGCAGCGCGTGCCTGCGACAGAAACCCAGGGCCGCATCCACACCAGCGCCTGCACGGTCGCCGTGATGCCCGAGCCCGACGAGGCCGAGGCCATCACGCTGAACCCGGCTGACCTGCGCATCGACACCTTCCGCGCCAGCGGCGCCGGGGGCCAGCACATCAACAAGACCGATTCGGCCGTGCGCGTGGTTCACCTGCCCACCGGCATCGTGGCTGAGTGCCAGGACGGCCGCAGCCAGCACAGCAACAAGGCCAAGGCGCTGCAGGTGCTGCAAGCACGCATCCAGGAGAAGGAACGCAGCGAGCGCGCCGCCAAGGAGGCTGCCACGCGCAAGGGCCTGATCGGCACGGGCGACCGCAGCGACCGCATCCGCACCTACAACTTCCCGCAGGGGCGACTCACCGAACACCGCATCAACCTGACGCTGTACAAGCTGGGCCAGATCATGGACGGCGACCTGGCCGACGTGATCCAGGGCCTGCTTGCGGCGCAGGCGGCCGAGCAGTTGGCCCAGTTGGAAGCGGGCCGCGCATGACGGTGGACGAGGCGCTGGCGCTGGCCCGCCAACTGGGCGTCGAGCGCGCTGATGCGCAAACGCTGCTGAGCCACCTGACCGGCCAGGACCGCGCCTGGTTCATCACCCACGGCGACGCGCCCGCCGCCGGCGCCGAAGCCGCGCTGCGCCGCCTGGCCGACGGCGAACCCCTCGCCAACCTGACCGGCTGGCAACCCTTCCACGGCCTGGCGTTGCGCGTGACACCGGCCACGCTGATCCCGCGGCCGGACACCGAAACCCTGGTCGACTGGGCGCTGGTGCTGCTCGCTGACCTGCCCGGCGAGCCGGGCGTCGTCGACCTCGGCACCGGCAGCGGCGCCATTGCGCTGGCAATCAAGGCCGCCCGTCCGCGCGCGCAA
Organism: Burkholderiales bacterium; assembly: GCA_016195825.1. Classification (GTDB taxonomy): domain Bacteria; phylum Pseudomonadota; class Gammaproteobacteria; order Burkholderiales; family Burkholderiaceae_C; genus Pelomonas. The sequence goes on along the minus strand of JACPYV010000008.1, from coordinate 24,253 downwards.
GTGACGACCATCGACTTCAGCGCCGACGCCCTCGCCGTCGCCCGCAGCAATGGCGAAAGGCTCGCGCTGGACATCGACTGGCGCCACGGCAGCTGGTTCGAGCCGCTGGCCGGCCGGCGCTTCGACCTCATCGTCAGCAACCCGCCCTACATCGCCGGCGATGACCCGCACCTGCCGTCGCTGCGCCATGAGCCGCTCACCGCGTTGACGCCCGGTGGCGATGGCCTGGCAGACCTGCAAACGCTGATCGCGGCGGCGCCGCTACACCTCGCACCCGGCGGCTGGCTGCTGCTGGAGCACGGCTGGGACCAGGCCGATGCGGTGGCGCAACAGCTGACAGCACGCGGGTTTGCCGAAGTGCAACTGCGCCGCGACCTCGCCGGCCGGGCCCGCGCCAGTGGCGGCCGCTGGCCGGGGTGAAGCCGGACTTGCCGGCTGGCGAATCTCCCCCGGGTTTGCGTGATGTTTTGCCGCCAGTTCGTCATTCCCGCGAACGAATTGCCGGCGTAGTATCGAATCCCGGTGCCCTCTGTTGCACCGCGCAGGAGCCGATCATGTCCCGCTTCGCCCGCGCTGCAGTTCTGAGCCTCACTGCCCTGTTTGCCGTTCCGGCGCTGGCCGATGGCGATGCCACGCCGCGCTGGCAGACCCGATTGCAGCTGAGTAGCGTCGATGGCGGCTCCGACAGCCAACCCCACCTGGGCGGCTCGCGCGTGCTGAGCGCCAACCTGCTGGGCGACTACTACCTGACCCAGTCCGGCTTTTCCAGCCTGCGCGGCGGCCTGCGCGCCACCGGCGGCGTGCTGCTGGGCCCCTTGTCCGTCTCCCAGGCCAGTGGCGGCCTGGCACTGGGCGGCGGGCCCATCTCGGCCGGCCGGCGCAGTCTGTCGTTGAACGGGCTGGACGCCTACTCGCTGGAACCCAGCGCCAACCTGTCCTACGTCGGCATCGGCTACACCGGGCGCCTGCAGCGCAGCGGCCTGGCCTTCAGCGCCGACCTCGGCCTGATGTCGGGCAGCGTCGGCGACCTGCGCCTGGGCCGCAGCAGCGCCCAGGGCTTCGAGGACGCAATGCGCGACCTGCGCTTCAAGCCCCTGCTGCAGCTGGGTCTGGCCTACAGCTATTAGCCCTGCCAGCGCGCCGTCTCGGATAATCACCGTTTTGCCTTTTCCGAGAACTGCCATGAGCGACGTTCAGCAACGCATTGACGACCTGGTCAAGTCCAACCGGGTCATGCTCTTCATGAAGGGCACCGCCCAGTTCCCGATGTGCGGCTTCTCCGGCCGGGCCATCCAGATCCTGAAGGCCTCGGGCGTGACGGACCTGAAGACCTTCAACGTGCTGGAAGACGAGGAAGTGCGCCAGGGCATCAAGGACTACGCCAACTGGCCCACCATCCCGCAGCTCTACATCGGCGGCGAGTTCGTCGGCGGCTCGGACATCATGATGGAGATGTACGAGTCGGGTGAACTGCAGCAAGTGCTCGCCACGGCCTGATAGCCCCACGTGCGCGCTTCGCGCGCGCCCTTCGAGTGGCACCGCTGGTGGCGCGGCAAGACCGGTTCCACGGCGGCCACTTGATCAGACATCCTGCTGCCCTGGTTGGGCGGCTTCTTGAGTCGGTGACATGACGCAAAGGTTGGTAGTCGGTTTGACGGGGGCGACCGGCGCGGCCTATGCGCTGCGCCTGTTGCGCCGCGCGCGAGAGCTGGGCGTGCAGACGCACCTGATCGCCACGCCCGCAGGCATCCTGAACGCCCACCACGAGCTGGGCCTCGACCGTTCCTCGCTCGAAGCCCAGGCAGACCATGCCTACTCGCCGGGCGACATCGGCGCCTGCATCGCCAGCGGCAGCTTCACCACCGCCGCGATGGTTGTCGCGCCCTGCTCGATGAAGTCGCTCGCCGCCATCGCCCACGGACTGGGCGACAACCTGCTGACCCGCGCCGCCGACGTGACGCTGAAGGAGCGCCGCCGACTCATCCTGATGGTGCGCGAGACGCCGCTGAATCTGGCCCACCTGCGCAACATGGTGGCGGTGACCGAGATGGGGGGCATCTGCTTCCCGCCGCTGCCGGCCTTCTATCACCACCCCAAGACCATCGACGAGATGGTGGCCGAGACGGTCGAGCGCGTGCTGGAACTGGCGGGCGTGGCGGCCGCGCAACCCAAGAGCTGGGCGGGCCTGTAAGTCGGCGCCGCATCATCGGCGCGAACAAGCCCGGGAATCGGGCCTTGCAGCGCCCTTGACGGCGCGCATGCGGCTGCAAGATGCCGGCACGAACTGGCTCCCTGGACGCGCAATGGTTTCCGGCCTCAACGGCTCTCTGCTCAGCTACCTGTCGACGCAAGGCCTGGACGCCTCTGCCAAGAACGGCTCCGCGGCGGGCAAGACCAAGACCGACAAGACCGACAAGACCGCCCCCCAGCCCCTGACCCAGGCAGCCCTGCACCGCGCGGCCGGCACGGCCAAGTCGGCATCGGCCATCCAGAGCCTGGAAAGCGCACAGAAGACGCTCGCCGCGGACCTGCGCGCGGCGATGGCCAAGGCGGGTGTCCAGCTGACGGGCCCAGTCGAGTTTTCGGTCAAGAGTGACGGCAGCGTCGACATCAAGGGCTCGGACAGCGACAAGGCCGCCGCAAAAGCCTTCCTGAAAGCCGACACCACGCAGCCCAGCTTCGCCAGTCGCATCGCGACGCAGGCGCGCGACGCGCTGAAGCTCTCCGCCACCATCCAGCAGAGCGCGGCCATCTCGCAGGCCGCCAAGCTCGCCAAGTCGGCCGGCGGCGTGATGGCGCTGTACACGTCGCTGATGCAGCAAACCGGCACGACGAGCGTCGTGTTCTCGGTGTCGGCGAACTCGAGTTCGCTGACCTACCCCGGCTCGCTCGCGACCAACGCCTGACGCGGCGCGCCGCCGGCGATCCGCCTCAGGGCTTTTGCACGACCAGCCCGCGGCGCTCCAGCAGCGGCTGAATGTCGGGCTCGTGGCCCACCAGGTCGCGGAACAAGACCATGGCATCCTCGCTGCCACCCTTGGACAGCAGCTTGGCGCGCAGTTGGTCGCCGTTGGCGCGCTTGAGGCCGCCGCTGGCCTTCAGCCATTCCACAGTGTCGGCGTCCAGCACCTCGCTCCAGATGTAGGCGTAATAGCCGGCCGAGTAGCCACCCATGATGTGGCTGAAGTAAGGCGTGCGGTAGCGCGGCGGCACGGGGCCGAAGTCCACGCCCTCCTCCTTCAGCACCCGGGCCTCGAAGTCCATCACGCCGTCGGCGGCCGGCATCTGGCCGGGCTTGAGCTGGTGCAGGCGCTGGTCCAGGATGGCCGAGCCGAGGTAAGACAGCGTCGTGTAACCCTGGTTGAAGCGCTTGGCGCGTTCGACCTTGTCCAGCAGCTCGCGCGGCATGGGCTCGCCGGTCTTGTAGTGGCGGGCGTAGTTGGCCAGCACGCTGGGCCAGTCGGCCCAGACCTCATTGACCTGCGACGGGTACTCGACGAAGTCGCGCGGCACGCGGCCGAGGCTCGGGTAGCTGACCTTGTTGAACATGCCGTGCAGCGCGTGGCCGAACTCGTGGAACAAGGTGTTGACCTCGTCCCAGGTCAGCAGCGTCGCCTCACCGGCCGGCGGCTTGGGGATGTTGAGGTGGTTGGCGACCACGGGCTGCGTGCCTTCCAGCGGGTTCTGGCCCACGTAGGCATTCATCCACGCGCCACCACGTTTGCTGGGGCGGGCGTAGAGGTCGGCGATGAAGAGGGCCAGTTGCTTGCCGTTGCTGTCGAACACGTCGTAGACGCGCACGTCGTCGCGGTAAACCGGCAAGTCCATGCGGCGCTTGAAGCTGATGCCGTAGAGCTGGTTGGCCGCGAAGAACACGCCGCGCTCGAGCACGCTGGTGATCTCCAGGTAGGGCTTGAGCTGACTCTCGTCGAAGCCGTACTTGGCCGCGCGCAGCTTCTCGGCGTAGTAGCTCCAGTCCCAGGCCTGCAGCGCGAAGCTCGGCTGCTTCCTGGCGGCCTGGTCGGCGTCGATGAGCTGCTGCAGTTCGGCCGCCTCCTGCCGGGCCGACGCCATCGCGGCGGGCGCCAGCTTGCGCAGCAAGGCATTGACTGTGTCGGCGGACTTGGCGGTCTCCTCCTCCAGCACGTAGGCCGCCGGCGTGGCGTAGCCCAGCAGCGCCGCGCGCTCCTGGCGCAGCGTCATCACGCGGGCGACGGTGGCGCGCGTGTCGAACTCGTTGCCACGCGCGCCGCGGGCCACCGATGCACGGTGCAGGCGCTCACGCAGCGCGCGGTTCTGCAGCTCGGTCTCGAAGGGCTGGATGGTGGTGTTCAGCAGCGCGATGACGTACTTGCCGTCCAGGCCGCGCTTTTTGGCCAGATCTGCCGCCGCGGCAATCTGCGCGGACGTCAGGCCGGCCAGCTCCTCGGCGCTGTCGACAACGACGGCCGAATCGTTGACCTCTGCCAGCACCGCCTTGTTGAAGCGCGCGCCCAGCGTCGCCAGCTCGGCGTTGATGGCCTTCATGCGCGTCTTCTGCTCATCGTTCAGCTGCGCACCGGCGCGCACCATGTCGCGGCGGTAGCGCTCGATCAACCGCTTGGCTTCGGCGTTGGGCGCCACCTTGTCGCGCATGGCGTAAAGCGCCTGCACGCGTGCGAACAGCTTGGGGTTGAGCAGCACCGCGTCGCGCTGGGCGGCGAGCTTGGCGGCGTAGTCGGTCTGCACCTGCTGTCGCGCCGGGTTGGCGTCCGCACCCAGCAGGCTGAACAGCAGCGTGGTCGCGCGCGACAGCAGGCGGCCGCTCTTCTCCCAGGCCACGATGGTGTTGTCGAAGGTCGGCGCCGCCGGGTTGTCGGCGATCGCCTGGATTTCAGCCAACTGCTCGACCATGCCCTGGTCCAGCGCCGGCGCGAAATGTTCGTCGCGCAGCTTGTCGAACTGCGGGTAGCGCAGCGGCAGCGGGCTGTTGATGAGCAAGGGGTTGTCGACGGGCTGGGCCCAGGCGACGCCCGTGGCGAGCAGCGTGGAGATCAGCAAGGGCGCGAGGCGGCTTTTGGCGGTCATGAAGCGGTGTCTTGTGGACGAAGCCGCCAGCCTAGCGTGCCGCCTCTCGCCTGCCACAAGCCACGGCGGGAAAGCCCTTGGCTGTGGTCTTCAGCGCTCGCCCGGCAGCAGCCACTGCCGCCGCGCGCCGAACACGGCGTTCGGATACTCCGGCTTGCCGCGGCTGCCGTTGTAGCGGCCCAGCGCCAGGTACATGTCGCCCTTCTCGATGTCGAGGTAGTGGCGCAGGATCACGCAGCCGAAGCGCAGGTTGGTCTGCATGTGGAAGAGCCGCGCCGCGTCGCCATCCCCGATCAGCCGGGCCCAGAACGGCATCACCTGCATGTAGCCGCGCGCACCGGCCGTGCTGATGGCGTACTTGCGAAAGCCGCTCTCCACCTGCACCAGGCCCAGCAGCAGGCTGGGCTCCAGCCCCGCACGCTTGGCCTCGTACCAGACGGTCTCCAGGAACTCGATGCGGATCTGCGTCTCCGTCTTGCGCTTCTTCAGGCGCTCGCTCATCGTGCCCAGCCAGGTCAAGTAGGCCACGCGGGCTTCCGGGTCGTCGAAGCGCGGCCGCGGTGGCGCGGCCTGCGCGATGGAGGCGCCGAGCGCGGAGCGGATGGAATCCGCCAGCGGCTCCTCCACCTGTGCGCCCGCGCGGGCCACCGCCGGCAGCCACAGGCCCGCGGCCATCAACAGCAGCCCGCGGCGACGCGGCGGCACGGCGCCGGTCTTGTGGTTCAGGGCGGAGCTGCCGATGTACAGGCTAAGGGTGTGGCGACCGGCGCCGGTCAGCACCCGCATGGCGCCGGACGGCTGCTGGGCCGCCAACACAAGCCGGGGCACCACCCCCATCAACAGCGGCAAGGCCACGAAGAGCCCGAAGCCATACAGCAGCTCTGCCACGCCCGGCGAGCCGCCGTGATAACCCCACCACAAGCCGGTCGCCCAGGCCATGTTCAGCAGCAGCCCCGGCCACAACCATCGGCGGGCCCAGCGCCTGAGCAGCGGGCGCCAGCGCGGGTGGCTGAACAGCCGCAGCCGCGCGGCCACGAGGCCCGCGGTCATCAAGCCCAGCGGCAGCATCACGCCCACTGTGACCATGCTCAGCACCGCTACCAGGTAGCCGCGGCCGTTGGCCACCAGCCAGCCTGCAACATCGTCGGTTGCGCCCTGTGGGACGGTGTGGCCGGTGGTCTCGGGCACGCCGGGCACCCACACCAACAGCGACAGCAGGACGAGCAGCACGGCCTGCCAGGACAGCAGCATGAACGCCCGCCGACGCAGCCGACGCAACGGCAGGCCCGACCAGCCCAGCATCAGCAGTCCGCACAGCGCATAGAGCGTCAAGATGTCGCCGGCATACAGCAGCAAGCCGTGCAACAGGCCCAGAACCAGCAGCCTGCGCATGCGCCGGCGACGTACGGCAAGCGCCTGGTCACCCCGGGCTCGACGGGACAACCCCTGGCCATAGCCGAACAGGAAGGCCAGCAAGGACAGGCCCTTGCACGCCAGCAGTGCCACAAGCACCCACCACACGGCCTGCGCCCAAGGTGAGCCCGCCGGCTGGGCGGGGCCGAGCGGCCCTGCGTCGGGAAGAAAGCCATACCCGACCCAGTTGACGGCCACCACCGGCAGCAGGGCCACAGCCCGCAGCGCGTCCACCGCCCCTGCACGGGGCGCCTGGCGCGGCGCCAGGGTCACGCCAGCTTCTGCTGCAGGTGAGCCAGCACGTCCGCCAGGGCCAGCTTGGTCGCAGCCTCGTCGCGGCGGCCCTGGTACTCGACCTGGCCTTCCTTCAAGCCGCGGTCGCCCAGCACGACACGGTGCGGGATGCCGATCAGCTCCCAGTCCGCGAACATCGCGCCCGGGCGCTCGCCGCGGTCGTCCAGCAGCACGTCCACGCCCAGCGCCTTCAGCTCGTCGTAGAGCTTGTCGGCGGCGGCCTTCACGTCGGCGCTGCGGTCCGCGCCGATGGGGCAGATGACCACGGTGAACGGCGCGATCGCGTCCGGCCAGATGATGCCGCGCGCGTCGTGGTTCTGCTCGATGGCCGCGCCCAGGATGCGCGTCACGCCGATGCCGTAGCAGCCCATCTCCATCAGCTTGGGCTTGCCGTTCTCGTCCAGGAAGGTCGCGTTCATTGCGGCCGAATACTTGGTGCCGAGGTAGAACACATGGCCCACCTCAATGCCGCGCTGAATGGCGAGGACGCCCTTGCCATCCGGTGACGGGTCGCCGGCGACCACGTTGCGGATGTCGGCGACGACGTCCGGCTCGGGCAGGTCACGGCCCCAGTTGGCACCCGTGAAGTGAAAGTCCACGTCGTTGGCGCCGCAGACGAAGTCGGCCATGTTGGCCACGGTACGGTCGGCGACGATCTTCAGCGGCGACTTCAGGCCGATGGGGCCCAGGTAGCCAGGCTTGCAGCCGAAGTGCGCATCGATCTCACCGCCCGTCGCGAAGCGGAAGCCGCCCTTCAGGCCTTCGATCTTGCCGGCCTTGACCTCGTTGAGTTCATGGTCGCCGCGCACCAGCAGCAGCCAGACCTGGGTCTTGGTGATGTTGCCGTCCTTGTCCAGTTCGTCGGTGGCCAGCACCAGCGACTTGACGGTCTGCGCCAGCGGCAGGCCCAGCAGCTCGGCGACGTCCGCGCAAGTGCTCTTGCCCGGCGTGGGCGTCTTGGCCAGCGCCTGCGTCGCGGCGCCGCGCGAGGCGGTCAGCGCGACGCCTTCGGCCAGCTCCATGTTGGCCGCGTAGTCGCTGGTGGGACAGTAGACGATGGCGTCCTCGCCCGTGTCCGCGATCACCTGGAACTCGTGCGAGCGGTCGCCGCCGATGGCGCCCGTGTCCGCCGCCACGGCGCGGTACTGCAGGCCGAAGCGGTCGAAGATCTTGCAGTAGGCCGCGTACATGTTCTCGTAGCTGCGGCCGGCGGCGTCGACGTCACGGTCGAAGGAATAGGCATCCTTCATCGTGAACTCGCGGCCGCGCATCAGGCCGAAGCGGGGGCGGCGCTCGTCGCGGAACTTGGTCTGGATGTGATAGAAATTCTTCGGCAGCTGACGGTAGCTGCGCAGTTCCTGGCGGGCGATGTCGGTGATGACCTCCTCGCTGGTCGGCTGGACGATGAAGTCGCGGCCATGGCGGTCCTTCACGCGCAGCAGCTCGGGGCCCATCTTGTCGAAGCGGCCCGTCTCCTGCCACAGCTCGGCCGGCTGAATGACGTGCATCAGGCACTCGACGGCGCCAGCCGCGTCCATCTCCTCACGGATGATCTTCTCGACCTTGCGGATCACGCGAAGACCCATCGGCATGTAGTTGTAAATGCCGGCGCCCAGGCGCTTGATCATGCCGGCGCGCATCATCAACTTGTGGCTGACGACTTCGGCGTCGGCAGGCGCTTCCTTGAGGGTGGAGACGAAGAACTGGGAGGCTTTCATGGGCAGACCGCAACGAAGGACAGGCAAAGCGTGACAAAAGCGAAAGCCGGGTGAAAACCCGGCCAAGTCACGACAAAACAGAGGCAAATCTTCGGGTTAGCGAGCGCAGCGCGGCAATCGCGGCCCGATGCAATAATCGAACCAACTAGAGATTTGAGGTTGATTATGCTCGACCGTGAAGGCTTCCGCCCCAACGTCGGCATCATCCTGCTCAACCAACGCAACGAGGTCTTCTGGGGCAAACGCATCCGGACGCACTCGTGGCAGTTCCCGCAAGGGGGCATCAAACACGGTGAAACGCCTGAGCAGGCGATGTTCCGAGAGCTCCACGAAGAGGTGGGGCTCATTCCAGAGCATGTCCGCATCATCGCGAGGACGCGCGACTGGCTGCGCTACGAGGTGCCCGAGCACTTCATCCGGCGCGACGCGCGTGGCCACTACAAGGGCCAGAAACAGATCTGGTTCCTGCTGCAGATGGTGGGCCGCGACTGCGACATGAACCTGCGCGCCACCGACCACCCCGAGTTCGACGCCTGGCGCTGGAACGAGTACTGGGTGCCGCTGGAGGCCGTCATCGAGTTCAAGCGCGGCGTCTACGAGATGGCGCTGACGGAGCTGGCGCGCTACCTGCCGCGCATCAACCACCACAACCGCTATCTGCGGGCGGGTATGCGGCCAGCGCACCGGGATGGACGGCCAAGCGGGCCGATGCCGCTGGAGACGGCGGTGCCGCCGGACGGCGAGCAGACCTGAGGCTGCGGCTTTACGGGGGCAATCCGGCCGCTCTTAGCGGAGCACCAGATTGTCTCGGTGGATCAGTTCAGGCTCGGCTGCGTAGCCGAGCACGCTCTCGAACTCCGACGACGGCTTGCGCGCGATCAGCCGCGCCTCCGCGGCCGAGTAGTTCGCCAGACCACGCGCCAGTTCGACGCCTTCGGCCGTCTGCACCGAAATGACGTCACCACGGTGGAAGTCACCCTGCACGTCGGTCACTCCGATGGGCAGCAGGCTCTTGCCCTCGTCGCGCAGCTTGATCGCCGCACCCGCATCGACCTTGACCGATCCACGCAGCTGCAGGTGATCGACCATCCACTGCTTGCGTGCCGCCAGCTTGGGCGTGGCCGCGAGCAGCGCCGTGCCGATGGCCTCGCCGCGCGCCAGGCGCAGCAGCACGTCGGGCTCGCGCCCCCAGGCGATGACCGTGCCGGCGCCGCTGCCAGCCGCGCGCTTGGCCGCGAGGATCTTGGTGATCATGCCGCCGCGGCCGATGCTGGACCCGGCACCACCGGCCATCCGCTCCAGTTCCGGATCACCGGCCTGGGCCGTGTCGATGAAGCGCGCATTGGGATCCTTGCGCGGGTCGGCCGAGTACAGGCCGCGCTGGTCGGTCAGGATGACCAGGGCATCGGCCTCGACGAGGTTGGCCACCAGCGCGCCCAGCGTGTCGTTGTCGCCGAACTTGATCTCGTCGTTGACGACCGTGTCGTTCTCGTTGATGACCGGCAGCACACGGTGGGCCAGCAGCGTCAGCAGCGTGGAGCGTGCATTCAGGTAGCGCTCGCGGTCGGCCAGGTCGGCATGTGTCAGCAGCACCTGGGCGCTGGCCATGCCTTGGGCGCTCAACTGGCTCTCATACATCTGCGCCAGGCCCATCTGGCCGACGGCAGCCGCTGCCTGAAGCTCGTGCAGCTCTTTGGGGCGCGTTGCCCAACCGAGGCGCTTCATGCCCTCGGCGATGGCGCCACTGGACACCATCACCAGCTCACGCCCCTCGGCCGCCAGCGCCGCCAGCTGGCGGCTCCAGTTCGCGATCGCCTCGGCATCAATGCCCCGGCCCTCGTTGGTGACGAGGCTGGAACCGACCTTGACAACGATGCGGCGCGCGCTGGACAGCAGACTCATTCGGCGGGATCTTTGGACTCGAAACGGATGTCGGGCTCTTCGATCACGCGCTGCTGGGCGGCGACATGGTCGTAGATGGCGTGGATCAGCGACTGGCAGCCCTCGCGGGTCAGCGCCGAGATCTCGAAGACCGGGCCCTTCCAGCGGTAGCGCTTGACGAAGTCCTTCACGCGCGCAGCGCGCTCGTCCTCCGGGACCATGTCCAGCTTGTTGAGCACCAGCCAGCGCGGCTTGGCGTGCAGCTCGGCGTCGTACTTCTTCAGCTCCGCAACGATGGCCTTGGCTTCCTTGACGGGTTCGACCTCGGGGTCGAACGGCGCCAGGTCGACGACGTGCAGCAGCAGCCGCGTGCGCTGCAGGTGGCGCAGGAACTGGTGGCCCAGGCCGGCACCTTCCGCAGCGCCCTCGATGAGGCCGGGAATGTCGGCGACGACGAAGCTCTTTTCCGGCCCGACGCGCACGACGCCCAGGTTGGGGTGCAACGTCGTGAACGGGTAGTCGGCGATCTTGGGCTTGGCGTTCGAGATCGCCGTGATGAGCGTCGACTTGCCCGCGTTCGGCTGGCCCAGCAGGCCCACGTCGGCCAGCACGCGCAGTTCTAGCCGCAGCTTCTTGGCTTCGCCCGGCCAACCCGGCGTCTTCTGGCGCGGCGCACGGTTGGTCGAAGTCTTGAAATGCAGGTTGCCGAAACCGCCGTCGCCGCCCTTGGCGAGCAGGATGCGATGGCCCGGCTCCAGCAGTTCACCGATGACGGACTCGGTTTCCAGGTCCGTGATGATGGTGCCGACCGGCACGCGCAGCACGATGTCGTCCGCAGCGGCGCCGAAGCAGTCCGAGCCGCGGCCGGCCTCGCCATTGCGCGCCTCGTGGCGACGCGCGTAGCGGTAGTCGATCAGGGTGTTGAGGTTGCGGTCGGCCTCGGCCCAGACGCTACCGCCCTTGCCGCCGTCGCCGCCGTCCGGACCGCCGAACGGAATGAACTTCTCGCGACGAAAGCTCGCGCAGCCCGCGCCGCCGTTGCCGGCTGCGATATCAATGGTGGCTTCGTCGACGAATTTCATGGCGAGACAGCCATCGTACTGGCTGGGTTGCGGCAGGCCCGCTGCGATTAGGCGCAGCGGACTTTCCAAAAAACAAACCCGGCAAGCCGGATCTCAAAAAACAAAAGCCCCGGCAGGCCGGGGCTTTGGGGGGTGCGTCCGGGCAGTTGTCCCGTCCCGGATCACGCCGTCATCAAGCAGCCAGCGGCGTGATGATGACGGTCTGGCGGTTCTTTTCGCCCTTGATGGCGAAGGACACGTGGCCATCGACCAGCGCGAACAGCGTGTGGTCCTTGCCCATGCCGACGTTGACGCCCGCGTGGAACTTGGTGCCGCGCTGGCGCACGATGATGGAACCGGCCGAGATCACTTGACCGCCGTAAGCCTTGACGCCCAGCATCTTGGGCTTGGAATCGCGGCCGTTCCGTGTGGAACCGCCGCCTTTTTTCTGTGCCATGAGTTAGCTCCTAGAAATTAGCGAAAGACGACTGGGATCAGCCGTTGACCGCGCTGATTTCCAGCTCGGTGTAGTTCTGGCGATGGCCTTGGCTCTTCTTGTAGTGCTTGCGACGGCGCATCTTGAAGATGCGAACCTTGTCGTGCTTGCCATGGCTGATGACCTTGGCGCTGACGGTGGCGCCAGCGACCAGCGGGGCGCCGACCGTCAGGCCGTCGCCGCTGCCAACTGCCAGCACTTGGTCGATGGTGACCTCAGCGCCGACTTCCGCGTCGAGCAACTCGACCTTGATCTTTTCGCCAGCAGCAACCTTGTACTGCTTGCCGCCGGTTTTGATGACCGCGTACATGTTCTTCCTTTCGCACCCTGAAGGTGCATTCACCCAGCTCCAGCGGCACGCGCCTCGGTTCTCACGTCAGCGCCACCACCCTCGCCGGGCCTTTTTGTCGATTTTTTGTCTCTCGGCAGCACGCACGCCAAGGCGCACGAATTGCAAAGAGCCCAAGAGTATACCCTCGGTTGCGCAATGCTGGCAACCGGGCATCACGACCAACTCAAAGCAAGCTTGAAACCTGCCATGTCAAAGCCGGCTCGCCGGTAGGTTCGCGAGCCGTTTCTATAATCAGCGGATCCCAGCTTGAGAGTCCAGAGTGCGCGTCGAGTCTGCCTCGCCCCCACCCCAAGTAGCCGAGGCACTCGCCCTGCTCACCGCCGAAATGGCGCAGGTCGATGCCGTCATCGGCCGACGCCTGAGCTCCGACGTCGCGCTGATCGACCAGATCGCCCATTACATCGTGCATGCGGGCGGCAAGCGCATGCGGCCCAAGCTGGTGCTGTTGTTCGCGAACGCGCTGGGCTTTGAAGGCCCCGCCCGTTTCGAGCTCGCAGCCGTCGTCGAGTTCATCCACACCGCCACGCTGCTGCACGACGACGTCGTCGACGAATCCTCGCTGCGTCGTGGCAAGCCCACCGCGAACGCGCTGTTCGGCAACGCGGCCAGCGTGCTGGTCGGTGACTTCCTGTACTCGCGGGCCTTCCAGATGATGGTGTCGGTCGACCGCATGCGCGTGTTGGAGGTGTTGGCCGAGGCGACCAACGTCATTGCCGAGGGCGAGGTCCTGCAGCTGATGAACATGCACGACCCGGACATCAGCGTGGAGAGCTATCTGCGTGTGATCCGCTTCAAGACCGCCAAGCTTTTCGAAGCCAGCGCCCGGCTGGGCGCGGTGCTGGCAAACGCGACGCCCGAGGTCGAGGAAGCCTGTGCCGCCTACGGCCGCGCGCTCGGCACGTCCTTCCAGCTCATCGACGACGTGCTGGACTACGAAGGCGACACGCACGAACTGGGCAAGAACATCGGCGACGACCTGCGCGAGGGCAAGACGACGCTGCCGCTGCTGATCGCGATGGAGCGCGCCACGCCCGAGCAACGCGCCCTGCTGCGCCACGCCATCGAAGAAGGCGAGCAGGAGAAGCTGCAGGAAATCGTCGACATCGTGCGCTCGACGGGCGCGCTCGAATCGACCCGAGAGGCTGCGCGCGCCGAGACGCGGCATGCGCGTGACTGCCTTCAGTTGCTGCCCACCAACAAGTGGACAGAATCTCTGCTAGAATTCGCAATTCAGTCGGTTGAGCGCCACTCTTGAGTGGTCACGCAACAGAAGACATCGGGGTGTAGCTTAGCCTGGTAGAGCGCTACGTTCGGGACGTAGAGGCCGGAGGTTCGAATCCTCTCACCCCGACCAGAATTTTCCTTGTACATCAAGGACTTGCAGAAGCCGCGGACTCCGCGGCTTCTTGCATTTCCGGGGGGGCTTGTACCAATTCTGTGCCACGGAACAGACTTGGTTGGCACAGAACGCCCAAAAATCTAAACCTGTTTGGCTTCACGAGTCTCCATAACTTATCGGAGTACTCATGGCAACCATCGCTAACCGAAGCCGCTTCTGCGTCAAGAACGTCGACGAAGCAACCCGCTACTTCAGCTATGACCAACTCGAGGCCGTCGAGGCCTACATGCAGGAGTTGCGGGCACAGAATAAATACAAGCCCAAGGTCAAACAGCTCGACGAGACTTGGCTGTTCCGCGTTCGCACCAAGGGACAGAAGGACCAGACGGCCACGTTCCCATCGTCGAGCCGCCCGCAGTCCTCGTAGGCATCACGGGACAGGGAAAGACACGCGGAATGGCGACACGTCTCGCCTTTACTGCGACCGTGAACCAGCACCTCGCGTACATCAAGCCTGCTGAGGAAAGACTGACCGAGCCGTACCCGCTTCGGGTCCTCGAAGCCGCATACTTGCACTTGCGTACGGAGAGCGATAGTACGGGAAGCACCAAAGGCGCCATCACCTGCGAGCAACTTGGCAATCTGCGAATTCCAGCGCCTGCGCTGACCGAGCAGGTTGCGATTGCGTCGTTCCTTGACGAGGAAACATCCAAGCTGGACAAGCTCAAGTCTGATTCGGAACGAGGCATCACTCTGCTCAAGGAGCGCCGCTCCGCCCTCATCGCCGCCGCGGTCACCAGCCAATTCGACGTGCGGGCCATTGCCAAAACCTAAGGACGGTGGCCGGATGTAGCCGGCCGACCACGCGAAAACCTGGGACTGGCATGGCCGACTTGGCCAAACAGCCTCCATCGGCGCTATTCGTGATTCGCGAATAGCGAATATCGCCATCTCATGGAACTCAAACCTCAAGACCTGCTGGTACTGCTGAAGGTGGCGGCACACCCGCCGCGGCGCTGGACCTATGCCGCGCTGGGCGAGGCTTTGGCCATCAGCGTTTCGGAGGCCCACGCAAGCGTGAAACGTGCGGTGGCGTCCGGCTTGGCAGTGGCTCCTGGGCGTGGCGAATGGTCGCTGGTCAGGCCCAATCTGCTGGAGTTCATGCTGCACGGCGTGCGCTACATCTGGCCGGCGACGCCCGGGCCGGTCAAGCGCGGTGTGCCGACGGCCTTTGGCGCCGAGCCCCTGGCCAGCCAGTTGACGGCGGCCCCGGGCGAGGCGCCCGTCTGGGCGCACCCCAACGGTAGCGTCAAGGGGCCCACGCTCTCTCCGATTTACCGGACCGCACCGCAGGCTGCGTTGGCCGACCCGGCGCTGCATCGCCTGCTGGCCCTGCTGGATGCCTTGCGGGTTGGGCGGGCACGGGAGCGCACGCTCGCCGCAAACCTGATGAAAGCGGAGCTGATGCGCGTCGATTCGGGCGGTGACGGGGTGGCCGATGCGAGCTGATGACCCGAACCTGCCCTATCTGCGCCACATTGCCGAGGCGCTGGGTGAGCTGCGCGAGCAGGTGGTGTTTGTCGGCGGCGCAGTGGCCGGCCTGCTCGTGACCGACCCGCTGGCCGACGCCGTGCGCGCCACCCGCGATGTGGATGCGGTGGTGAATGCCAGCCGCGCCTTGTTCCATCGCATCGAGGAAGCCGTGGCCGAGCGCGGGTTTGCGCGCGACGTCAGCAGCGATGTCATTTGCCGCTGGGTGCACAAGGACTCTGGCGTGCTGTTCGACCTGATGCCGGTGCAGCCGTAGGTGCTGGGCTTTTCTAACCGCTGGTATCCCTATGCGGTGGAGACCGCCGTATCCCTGGACTTGGGCGCGGGCCTGACGATTCGGCTGGCGAGCGCCGTGGCCTTCGTGGCGACCAAGCTGGAGGCCTTTGCCGGCCGGGGCAACGGCGACTTCATGAGCAGCCATGACCTCGAGGATGTCCTGAACATCGTCGATGGGCGCGAAGAGCTGGCCGACGAGATGGCCGCCGCGCCTGCCGAGCTGCGGCAGGCCGTGGCTGCTGCCTTTGCCCCATTGCTGAAGAACCCGGACTTCCTGAACGTGCTGCCGGGCCTGATAGCCGAACCCGAGCGCGCCGGCCTCGTCATGGACCGCCTGAAAGCCTTGAGCCAATGAACCTGCACCAGGAACATCACTTCGAAGCCGAAATCTGTGCCAGCCTGGCGGCGAACGGTTGGCTTTGTGCCGAGGGTGACCTGCGCGCCAAGCTGGATGCCACCTTCACCAGTCCGTTCTCACCGTCGCGATCGGTGAATCCAATGGCAGCCTCTAGGGCAACGTGGTGCTGAGCTTGTGCGGACGGTGCGAGCGGTCCTGCACGTCCTCCCGGCTCTTCCACTTCGCAGCCGTGGCGCGGCTGATGTTGTAGCGCTCGGCCAGTTCCACCACGCCCAACTCGGAGGCGCGAATCTCTGCGCGGATCAGCGGCGTGGTGCGGGCTCGGGCGTGGACTTGGCTCATGCGACCTTGACGACCGACTGCTCGGCCTTGACGGTTCGGATCAACTCACCCAGCACGTCCCTGGCTTTGAACAAGGCCCAACTGCGAACGGGAACATGGTCATATGGGACCCAACACATACACAGCCAATCTCAATGACTCAATGGGCTAGAGGGCGTCTACACCCTGCCCCCATCGCTTCAACTGCGCTCGGACTCCCTCGAACACAGCGTCTGCAGTTCGCGCAGGAAAGTCCGCCGGCAACCGAGCCTGTATCGCGGCTATCGCCGGCTCCACGCGCCGCGACAGCATCAGCATGTCATCCCACACATCCGCCACCCCTGACTTCTCGGCGGCACCACGCCAATGGCGTGGCTGGATGCTGTGAAGGTTGTAGTGCACGTTCTTGGACCGGATAGCCATTGCCAGTTTGGTAGCCCGCCATGGCACTTGATTGGCGGCGTTTCCGACGACCGGCCAGACTGACACGACGTCATAGAGCGGGGTCATTCGGTACCGCCCGCCGGGAAGCAGAAAGATGGAGAAGTTCTTGGCATGCCCGTCCGTAGCAGCCAAGAGCCAAAAGGCTAACTGCGTGCGCAGGAAGTGGGAGACGTCGACCTGCGGCGCCTGGCCGCCCAACAGGACTTGGGTGCACCGCACCATGCTCGGGCCGCCATGGCTTTCGTACTTTGCCGAAGGTGGAAGGCCCAAGACCTGGCAGAAGTCTTCCTGCGGCAAGCGGGCAATCCAGCGTTTCCCGTCAGTCGGCCTCGTCGCCCAAGCGCGGTCAAAGCGCTCGACCACCAGGGTCAACTGCTCGCCAAATCGCACCATCTCGGTCTCAGCCACAGGAAGTCCGAGCTCGCGCAGGAACTGGGCGCAGAGCCATTCGTTCTGAACAGAGTGCGTGAGGTCTAACCGACGCCCGCCGACAAGCCCCAAAGGCAGTTTGACGATGTGCGTTGTTGGCGTGGCGCCAAGTGGTCTGCACCATTGGCCGTCCAGACGAAGCAGCGCCGTCTTCTCCTGGGCTCCGGCGATGGAGATGCGAAAGGCTTCGACATCGTCCTCTCCGCCAAGTCCAGCAGTGCTGACGACGCCGCGCAAGTGCTGCTCAACGGCCGCATCGCTCATGGGCTCGAACTCGATACGGTCGAAGCCGGTAGGCGCGGTCTCGGGCGGCAGCAGCTGGACGGCCCCCACACAGTCTCGCCCTATCGCTTGCAGTAATTCGAAAGCGTCGATGGATTTGGTTTTGAACCGCGTCGCAACGCGCTTACGAATCTGCTCGTCGTCAGGCAGCAGGTTGTCGAAGTAGTTGGAGACGACGTCCCCTGATACGGTCCTGTCGGGCGTAATGGGCAGCGACAAGGACAGAGGACGCACTCGCGGCGAGTTCAGCCAAGCGGCCTCGTAGGTGAAGCGATGGTTTCCGGTTCGGCCGCGATGCCATACGCCCACGTGCTCGCCGTTCATCCATACCCAAAGTTCGCTTAGCTTGTCAGCCATGAAGAGCTCTTGCGCGCACGTTGTTCACCACTGCCCTTTGGGAAGATCTGTTGGATCGCGAGGCGCGTCGGCAGTCTCTGTGTCTGTGTCTGTGAGCGTCGACGTCTTCCGTTTCCGAGGGTCGCTTCCTGCGGCATCCATTGGCAGGGTGTGTGCGTCTCGTACGACCAGTTGAGCGTTGAGTACGGCAAGAACCTGGAGCAGTTGGTCGACGCTGACTGCCCCAGGATTCGCTTCGATGTCCGCTACTCGCGACTGGCCAACGCCGAGGCGCCTGGCAAGATCCGACTGAGTCAAACCTCGTGACTTGCGCAGTGAGCGCAAGTACTGCTTGACTTGGCTGGAGAGGGCAACAGGGTAGTCCATGCCGTCAGCTTATCGGCTCTAGGCGATATTTGCAAAATATCGTGTTTAACCGATATCCGCAATATATCGCCTTTGGCAGATACTGAGCAACTATCTCCTTTGGGCGATATTCTCCGAAGCGGAAGCACCGTGCCGCCTCCGGCCAGCCTGACATCAGGATAACGAGAGCGCGACGCTGGCTTGTGACTGCGCCCGCGGCTTGGCCAACTCCCGCTCGGCAGCGTTGCCAAACGCCAAGGTTGCCCTCACAACCTTCTTCTCAGACCGAGTGTCTTCGGCAAGGGGAGCGGTCTTCGGGTCTGCTTCCTCGGTGGCGCTACCGGCGAGGGCTGTCGCGCCCAAAACCGCAGTGCGTTCAACCGGGAACCCACGCGGGCGAGCAAGGGTTCGTCGGCCAAGCCCAGCACGGGCGCGCCCCGCACACCACTGCAGGCCCTGATTGAAGGCGACCTTGAGAAGGTCAAGCAGACGGCCATCGGCTACGCGCAACGCTGACGCATGGCGACCCGGCTGCCACCTCCGCCACCGGCTGCGAAGCTCAAACTGCGTATCAAGAACATCGACGCCACCAAGCGCCATCGCGTCTCGCGGTTCAGCAGTGGCGAGCCCTTCTTCGGACGCAGCGGAGCCAACCGCTTCGACGACACGGCGATGGGCTTCGGCACCTGCTACCTGGGCTTCGACGTACCCACCGCCGTGGCCGAGACCGTTCTTCACGATGAAATGCCCGTGCGAAGTCGCATTTCCGTGGCGCAGACGGACTTCGATTCGCGCCAGTTGGTGCGGCTGCCGATGGGCGGCACACTGCGTCTTGCCGATTTCACCGGCGCTGCATTGAAGGCGCTCGTCGGGGACAGTTCCATCTCCACCGTCATGCCCTACGACCCGCCGCAGCAATGGGCAGCAGCCGTGCACGCCCACCCCGCCATCGTCGACGGAATTTGCTACGTCTCGCGCCAATCAAACGACCGCAAGTCCGTCGTGGTGTTCGACCGGGCGAAGAGCAAACCAGGCACGGCCACCTACTGTCGCCTCGGCAGTTGGTCAGGGCTGAAGCGCCTGCGGAACACGCTCAGCATCGACTATGCCGCCCCATGACGAGCGACGGCTGGAGTGAGACAAACGCCGGCAGCGGAGCACGACAAACCATCCTGCAACAGGCCCGCTAGACCCAGGTGCATTCAGAGATCAAGCAAGCCGCATTGCGACCATCTTGCGGCACCGGCCCGGTGCATGCGACGTCTGGAAACCGCCAGGAATCGCTGGTGAGCTGCTGATTCACCTAGGAGCGGGTACAGCGACCCGCAGACCTGTGGTGACCGTGAAGCCCTTCGGGACGTAGAGGCCGGAGGTTCGAATCCTCTCACCCCAACCAAGTCTCCCCCTCGGGACGCGGGACCACAGCCCACGCGGCGGCTGTACTGAAATCCTGCCGTTATCCCTCGGATTCGCTCGACGCGGGCGCTGTCCTTGACTGGCACAATCGTCACTTCACTCTTGCCGTCACCGACGCCATCGCACGTGGAAACCACGCTCGTCGAGCCGCTCCAGTCCGCCCTCTCCGGGGTCGCGCGCATGCTTGTGCATGCCGGCAAGCTGCAAGCCAAGGCCGCCGAGGACCTTGTCAAGCAGGCGCGGGACAAGAAGACCAGCTTCGTCACCGCGCTGATCGCCAGCGGCCAGGTGTCGGCGGCCGATCTGGCGCACACGCTGTCCAGCGCGCTGGCGCTGCCGCTGCTGGACCTGTCGGCCATCGACCCGCAGCGCATGCCGCAGAACGTCATCGACGCTAAGCTGGCCCAGCAATACCAGGTGATTGCGCTGTCGCGGCGCGGCAACCGGCTCTTCGTCGGTGGCGCGGACCCGACGGAGCTGGAGGTCATCGAGCGCATCAAGTTCGCGACCCAGTTGCAGCCCGAGTGGGTCATCGTCGAGCACGACAAGTTGGCCAAGATGCTGACCAACGTCGGCGTCAGCGCGTCGGAGTCGCTCGAAGCCATGTCCGGCGGCGACTTCGACTTCGACATCGCCGAGGAAGATGCGGCGCCGGCGCAGGAGTCCGCCGAGATCGCCGACGTCGAGGATGCGCCGGTCGTGCGCTTCCTGCAGAAGATGCTGATCGACGCGATCAACCTGCGCGCATCCGACCTGCACTTCGAGCCCTACGAGCTCCACTACCGTGTGCGCTTTCGCGTCGACGGCGAACTGCGCGAGATCACGCAGCCGCCCATCGCGATCAAGGACAAGCTGGCCTCGCGCATCAAGGTGATTTCGCGCCTGGACATTGCCGAGAAACGCGTGCCCCAGGACGGGCGCATGAAGCTGAAGTTCGGCGCGAAGTCCATCGACTTCCGCGTCAGCACGCTGCCCACGCTGTTCGGCGAGAAGATCGTCATCCGTATCCTGGATTCGTCCTCGGCCAAGCTGGGCATCGACGCGCTGGGCTACGAGAAGATCGAGAAGGAGCGCCTGCTCGCCTGCATCTACCGCCCCTACGGCATGGTGCTGGTGACGGGCCCGACGGGCTCCGGCAAGACGGTGTCGCTGTACACCTGCCTGAACATCCTGAACCAGCCGGGCGTCAACATCTCGACTGTCGAGGACCCGGCCGAAATCAACCTGCCCGGCATCAACCAGGTCAACGTCAACGACAAGGCCGGCCTGAACTTCTCAGCCGCGCTGAAGTCCTTCCTGCGCCAGGACCCGGACATCATCATGGTCGGCGAGATCCGTGACCTGGAGACGGCCGACATCGCCATCAAGGCGGCGCAGACCGGCCACATGGTGATGTCGACGCTGCACACCAACGACGCGCCCAAGACGCTGACCCGCTTGCTGAACATGGGCGTCGCGCCGTTCAACATCGCGTCCAGCGTGCTGCTCATCACGGCCCAGCGCCTGGTGCGCAAGCTCTGCGAGAACTGCAAGCAACCCGCCGACTATCCCCGCGATGCGCTGCTCAAGGCCGGCTTCTTGGAAGAGGAGTTCGACGGCAGCTGGAAGCCCTACCGCGCCGTCGGCTGCAATAACTGTACGAATGGTTACCGGGGCCGGCTGGGCCTTTACCAAGTGATGCCCATCACCGAGGCGATCCAGCGCATCATCCTTGCCGAGGGAACGGCGATGGACATCGCCGAACAGGCCAAGAGGGAAGGCGTTCGCGACCTGCGGCAGTCGGGTCTGGTCAAGGTGCGCAACGGCATCACCACGCTCGAAGAAGTCCTGTCGGCCACCAACGAATAAACAAGTCTCGAGGAGAGCGCATGGCCACTGCCACTGCCGCAGCAAAAGGCATCAAGGAATTCGTCTTCGAGTGGGAGGGCAAGGACCGCAATGGCAAGATCGTCCGAGGCGAATTGCGCGCCGGCGGTGAAGCCATGGTCAGCGCGACGCTGCGTCGCCAGGGCATCCTCGTCAACAAGGTCAAGAAGCGCCGCGTCAGCGGCGGCAGCTCGATCAAGCAGAAGGACATCGCGGTCTTCACGCGCCAGATCGCCACGATGATGCGCGCCGGCGTGCCGCTGCTGCAGTCCTTCGACATCGTCGCGCGTGGCGCCACCAACCCGCGCCTGACCCGCCTGCTGAACGACATCCGCCAAGACGTCGAGACCGGCACCAGCCTGTCCTCGGCCTTTCGCAAGCACCCGATGTACTTCGACGCGCTGTACTGCAACCTCGTTGAGGCGGGCGAGGCGGGCGGCATTCTGGAGGCCCTGCTGGACCGGCTGGCGATCTACCAGGAGAAGACGGTCGCCATCAAGAACAAGATCAAGTCCGCCCTCACCTACCCGATCGCGGTCCTGACCGTCGCCTTCGTCGTGGTCGCGGTCATCATGATCTTCGTGATCCCGGCCTTCAAGGAAGTGTTCACGTCCTTCGGCGCTGACCTGCCAGCCCCGACGCTGATCGTCATCGCGATGTCGGAGTTTTTCGTCAGCTACTGGTGGGCCATCTTCGGCGCCATCGGCGGCGGCCTGTACTTCTTCATCCAGACCTGGAAGCGATCCGAGAAGATGCAAAAGCGCATGGACCGCATCCTGCTGAAGATCCCTGTGTTCGGTGACCTGCTGTATAAGTCCGCCGTCGCACGCTGGACGCGCACGCTGTCGACGATGTTCGCCGCGGGCGTGCCGCTGGTCGAAGCGCTGGACTCGGTGGGTGGCGCCTCAGGCAACGCCGTCTTCCAGGAAGCCACCGAGCAGATCCAGCGCGACGTCTCCACCGGCTCGGCGCTGACGACATCGATGCAGACCACCGGGATCTTCCCGACCATGGTCCTGCAGATGGCCTCCATCGGCGAGGAGTCCGGCTCGCTGGACCACATGCTGGGCAAGGCTGCTGAGTTCTATGAGGACGAGGTGGACGAGGCCGTGAAGGCGCTGTCCAGCCTGATGGAGCCCTTCATCATCGTCATCCTGGGCGGCCTCATCGGCGGCATCGTCGTGTCGATGTATCTGCCCATCTTCAAGATTGGTACGGTGGTCTGAGCGTCATGTCCCTCGTTTCCCCTGAATGGGCCATGTGGCTCTCGCCCTGGGTGCTGGGCCTGCTGGGCCTGTGCATTGGCAGCTTCCTGAACGTCGTCATCTACCGGCTTCCACTGATGCTGGAGCGGGAATGGCTGTCCGACACGGCCGAGTTCCTGCAGGACAAGGCCATGCTCAAGCGCGGCCTGGGCGCCGCCGACAAGCGCGTCAACGAGATCGCGGGCTTTGCCGAAGGCCTGGGCGCCGAATCTGAGGCGCGCCCGTCGCTGAGCCTGTCGCGCCCGCGCTCGCGGTGCCCGCATTGCGGTCACGTGCTGGCCTGGCATGAGAACCTGCCTGTCATCGGCTGGCTGCGCCTGCGCGGCCGCTGCTCGGCCTGCAAGGCCCCCTTCGGCGCCCGCTACCCCATTGTCGAGGCGGCCACCGCGGCGCTGTTCGCCACCATCGCCTGGCACTTCGGGCCGAGCACAGCCACGCTTGTCTACCTGGCCGCCGTCGCGCTGCTCATCGCGCTGGCGATGATCGACTTCGACACGACGCTGCTACCGGACGGGCTGAACTTCGCGCTGATGGGCCTGGGCCTCACGGCCGCCTGGCAGCACTGGACGCCCGTCAGCCTGCCGGATGCGGCGCTGGGCCTGCTTTTCGGCTATGGCTCGCTGTGGGCGCTGGCCACGGCCTACCAGTTGCTGCGCGGCCGGCGCGGCATGGCCGAAGGCGACTTCAAGCTGTTCGCGGCGCTGGGGGCGCTGCTGGGCTGGCAACAGCTGCTGCCCATCATCCTGCTGTCCTCGGCCGTAGGCGCCGTGGTGGGCATCTACATGGTGCTGGCCCGTCGCCATGGCCGCGAGGTGCCCATTCCTTTCGGCCCTTACCTGGTCGGCGGCGGGCTGGCAGCGCTGTTCTTCGGCCAGCAACTGCTGCTGACGCTGTACCCCATGCTGGCCGGATGAGGATCGGGCTGACCGGCGGCATCGGCAGCGGCAAGAGCACGGTCGCCGGGTTGCTGCGTGACGCTGGTGCGGCCATCGTCGATACCGACGCCATCTCGCGCGCGCTGACGCTGCCCGGTGGCGCGGCCATGCCGGCCATCGCCGCGCAGTTCGGCGCAGACTACGTCGCCGCCGACGGTGCGCTGGACCGAGACCGCATGCGCGCCCTCGCCTTCTCGGATGCAGACGCGAAGCGCCGGCTGGAGGCCATCCTGCATCCGCTCATCACGGCACAAGCCCTGGCCGACGCCGACGCCGCCACCGCGGGGCTCGTCGTCTTCGACGTGCCGCTGCTGGTCGAATCCGGCCGCTGGCGCGCCCGAGTCGCACGCGTGCTGGTCGTCGACTGCAGCATAGAGACCCAGATCGATCGCGTGCGGCGGCGCCCGGGCTGGACGCTGGAGCGCGTGCAGGGTGCACTGGCCGCCCAGGCCACACGCGAGGCCCGCCGCGCCGCGGCGGATGCGGTGCTGGTCAACGAAGGCATCTCGCTGGCGGCGCTCGGAAACGAGGTCTCGAGCCTGGCCGCACGCTGGGGCTGTGAAACAATCGCGGCGCCCTGACTGAAGCTCCCACCGTGGTCCTGTACGAGTACCCGTTCAACGAGAGCATCCGCACGATGCTCCGCCTCGAACACCTGTTCGACCGCCTCGGTGCGCTGATGGCGCGCGAGACCGCGCTGGACCATCACTTCGCGTTGGTCACGCTGTTCGAGATCCTGGACGTCGCCTCGCGCGCAGACCTGAAGAGCGACCTGCTCAAGGAGCTC